>JBPOFE010000067.1:0-16900 GCA_051252035.1 Sulfitobacter sp.
CGCAAACATCTGGGTGACGGGAAATATGAACACGTACACCCACGCCATTCTTGGAATGCGGCACATAGGGCATCCAACTGGTTGTTGATCAATTTGCAACGGCATTCAGACCATCATTACAAACCGGATCGGCGTTTTCCGGTGCTGCAGACCTACGGCGTGGGCCAGGCACCGCAACTGCCGTTTGGTTATCCAGTGATGACTATGGCCGCGATGTGGCCACCATTGTGGCGGCGGATCATGAACCCACGCGTACGCAACTGGCGTGATATGTATTATCCCGAAATCGCCGATTGGCGGCCTTATAACAAAGGCACGACACCGATGCCCCGGTAGCTTTTGAAACGGTATCTTAAACTTTTTCTGGCAGGTCAGAGTTGGGCTGTTTTCAGAAGGGGTACAAATGTTCAAGCAGGCAAACGTGACTCGCAGCAGGTCGCAGCCAACTTGTCTTATCGTTGAAGACAGCGAATTTGGCCGCGAAAAACTGACCCGTGTGATCAATAAGAACGTGAGAGAGATGAAGGTCGAATTCGCCGACACGCTTCACTCTGCACGGGTGGCATTGTCTCGATCTAAGGTGTCTTTGATCTTGTTGGATAATAACTTGCCCGATGGATTAGGCGCGAACTTTGCCCTCGAATTATCCCGCGATGCGCATCTTGCCGACATTCCGATCATCTTGATCAGCGACTGGCCATCGCCATTCATGTGGGAAAAAGCCGCAGCGGCAGGTGTTACCTATGTGCTTAACAAGGGTGAGTTCGATGCACGATATATCCATGCGGCACTAAAATTGGGATCAAAGCGTCGCAGAAAGATGAATTGAGGAAACAAGCATACAACAACAAAAAAAGGCCCCGCCAAAAGGCGGGGCTAAGGTAAGTGCCATAATAGACGAACCTTCATGTGGAAGGCCGCAGGCACCGGCGGTGTTCGAATTTCGTTAAGTCAGTTGGCCATTTCGGCCCTGATCTGTTGGCGCAAGATGTCGATTGGCACCCGTTTGCCTTCTTTTTTGTAGCACCAGTATGTCCAGCCATTGCAGCTGGGGGCTTTTTCATATGCGGCCCCGACCTGATGAATTGATCCTTTTACATCCGCACCAATCAATGTGCCATCTGCACGCACTTTGGCTTTGTAGCGCCCGTTGAGGGAAAACAACTCTTCGCCCGGACGCAGCATGCCACGTTCGACCAACTGTCCAAACGGCACGCGCGGTTCGGCGCGTTTCGAAGTGGTGGTTTGCAACGCTTCTTTATCAAACTTCCGCACCTTACCGATGCGTTTTTCCGCAACCTTGCGATATGATTCTTCCCGCTCAATCCCGATGAAATCACGCCCGAGCATCTTGGCGACCGCTCCGGTCGTTCCTGTTCCAAAGAACGGGTCAAGCACCACGTCACCGGGATTGGTCGATCCGATCAACACACGATGCAAAAGGCTTTCTGGTTTTTGCGTCGGGTGCGCTTTGTCACCCTCATCATTTTTCAAGCGCTCGTGGCCTGTGCAAATCGGCAAAACCCAATCGCTGCGCATCTGGATGCCTTCGTTCAAGGCTTTTAGAGCTTCGTAGTTAAAGGTGTATTTCGCGCTCTCGTCTTTCCCCGCCCAGATCATTGTCTCGTGCGCATTGGTAAAACGCTTGCCGCGAAAGTTCGGCATCGGGTTGGATTTGCGCCAGACCACGTCATTCAAAATCCAATACCCTTGGTCCTGCAATGCCGCACCAACACGGAAAATATTATGGTAACTGCCAATGACCCAGATTGCGCCATTGGGCTTGAGCAAACGACGTGCAGCCTTGAGCCAGGCTTTGGTGAACTTGTCGTAAATGGCAAAACTGTCAAACTGGTCCCACTCATCGTCGACCGCATCAACTTTAGAGTTGTCGGGGCGGTGCAAATCGCCACGCAGTTGTAGATTATAGGGTGGGTCGGCAAAGATCAGATCAATGCTCTCCGCTGGGAGCGCATTCATCGCTTCAATGCAGTCTCCCGCAAGGATGGTATTCAAGGGAAGCGCGTCTGCGCCCTTAGTCATCGTCTTCATATATCTGCCTCTGTCCCCGGCACATTTTGTGCTCATTGGTTGAGGATCAGGATGAGTCAAAGACGATTCGCGGTCAATTTCTTTTTTGAATCAATTGCTTAAGTTTTTTTCTTGATACAACATCTTGTGGACCGGTTTGAACAAACGTCTATGGTGTGGGGTTACGCCCAGATTTTGCAACGCCTCCATGTGTCTTTTGGACCCGTATCCCATGTTGGTTTCCCAACCATATCCGGGATGCTGTTGCGCCAAGGACAACATGACACAATCCCGACATATTTTAGCCATAATCGAGGCCGCCGAAATTGATTGTGAACGCGCGTCACCTTTGATGATTGTCTCACTTGGCAGCGTCAAACCACGCGGCACCATGTTGCCGTCGATCAACGCATAATCCGCCCCTTGTTTTAGCCCGTCCAATGCCCGGATCATGGCAAGGTGACTGGCGCGCAGGATGTTCAGCTCTTCGATTTCCTCGACAGTCGCATGTGCGATGCTGACATCGGCAACCTGCATGATCTCATCATACAACCGTTCGCGCGCTTTCTTGGTCAGTTTCTTGGAGTCGTTCAGACCTTCGGGAATATTTGACGGGTCCAACACAACAGCAGCGGCTGTCACAGGTCCAGCTAAAGGTCCGCGCCCAACCTCATCAACACCTGCAACGCGGGCAAATCCACGCGCATGGGCGGCGCGTTCAAATTCAAAGTCTGGTTTCATGCCGCCTTCAAAACGCAAGACGGTCCAAACCGCAAGGCTTGGACCGTCTGCAACGTCGTCAACTCATTAAGAAATATGGAAGGGAAAGACGCCCGAACATCTTTCCCTTCCGCTCCGGGCCGCAGGGACGTGCCGCCCGGATCAGCGGCAGGATTACCTGCGCGCCAATCGGTATCCGGCGTCACGCAAGCACCGGGCCTGATAGCCAGTGCGACGGCCATCGTAGGTTTTGATCCGCACCTTGCAGTGTTGCGGCAGAGTGTTTGCGTGGCGGAAGTTGTTCTTTAGGCAGCGGCGACCGAACATTCGGACGGTGCCACGGCGGGTTTCATAGCTGCGGAAGCACTGGGCTGGCAGTAGCTTTTTGTTGCGCACATGCCGGGGCAATGGGCGCGGTGCCAGTGGTTCAATATACCGTGGCTCATGACGCGGTGCTTCATATACCGGGGCGGCCCTGCGGCGAGTCACAGCGCGCTCTTTCTCCTTTTTGTTGTCATGTATGATCTTGCCGACAACGGCGGCGCCCAGAATGACCGCCAAGGCGCGGGCAACATCCCGGTCATCGGCGCGTGCTGGTACTGCGCCAAATGCGGTGATTGCGATTGAGGCGGCTGCAACGGTGGCGATAAATCTGCGGTACATGGCATTGATCCTTTCAGAGTGAGCGCACCAGACGATGTGAGCGGCGCGGTGGGTCGTCATGGGATCAATCTGGGCTGAGGGCGGCTAGACAGGCAATAACACTGCCCTGTTATCCAATAGCAGTCACGCTTGCGCAGTTTCGATATTGAATATCAACGGTCAAAGGCGCAAAACGTATTTATGAAAAACGTAACGCTTTCCCTTTTGATGGCCGTGACCATTGGCTTGGCCCTGCCCGCTTCGGCGGCCAATTGCTATGCCGACTATAAGGCCAAGCAAGACAATCCATTGCGCCTGCATTATGGTGTGGCACAATTGAATGGTGCCTGCGACGCTGGTGCTGCGCGGACTGAATTGGCCGAACGACTTGCCGCACAGGGCTGGACGTTGCTGAATGTTTTGTCGGTGTTCGGCGACGAAGGTTTGGCTCAAAGGAGAGACAGTGCAGGACCAAACTACCTCCGCTTCTGATATGCGCCGCGTTGGTGGGCGTTTTGTCGGTGGTGGCATTGCCGCCATCATCGCTGTGCTTGTGATCGGCGTTGCGGTGTTGTTTTGGGCGTTGCCCGACGCGAACGTTTTCAATGCACAAGTTGAGCGTATTTTCATCGAAAATGACGATCTGACCAGCGGTGCAGAGATCAAGTTGCTGGAAATTCTGGCGCAATCGGGCACCGCGTTTTCCGACACACTTTCTGGCTACCGTGTGGTGATCATGGTGCTGTTGGTGTTCGCCACGGCAATGCTGATCGCTGCGATGGTGTTTCTGGTCATGCTGATTGGCTTCAACCGTCGTATGGCGCAAATTGAGCGTGTCGGCATTCAGGTGAACTCGCTATTGATCAGCCGTGAGGAAAACACTGTTTACCTGAACAACCTTGGTTTCAAGCTGACTGACGCTGCGATGGAAACCATGTCGGTGTTGGCCGAGGCACGTATGGACGATGACGTGATGTCAGGTTCCGAGATCGAAGGTGTGATATCTGGCCGCAACGCCGCTGACTGTGACGAGGCCGCAGGTGCGACACGGATCAAGCGGTTGCGTGATACGCTTGGCAATCAGATCGTCGCGGAATTATTGGTCAAGAATATCGCTCGTCGTGGCTATATGCTGGCCATCGACAAGGACGTGATCAAGGTTATCTAAGATGCGCTGATCACGCTTCATTGTTCTTCAAATATGCCCGCTCAATATCGCAATATGCCACCTAACCCCTATATGACCACCATGAACCGACGCGAATTCAACACTTCACTGGCCGCTCTGGGCGCCTTGCCCACGCTGCCCGTCGTTGCGCCAGTCGCGGCTACAACTGCGCCCGTTGTGCCTGCTGGCATCTACGCATGGGCGCGTTTGATCGCCCGTGCGCAGAACGAATGCAGTGCGGAATTTCTGGCGCGACATCTGCGCCTTAGTCCCGATGTGGCGGCAGAGGTGTTTCGCACGATGATCGCAGACGGTATCCTGAAAACACCGGGTGCGACCAGTATTGTACAGGTGGCCAAACCCATCGACGCCACCGGAATTAACCGCAGTATTGGCAAGCGTGTCAGTGCGCACATTCTGGATGCGTTGGACAAGAAAACCCCGATTGCCGAACAGGCCTGCAGCGATGATGCGCCTCTGGCCAATTCTGACAATCCATGTCTAGGGTGCGATGACACCCAGACCGAGGATCAGACCAATGCCAGCACCGATCAATCTGTTCAAGAAAGCCCTACGCGCGGGTGAGACCGTTTTTGGCTGTTGGCTTGGTCTTGCGGATACGTTCAGCACAGAATTGATGGGAACTGCCGGGTTTGATTGGTTGGTGATTGATGGCGAACATGCGCCAAATGATCTGCGTTCAATCCTCGCTCAACTTCAAGTGCTGGAAGCCAGCCCAAGCCATGCTGTTGTCCGAGTGCCCACTGGCGAAACCTACATGATGAAACAGGTATTGGATGCCGGGGCGCAAACCGTTTTGGTTCCGATGGTCGATAGTGCAGATCAGGCACGGCAGTTAGTGCGTGATGTGACCTATCCGCCCCATGGTGATCGCGGTGTCGGTTACGCGCTGACCCGCGCATCTGCCTTTGCGCAGATCACCGATTACGGCAACACCGCAGACGCGCAGATTTGTCTGTTGGTTCAAGTCGAAAGCCTAAAAGGTCTTGCCGCACTTGATGAGATTCTAACCATTGATGGGATCGATGGCGTGTTTATTGGCCCAGCTGATCTAGCAGCGGATATGGGACACATGGGCAATTCCTTGCACCCGGATGTTCAGGGCAAGATCATGGATGCGCTGCGCCGGATTGCGGCGGCGGGCAAGGCGCCGGGTATCCTGTCGACCAATGATGATGTGACCCATAATGCCTTACATGCAGGCGCGCAGTTTGTTGCGGTTGGCGCGGACAGTCTGCTGCTTGGCCAAGCATCTCGCAGCCTTGCAGCGAAATGGAAAGCCACCCAAGAATGAATACGGGTATCCTGCTTTTGGGGCTGGCCTATGTGCTCAGCCAGTTCTTTCGCGCTTTTCTTGCCGTGTTGGCCCCTGTCTTATCCCTTGATATCGGCGCAACGCCCGATGACTTGGCCTTTGCCTCAGGTATGTGGTTTCTGGCTTTTGCTGCCATGCAGATCCCCGTGGGTTGGGCACTTGATACCATTGGCCCCCGGCGCACGGCAGCATGGCTGTTGCTGTTGGGGGGCGGTGGTGGGGCGGCGATCTTTGCGCTGGCCACATCGGCAGCCCACATAAACATCGCAATGGCATTGATCGGCGTGGGCTGTTCCCCGGTGTTGATGGCGTCTTACTACATCTTCGCCCGTGATTACCCGCCTGCTCAATTTGCGGTTCTGGCATCCCTTATGGTGGGGCTTGGCAGCGTTGGGAATCTAGTGGCGTCCTATCCCATGGCGCTCGCCGCTGAGACAATTGGCTGGCGTGCGGCCCTTTGGGCTTTGGGGGCTGTTTCGGCAACAGTAGCGCTGGGAACCCTCTTGTTGGTCAATGACCCAAAGAAAGTAATTGGCGAGGCAAAAGGGTCCCTGATGGAATTGTTTCGCTTGCAGGCTTTGTGGTTCATCTTTCCATTGATTGGCGTAAGCTATGCGATTTCCGGTGCCGTGCGTGGCCTTTGGATTGGGCCATACCTCGCTGATGTCTTTGGCGCTGATACCGGAACAATCGGGCGTGCCACGCTCTTGATGGGCATTGCAATGATTGCGGGCACTTTGGTGTATGGACCGCTTGATAAGGCGTTGAAATCTCGTAAATGGATGATCGCCTTGGGCAGTTTTGCAGCGTTGGTAGCAGCGGTCATATTGATCTTACTTCCCTCGCAGTCAGCGGGTTTGGCGATTGCGATGATGTGCGCAATCGGGTTTTTCGGGGCTACCTATCCTGTGCTTATGGCGCACGGGCGCAGCTTTCTACCGCCGCATCTGATCGGGCGTGGTGTGACCATGCTTAACCTCTTTAGCATCGGTGGGGTCGGCTTGCTGCAATTCGCCTCTGGCAAAGTTTATGCCCATTCACTCGGCGGTGAATTTGCAGGGGATGCCTATGTAAACGTGTTTATTCTTTTTGCTGTGTTCCTTGGTTTGGGTTTGATTGTCTATTTATTCAGCCAAGACAGCAGGAAGTAAGCCGCATCCGGGCCTTTCCCTTACCGCGCAACCGCGCTAAAGGGCAGCGACCATCACACATCAAAATTGGAGAAATCAGATGGGTTATCGGATCGCCGTCGTAGGTGCCACTGGCAATGTGGGCCGCGAAATGCTGAACATTCTGGCCGAGCGCCAGTTCCCTGTGGAAGAGATTGTGGCCTTGGCCAGCCGTCGTTCCATTGGCACGGAAGTGAGCTTTGGCGACAAGACACTCAAGACGAAGGACCTCGATACGTTCGATTTCACGGGCTGGGACATGGCGTTATTTGCCGTCGGTTCTGATGCGACGAAAAAATATGCACCCGCTGCTGCTAAAGCTGGCTGCGTGGTCATCGATAATTCGTCACTGTATCGCTATGATTCCGACGTGCCACTGATCGTGCCAGAGGTTAACCCTCAGGCTGTCCACGGCTATGCCAAGAAAAACATCATCGCCAACCCCAATTGCTCAACCGCACAGATGGTTGTGGCCCTGAAGCCACTGCATGACCGCGCAACCATCAAGCGTATCGTGGTCAGCACCTATCAGGCTGTGTCTGGTGCCGGCAAAGAAGGCGCCGATGAATTGTGGGATCAGACCAAGTCGATCTATAATCCGACATCCGAAGTGCCACCGAGCAAGTTCACCAAGCAGATCGCGTTTAACGTGATCCCGCATATCGACGTGTTCATGGATTCCGGTGATACTAAGGAAGAGTGGAAGATGATGGTAGAAACGAAAAAGATCGTCGACCCTAAGATCAAGGTCACGGCCACTTGCGTGCGTGTTCCTGTCTTCGTCGGTCACTGCGAATCGATCAACATCGAAACCGAAGATCACCTGGACGAAGACGAAGCCCGCGACATCCTGCGCCAAGCACCCGGCATCATGGTTATCGACAAGCGTGAGGACGGTGGCTATGTCACACCCGTTGAAGCCGCTGGAGATTTCGCAACTTTCGTCAGCCGCATCCGTCAGGACAGCACGATTGATAACGGCCTGAACATGTGGTGTGTCAGCGATAACCTGCGCAAGGGTGCCGCGTTGAACGCTGTACAAATCGCTGAGTTGCTGGGCCGCGAGTGTTTGAAAAAAGGCTGATCCTCTTCAGGGGTTTCGGCAGTTTTGGGGGAGCCGGACGGTTCCCCCTTTTTCTTTGCGATGCGGACGTGCAGTCTGACTATAGACCCGTTTGAAGGAATCGCACATGTCTACGCATTTCACCCGCGTATCGGTTTTCACCGCTGCCGCCGTTGTCGCTCTTGTTCAAACAAGCCCCGTGTGGGCCGAGGATTTCCTGATCTCAGCACCCGTGACTGACGTTACCGTCTATCCCCGAGGCGCGACTGTCATCCGGAAATTTTCGGTCGACCTACCAGAAGGGCAACACCGGATATTGATCCCCTATGATGCGAACGGGCGCGACAATGGACCGCCGCGTCTTGATATACCCGGTGGGATCGCTTTGGGTGCGTTGCAAGTTTTGCCTGGATATTTGACCGATGCGAATTTGATTCTCACGTCTGAACAACACGCAGCGCAGGATCGGGTCGAAGCGGCACGCGACGCCGTGCGAACCCATGATCATGCTGTGGCACGAGGACAGGCGGTGGTTCAGGGTCAGGAACAGAAAATTGCCTATCTGCGCACGTTAAGTGGCGCCAGCCAAACGATCACCGATCCAGATGCTTTGCACGGCGCCAGTGACATGGTGGCGGAACAAATTTCGCAAGCCTTTGTTGCAAAGCTGGAGGCGCAGGCGGCGCTGCGTGGCATCACCGAGGCACGAGATGACGCAGCAAAGGCACTGGCACAGGCTGAACGCGATCTTTCGGGCCTAGCCTTGCCTGTCGGTGATGTGGATATGTTGGCAATTTCGGTTGAAGCAAGTGCTGCCGGTCCGGTTGAACTGACCCTCGACACGCTCATCTCTAATGCAGGCTGGGAGGCCGATTATGATCTGAACCTGAAGCGTGGCGACCCTGCGCAGATCGCAATGTCCCGCAAGGTTGTGTTGGGACAATGGACCTCCGAGGCATGGTCGAACGTCGCGCTGACGTTATCCACTGCCAACCCTTTCGCACAGGTGGTTCCGACGGCGCCCTATCCCTCGCTGGCCCAGATTGCGCCAAAAGGAAAGGCGGGGTATGGCCGTTCGTCCTTGCAGGCAGAATCCGATGCAACAGAAGGGTTGGAACGGGCTTCCGCCCCCTCACCCGTCTTGGAGGAACTTGTGATCGTGGCGGCCTCTGCGGTGATTGAAGGGCTGTCTGTCACTTACGATTACCCCCGCGCAATCAGTGTGGCGCCGAATGGCAAGGTGATCCTGTCGCTCGATGATTTCGTGTTCGATGCGCGCGAATTCAACCGTGCCGCACCGCGTTTCGATCAGACGGCTTTCTTGATGGGCGAGTTTACCAACAACACGACCGAGCCGTTTTTGCCCGGTCAGGCGTCAGTGTCACGCGATGGTATATTCCTCGGGCGCATCCCGTTCGAATTAATCCCAGCGGGCGCACAGGCCGAGGTCAGCTTTGGCGCGCTCGAAGGGCTGCGGCTGGAATATGCTTTGCTTGATAACAACACCGGAGATCGGGGTTTCCTGTCAACCAGCAGCACGCGCAATCAAGAGATGGAGTTTTCCGTTGAGAACTTGCTCAATACAACTGAGACAGTTCAAACAATCTTTGCCTTACCCTTTGCCGAGCAGGAAGACCTGAGCGTCAAAGTCCGCACCACGCCCGCCCCAACCGAAACTGATTTTGAGAACAAGCGTGGCGTCAGCGTTTGGTCGCTTGAGTTGGGCCCGGGCGAAAAGAAAACCGTGCGCGTGACCGTGGATATGGATTGGCCGGATGGCGAGGCGCTGTTTTGGCAACCCTGATCAGAACCGTTCTGCCCGCAGCACATCGCAATCGGTCACGGTGACTACACCTATGTGACGTTCAACCACCGCAAACGCTTCTTCAAGCAGGGCGTCCAAGCGCTCTGGTCGAATGATGCACACCACCTGAACCATGCCGCTTGCACGACTGACTTGGCCGGACCTGCTCCATTCACCTGATCGCCCTGATCCACCTAGAACCGGCAACACAGTAAACCCAGTGACGCCCGCCTTTTTCATCGCGTCCGTCAAGCGGGACTGCATCACCAATTCAATGGTGATTTCGACACGTTTTGCTTTGTGGGTATCCATCAGATCAGCCTCCTGTCATTGCTGCAGCAACGGCGACATAAAGCGGTATGCCGAGCGTCAGGTTGAATGGGAACGTCACACCCAGCGACAACGTCAGGTAGATCGACGGATTCGCCTCTGGCAGTGCCACGCGCATTGCCGCAGGTACGGCAATATAGGACGCCGATGCACTCAGCACCATGAAAAGGGCAACGCCCCCGGTGCTGAGGCCAAGCAACAACCCCGCACCCAGCCCCACAACGCTCCCGATCAGTGGCATCAAGACCCCAAATGCCAACACTCCGGGCCGCATCACGGCAACACCGCTGCGCAGGCCACGGCCCGCCACCAGCCCCATATCGAGCAGGAAAAGGCACAGCACACCTTGAAACGGCGACACGATAAAGCTCTCGATCTTTGCCAACCCATCAGCCCCGGTAATACCGCCGATCACAAAGGCGCCCACCAACAAAACGATAGACCCGTTCAACATGATCTCACGCAATAGGTCGCCATCCATTCGCCGTGCATTATTCCCGCCACGCGATATCAGCCACAGTGCCGACAGGATCGCAGGTGCCTCCATCGCGGCGGCGACAGCAACCATATAGCCTTCGGAAGCAATGCCACTGCTTTGCAGAACGGATGTTGCCGCCACAAAAGTCACGATAGATATTGAGCCATAGTGCGCCGCGACGGCAGCCGCATCCAACCGGCTAAGACCGGTCATCACCTGCAAAAGCGCAAATGCAATCAACGGCAGCGCCGCCGATAGTACCATTCCCGCCAATAACGACAGTGCCAGCGTCAGATCAACGCCGTGGTTCGCAACACTTACACCGCCCTTAAAACCGATGGCGAACAACAGATAGATCGACATGCCCTTGGCAACCGCTTCGGGAAAGCTCAGATCTGATCGCGCCAATGCCGCAAACACACCAAGTACAAAGCTGAGGATAATGGGCGAAAGCAAGTTGGTCGCTGCAAGCGATACGATCTGATCCATGGTTGTTCCTTAATTGAACTATCGTTCATTTAGTATGATCATACCTTTGGACAAGTCAAATCGGAACGAAACGCTCACTTTCAGGAAGGTAGTGCTCAAGCCCGCCTTCCCCGATATCGGTCCACAGCCCATGCAGGCTCAAGTCGCCCGCCTGCACCATTTCTTCAATCCACGGAAAGGTCATCAGGTTTTCCAACGATATCATAACCGCGTGTTTCTCAAGCTGATGCTGTTGTTCACCTGCATCCTCAATATTCGCGACCACATCATATTTGGGCCGCAGGATATCCATCCAGCGCCCTACAAAACTGTCTTTTGCATCTAATTCAGGTGCCTTGCCCTTACACATATTAATGCACCCCTGAACACCACCACAATTTGAATGCCCCAGCACTATCAAATGCGCGACTTTCAATACACGCACCGCATATTCGACCGCAGCAGACGTACCATGGTGATCACCGTCTGGCTGATAAGGTGGCACAAGGTTGGCAATGTTACGGTGAATGAAAAATTCACCCTGATCCGCGCCAAATATCGACGTCACATGCACCCGGCTGTCACAACAAGAGATCACCATCGCACGGGGCCGCTGACCTTCGGCGGCCAGACGGCGATACCACGATTGATTGTCTGCATATCCCGTTGCTTTCCATCCATGATAGCGTTGCAGCAAATATGCTGGCAGTGGCTTTGCCTTATTCATTTCGGCCCCGTTCCTTTGATCTGTTGCCTCTGCGATACCTCAAATTCTGTGACAATTCGAGGGAAAATCCGTTTGCGCCTCAATCATTTGAATACTTGTTCAAGACATAGTGCAGACCTGTCGTGGGGGCTGAACAAAGGGTGAGAAACGATGCAAGTGTTGCAAATTAGGCCGATGGAGCAAGTCAAAGTTGATCAGGAACGGTTGGGTGCGCTGTATTCGCAGTTGGGTGAAGCGGGCGCAGAGGATGTTGTGTGTCGCGCACTTGAAGAATTGGCGCTCAGAATGTCGCATTGTAATCGGCTTTATCGGGCTCAGTCATGGCCGGAGCTGCGCAAAAATACACGATCTTTGATCGCCATAGCGGATCAAATTGGCATGCAGCGGTTGTCACAGGTTGCGGCGGATGTGATGCAGTGCATAGACGCCAGCGATACCAACGCGCTTGCAGCCACCCTGTCTCGGCTCCTGCGGATTGGGGAACGGTCTCTTACAGCAATCTGGGACATGCAAGACATCAGCATCTGACGACTTGCGGGTGCCACAAGAACGGCTAGGCTGGCCAAAAGAGCCAACAGCCCGAAAGGCCCGATATGTCCGCAACCTTTGCTGCCCAAACCGATTCCGCCATTCCGTTACACATTATTGAGGAGGATGTCCTTGAGGCTTGGCTAAGCGATCAATCAGCAACGACCAAAAACGCGGTGGAGGCTTATGGGTTTACGGGCCAACTTGGTCAAGCATTAGCGGTTAGCGATAACAGCGGGAAGCCCGCGCTTGCGCTTATTGGCTATGGCTCAGAAACATCGCGACGGCGTGGACGTTTCGCTGTTGCTGGCGCGGCTGCAAAACTGCCAAAAGCCGATTATCATATCGTCAGTGGGCTACCCGACGATCAGATTGCAAACGAAGCACTCGGCTGGCTTTTGTCCAGCTATCGCTTTGATCGATACCGCACACAATCAGCAATGGAGGCACGACTTGTCGCGCCAAGAGGTGTTGATGTAGCGCAGATCGAGACTCTGGTTGCAGGCGAAATGCTCACCCGTGATTTGATCAACACCCCTGCGTCGGACATGGGGCCGCCTGACCTTGAACAAGCCGCGCGTGATCTGGCTGAACAACATGGCGCATCACTTGAGGTGATCGTGGGTGACGACCTGCTAAGCCAGAACTTTCCGATGATCCACACCGTTGGCCGCGCCGCCGATAGGGCCCCGCGTTTGATCGATATGCGCTGGGGTGATGGCGGGCCAACGCTGACGCTTGTGGGCAAAGGGGTTTGTTTCGACACGGGCGGGCTCAACCTGAAACCCGATGCCTCAATGGGATTGATGAAAAAGGATATGGGCGGGGCCGCAGCAGTACTGGGATTGGCGCATATGATCATGGCGACAGGTCTGAAACTGCAACTAAGGGTGCTGATCCCGGCAGTTGAAAACTCGGTTTCCGGCAATGCATATCGGCCGCAAGATATCCTGACATCCCGCAAGGGGTTGACGGTTGAGATCAACAATACCGATGCCGAAGGACGCTTGGTTCTGGCTGATGCTCTGGCATATGCGGATGAGGAAAAACCAGATCAAATTATCTCAATGGCAACGTTGACCGGAGCCGCACGCGTGGCGGTCGGTCCTGACCTCGCGCCGTATTTTAGCGACGATTCAGCATTCGTAAATTCGCTCGAACACGCAGCTGCAGACAATGCTGATCCCGTTTGGCGAATGCCATTTCACACTCCATATGAAACCATGATCGAGCCCGGCATCGCGGATTTAGACAATTCGCCGAAAGGTGGGTTTGCGGGTTGCATCACCGCCGCCCTATTCCTACGCCGTTTTGTCAGCGACAGCAGCTATGCACACTTTGACATCTACGGCAGGCAACCCAACGATGCGCCTGCCCGACCAAAAGGCGGCGTTGGCCAAGCAACACGCGCAATCTATGCGGCATTGCCAAAACTGCTCAAACTATGAGCGACGCCCGCACAACGCCTGATCCAGCGCATGTCACCGGGCGGAGCCCTGCACAAGTTGCATTGCCGGTTGCCGACCTTTGCCGTTCGCCAGATGGCCCGCGCGATAGGCAGCTGGTCTTTGGGGATACTGTGGTTGCTCTTGGCACGTTCGATGGCTGGAGATACGTACAGGCTGACAAAGACGGATATTGTGGCTACGTCCGTCCCGCCGCCTTGGCTCCGATGTCTCAGCCGACCCACAAGGTCATCGCGCCCGCGACACATGTGTATGAACGTGCTGATTTCAAATCACCCGATCTGTTGTCATTAAGTTTCGCAAGTCATCTGCATGTTAAAGGTCAAACAGCCAAGTTTGCGCGAACAGCCGCGGGTTATGTGCCACTAACCCATCTTGCAGAAGTCTCGATACACGCCACTGATCCTGCCGCCATCGCCGCGCTGTTTCTAGGCACCCCATATCTTTGGGGCGGCAATAGCAGATGGGGCATTGATTGCTCCGGTTTGGTGCAAGCAGCGCTATTGGCCTGCGCCATTCCCTGCCCCGGTGACAGCGACTTACAGCAACAGATTGGAACCTCCGCAACTGGGCCCTACAAACGCAACGATCTGTTGTTTTGGAAAGGCCATGTGGCGCTGGTCATTGATCCGAATACTCTGATCCATGCAAATTCCCATGCCATGTCCGTAGTGTACGAACCAATAAGTGCCGCCATTAAACGGATTGAGGATCAGGGTGACGGACTCATAACAGCACATCGTCGCATTTAGCCCGGCAATCCCCTACTCTTTTGGTCTTAAATATCCCGGCGCTCTGCCAGTCTCAAATGCAGCTTCAGTTTCGCACGCTACTCCACCGCCCGGATCAATTTGCGCTCCAACACGCGCAAGACGGATTTTAAATCATGCCCCCGCCGAAGCACCTGCCCGCCAGTGC
Organism: Sulfitobacter sp.; assembly: GCA_051252035.1. Taxonomy (GTDB): domain Bacteria; phylum Pseudomonadota; class Alphaproteobacteria; order Rhodobacterales; family Rhodobacteraceae; genus Sulfitobacter. The sequence continues at coordinate 14,849 of JBPOFE010000067.1, forward strand.
TTATAACAGAATACATCCCCTGCTTTGCCCGCAGTTTCGGCCGCTTTTCGATGCGATAAAGTGGGATTTCGGCGGTTCGCCTGAACACTGAGAACACCGCAACCTCACGCAAACAGGATATGCCATAATCGCGCCACTCGCCTGCGGCGACCATGCGCCCATAAAGCGACAAGATCACAGCCAGCTCCGTACGATGAAAAGCGATTTGTTCGGGCGCGCGCTCAGAAGGTCCGTTTGTCGGTGAGATGTGCAGTGTCATGGTCCGACAGTTGCCTCGTTCGGTCGGCAAATCAAGAGTGAGATCCGCCATTAATACTGAAAGCTATCGCATACGGTCCCAACGCTCCGCCTAATGCGAGGTTACCCGACCGGGTGGTAACCCGCCCAAAAAATAACTTTTTGGAGTTACCCGCAGTCGATGGCGACAATGATATCGGTGTCGTCCAGTTTGATGTTGACCCGCTGGGCATTGTAATCCGACGTGACAGGCTGCCCGATGCGGTATTCACGCTTTGGTTCTGGCACTGCCAACGCCGTTACTGCGTCTTGACCGATCAGACCCGCATAAGCTGCGGCGTTACATGTATCTGCCCCCGAAGTTCGCGGTGTGGTTGCCGCATTGTTCGTTGCTACTTCCCCGCATCCGCCCAGAATGAGCAGGCTGAAAATGATAAATCTCATGAGCAGTTCCTTTCGCCTTTTGGTGTATTGTCAGTAACACGCGAACCTTTGCACATGTCCCTTTGCATCAATTTCTGCATTTAAACGGTTTGGATTGAAATCCGCAGTTACCGGTTCACCATCTCGGATAATACGCAGATTGCCCAGTACCGAATGCACCGCCGCCTCGGGTTGGCCAACAAGGTCCTGCCAATTCGCGGCGTTGCAGGTGGTCTCAACAGGCTCCGTCGCGCTGCATGCCGCCAGTGACATCGCAATGATGGCGATAATACATCTGCGCTTCACGCGCCGTACCTCGCCATAAAGGTTTCGACGGCACCGATGACGACACGTGTGATTTCATCGTCGGTCACGGATCTGCTGACCCCAAAAATCAAACGGGGCCATATATCTGCCTTGCAGAGTTCTCCAAATTGATCCGCCGCTAATATCCGGTCTTCGATACGCAATTCACCACGGGCCTCGGCTTTTGCGAAATATTTCGCCATTTCGGCGCGCATTACCGCTGGACCGGAATTGTAAAAACGCTGACCCAGTTCCGGGAAGCGATCCGATTCAGCAACACAGATGCGAAATACCTGTTGGCCAAATGTCGACGTGATGAACCCCAGAAAATGCAGCCCGGTTTGCGTTAATACTTCACGCGGCGGGCCATCCATATCTATGCTGTCCATCGCCTCGCGTGACTGGCGTTGGCATTCGGCGTTTGCCACTTCCATAAACAGCAATCGCTTGTCCGGAAAATAGCTGTACAAGGTCGCCTTGGACACCGCCGCAACGCGCGCGATTTCATCAACGCTTGCGCCTTCAAATCCATCCGTCATGAAAACAGAACGTGCGCCCGCCAACACTTGATCGAACTTGCGGCCCTTGCGGATGTGTTGGTCTATGGCGGTCATTATGGCTCCGGCTACTGACGGGTCATTTTATAAACCGAATCGTTTAGTTCCAAGAGGTATTCGCCTTTACCTTGGGCAATCCCAGTTGTTCTTTGATCAAACAATGATTAGAATCGTTCTAAACAATGACGAGGCACAGCATGCGTTTTTCACTGAACCGTAAGCGATTCAAAGATTTATCAGAGCAGGAAGTTTTGGCGCTGGCGATTTCGTCAGAAGAGGACGACGCCCGTATTTATCGCGGCTATTCTGAAAGTCTGCGTGCTGAATTCCCTGACAGTGCCGCGGTTTTTGACGGTATGGCAGCAGAAGAAGACATCCATCGGCAGCGCTTGATCGAGTTGCACAAGAAACGCTTTGGCGATGTGATCCCGTTGATCCGCCGTGAACATGTGTCGGGGTATTATGCGCGCCGCCCGGTTTGGTTGGTCGAAAACCTGGGTTTGGAACGCATCCGCGCTGAGGCGACCGC
>JBPOFE010000068.1:0-16861 GCA_051252035.1 Sulfitobacter sp.
AAGTATTACTCAGAGAGCAAGCAAAAGACGCTGGAAAAGCGGCTGCGCGAGGCGATTATCGAGGGTGTTGAGCGGGCGGAGGGGTGAATTGGTTCCGTGTTGCGGCACCAATGTCTATTTATAGCCCAGACCTACCAACCTAATTGGAACCCATTTCGCACCTATCGCGACCGGGAAGGTTCAAAGCCGACCAAAAGCCGATACGAAAACGAAAATCGGCGGCCTTTGACGGGCCACCGATTCAGTATCTTCAAAGCCCTAAGACTGCGTCAGCAGCTTGTATCAGCCACCGAGCCGCCAGTGCACGCCTGATTGTGGTTGCTCGAATTGCCAGGATCGACGTCAAGCCGGCCATCTTCTCCTTGAATAGTCGGCCCCCAAGTCCCCCGAAAGTTCCGTTCACCACCATTGCCAATCCCCGCATCCGAATTCCGGTTTGCTTCAACTTGGTCCGCCTTATCGGTAGACCAATTGGCGTTGTCCGCCATGACAGTGCCAGCAGAGGCGGCAAGCACCAAAGCACTCAAAAAATTGGAAATCTCTTCATAAATAGTCCTATCTTGTTATTGGCGAGCCAAAGGTCTTATCTAAAATAGATAACGTGCACGCCAGATCTCGTTTGGCGATCGTTCACACTAAACCCATGCAGTTGATTTGATCTAACCATACCTTGCGATTCCCGCGTTTCGTGTCAAACTTAGGCGCGTTAGGAAATAAATCCTTGGGGCGCGTAGGTGTTGTTTCCGTATTTCCCAATAACGGGTCGAAAATTTATTCGATTTTGGAGCTGCCAGGTCTGTAAGCCTAAATAGTGAGCGCTCCCTTGATGTAACCTTGCCGTGCTTGTCGAGTGAATGTCAGCATTCGCTACTCCGTCGAAAACCTGAGGAAATTCAGCGCTGCAGCAAACGGCAGCAAAGTTCCTCCAAAGCAAACATTTACAACGCCCCAACCTCCCCCCTTGCCCTTCCCCACGCCCCATTGCATCCTTTCGGTACACACCAACAAAAGGTATGCCTTATGAAAGTCGTCGTTATGGGCGCGGGCGTCATTGGCGTCACCACAGCATATTACCTTGCCAAAGGTGGTGCTGAGGTCACCGTCATTGACCGTCAGGCGGGTCCGGGTCTTGAAACCAGCTATGCCAATGCAGGCGAGCTCAGTTATGGCATGACCTCGCCTTGGGCCGCGCCGGGCATACCGGTCAAAGCTATAAAATGGATGTTCATGAAGCGCCGCCCGCTTTTCATCTGGCCGCTGATCAGCCCGACCATGTGGAAATGGTGCGTGCAGATGGTGCAAAACTGTAACGAGGAAAGCTACCGGATCAACAAAGGTCGCATGGTACGGGTGTCAAATTACTCCCGCGATGTGATGCCTGATTTGATCGCGGAAACCGGCATTGAATATGACGGACGCGAACAAGGTACACTGCAACTCTTTCGCACAGCCAAGCAAATGAAAGGCTCCAAAGCCGATCAGGAAATTTTGGCAGAATATGATTCCCCTTACGAAATCCTGGGCCGCGATGCCTGTATCGACGTTGAACCCGCGCTGGCCGAGGTCCGCAACAAATTCGTCGGCGGCCTGCGTTTGACCGCGGACCGCACCGGCGATTGCCGCATGTTCACCATGGCACTGGCCGAAAAATGCGAGGAGATGGGCGTTGAGTTCCAATACGGCCAGTCGATCAAATCGCTGGCCATTGAAGATGGTAAAATCGCTGGCATCAACACCGAAATTGCCGGGCGCATCACGGGCGACGCTTATGTCTGCGCCATGGGCAGCTATGCGGTGAATGTGCTGAGCCCGGTTGGGGTGAAACTTCCCGTCTATCCGGTCAAGGGCTACTCCGTGACCCTGCCGGTCACCGACGATGCCTTTGCGCCGCAATCCACGATCATGGATGAAACCCACAAGGTCGCGATCACCCGTTTGGGCGACCGTATCCGCGTGGCTGGCACAGCAGAAATTGCCGGATACTCCAACCGCCTTGGCCCCCACGCCACCGATACGGTCAAACACGTGATCAGCGATCTATTCCCCAAAGGTGGCGATATCTCCAAAGCCGAAGGCTGGACCGGCCTGCGCCCGATGACCCCCGACGGTACGCCGGTTCTAGGGGCAACGCAGTTTGAAAACCTGTTTGTGAATACGGGCCACGGCACCTTGGGCTGGACCATGGCCTGCGGATCAGGCCGCGCCGTGGCCGATGTGGTGCTGGGGAAGACGCCTGAGATCGACATGGAGGGGCTGACGGCGGCGCGGTATCAGCGGTGAGAATGTAACCGCGTGTTGCGAACCAAGCTATCATTGGCCTTGGGCAACTGAAGGTCCGCTATTCAATCCATTCACGTCGTTTATACACTGCGCAATCGAGCGAATAGCCACTCAGATAATATGCTTCTATTGCACCTTGGCTATCTTGCTTGAACAGAAAGATCGGTGTCCCCCATTGCCGTCAATGTATGCTCCAGACCTTTGCGGATGTGATGTTCAAGCACCGACACGGCAGTCTTGGCATCTCTCCTCAGCGCAGCATCGAGCATTTTGCGGTGATCGTCGACGGCCGGTGCACCGCGATACGTGAGCACGAGCATTTGATAGCGAAGATACTTGTCAAAAATCGTACCATGCAGGGCCAGTAGGTTTTGCGAATTACATGCATTGATCAACGCTTGGTGGAATTCCCAGTCATAACGCTTCCAGATTTCTTTTTGCGATTGATCACCGTCCAGCATCTTTTGCTCGATCAGGTGAAGTTTATGATGGGCCGCCACAAGATCGCCTTCCCAGTCCGTGTCTCCCGACGCTATGGACGTTTCAAGGGCCGAGCATTCCAGAAGAATCCGCAGGTTGGCAATTTCGACCAGATCATCCTTGGACACCGGTTTCACAAAGAAACCGCGTTGTTCTGCTGCGACCACGAAACCTTCGCTCGCCAAACGGTTTAATATCTCGCGCAGGGTAGACACGCTGGCGCTGTAGCTTTCGCGCAAAGCGTCTAGCTTGAGTTTGGACCCCGGCGCGAGAGTCCCAAAAATCACATCATGTTTAACACGCTCATACGTGCTGGAGCCGACTGTGTTCGTGGGGCTGGTCATATCATTCTCTTTTGCAGCAGAATAATATGATTATAGCGGGAATGTAATAGATTCCTCAATCCCAATTAAAATCATCGAATTCCGAAAATATCATAGATTATTGTAAATATCACAATTCATGCTACGGTCTGACCAGTTATGAATGGAATCATGATGCGCGATCCTGTCAAACTTGCCGTCGTTGGCGCGGGCCTTGTGGGGCAGCGTCACATTGCGGCAATCGCAAGCGCGCAGGATGCAATCCTGACGGCAGTGGTTGAGCCGAGCAATGTACAGATCGACGGCGTGCCCGTCTTCTCGGATTTAGCCGAAATGATGGATGCGCAGCCTGTGGATGGCGTTATCCTATCAACCCCAACAAATTTGCATGTTGAAGGTGCCTTACACTGCATCGCGCGTGGTATTCCCGTACTTGTTGAAAAACCGATGGCTGTGACAGCCGCCGACGCCGCCCAGATTGCAAATGCCAGTGCCGTCAGCGGGATCCCCGTGCTTGTCGGTCATCACAGGCGGCACAATCCGATCATTCAAAAGGCCGCCGCCTTGATCAAAGACGGCGCAATCGGGGACGTGCGCGTTGCCCACTCAACTTGCTGGTTCTACAAACCCGATGATTATTTTGAGGCCGCCCCATGGCGCACCCACCAAGGCGCGGGGCCGATCTCGGTAAATCTCGTACATGACATTGATCTCATCCGGCACCTATGCGGAGAGATCGTTTCGGTGCAGGCACAAATGGCACAGTCGCAACGGGGATTCGAAAACGAAGACCTTGCCGCCGCTGTCCTGCGGTTTGAGAATGGCGCGATTTGCACTGTCTCGGTATCCGATAGCGTGGTCGCACCGTGGAGCTGGGAGATGACATCGGGGGAGTATCCGATCTATCCCGCCACCGACCAGTCATGCTATCTGATTGGCGGCTCGGAAGGGTCGCTTTCGATCCCCGACATGCGCCTGTGGCGTCATGACGGCGACAAAAGCTGGTGGAACGCGATATCGGCAACAACGGCGCCGCGCGCGGCAGCGGACCCGCTGATCAACCAGATCAACCATTTCGGCCAAGTGATCAGAGGCGCTGCCGCCCCGCTTGTGAGCGCGCAGGAAGGTTTGCGCACGATGCAAGTCATCGAGGCGATCCGGGCTGCGGCACGCACGCAGACAACTATTCATATCACCGCTTCTTCAGATGGCGTCGCAAACGCTGCTGAATAGCAGAACACCCGCCCGAACACGGGCAATAACGTCTGGGAGGACACTTATGACACTTACACTCACTCGCCGCCTTGCGATGGCAGCTTTGCTTGCTGCTGGATCAATTGCCGCAGCACCCGTCTGGGCCGATGGCCATCAGATACAGATGCGGATGTCGATGGCAGGTTCTGAAACCGATCAACGCGCCGTTGCGATGGCCGAAGTGTTCGGACCTGCGGTCGCCGGTTTTGCTTCTTACGAGCCAAGCTATAATGCGACACTGTTCGAGCAGGGGACCGAGCTTGACGCGATCAGCCGTGGCAACCTCGAAATGTCGATCACATCGGCACAGGAGTTGGCGCAGTTCTTTCCCGAGTTTTCGATCTTCACTGCGGGCTATGTCCATCAGGATGCGGCACATCAGGTTGCTGTCTTTAACGATCCGCTGATGGACCCTTTCAAAGAGAAAGCCGAGCAGGAGCTGGGCGTTAAGCTGCTCTCGGTGATGTATTTGGGTCGCCGCCAAGTGAACCTGCGCCAGTCAAAAGAAGAACTTACCGTGATGACCCCTGCCGATTTGGCCGGTGTAAACCTGCGGATGCCGGGCACGGACGCATGGCAATTCCTCGGCAAAGCATTGGGCGCGTCGCCGACGCCGATGTCCTTTGGCGAAGTCTACACAGCGCTGTCGACCGGTGCTGTGGATGGCCAGGACAACCCCCTGCCGACGGTTGTGGATGCCAAGTTTTACGAAGTCACCAAGCAGATCGTTCTGACATCTCACCTTGTTGACCTCAACTACATTGCAATGTCCGCCGAACTGTTCAACGGGCTGACAGCCGAACAGCAAGCGATCGTTCAGGAAGCAGCAGACGCCGCAGCCGAAGCAGGGCGTCAGGCGCAGCTTCAGAAAGAAACCGATCTTGTTGCCTTCCTCGAAGAACAAGGCATGTCGATCTATGAGCCTGATGTCGCGGCCTTCCGCACCGCTGTGCAGGCAGCGTATCTGGACAGCGAGTTTGCAGCGACATGGCCCGAAGGCGTGCTGGACCAGATCAACGCGCTTGGTAAATAAGACCGGGTAGGTCAAAAAAGGGGGAGACAGCCATGAGAAAGATCCAACAGCGGCTGTCCCGTCTTGCTGAAATCGTCGCCGGCGCAATGCTGGCGGCGATATTCGTGACCTTTCTGTTGCAGATCGGATCACGCTATCTGCCAAAGATCATCAAGGGGCTGGGGCTCACCGAAGCCCTGCCGATGCTCGGCGCGGTGGAGCCGTTGGGCTGGACGCTTGAGTTGATCGGTATTTTGTGGGTCTGGGTCATCTTCTTTTGTTGTGCTTTCGTAGTGCGCGAGCATGAACATGTGAAGTTTGACATCATCTACCTCAGTGTGCCCAACAAGATCAGGCGCGCCTTTGCGCTGATCTCTGCTGCCGCGATTGCGGGCGGGATGATATATGCCTTCCTGCCGACGTGGGACTACATCGACTTTCTTCGGATGCGGCGCACCTCGTCTGTGAGCAATCCGTTTACGGGCACTAAAATTCCTCTGCGCACAATCTTTTCGATTTATGCGGTCTTCATGATCGCCGTCGCGCTGCGATATGGCTGGCTGATCTGGGATGTCTGGCGCAATGGCCCGCCCAAAACTGAATTGGAAGTGGCACTTGAAGCTGCCGAGGCAGAGGACGCGCCATGAGCTTCGAGCTGGCGGCATGCCTTGTCACCCTCTTTGTGCTGGCGGGGATCGGCACACCGATCGGCTATTCGATCCTGCTTGGATCTCTTGTCTATCTTGGCCTCGCGGGTTTGGACGTTGCCCTCGCGGGTGAGAAAATCCTGCAAGGTTTCTATCGCAGCTTCATCCTGCTGGCGGTGCCGCTATTCATTGTCGCCGCCAACATCATGAACGCGGGGTCCATCACGGACCGCCTGCTGAACTTCTGTGTTGCCGCCGTGGGCCGTTTCAAGGGCGGCTTGGGGCATGTGAATGTCGTCGCCTCACTGATCTTTTCAGGTATGTCAGGATCGGCAGTGGCGGATGCGGCGGGGATCGGCAAAATCATCATTTCGATGATGACCCGCGAAGGGCGCTACCCACGCGGATATGCGGCGGCGATCACTGCGGCCTCGGCGACCATCGGGCCGATCATACCCCCCTCCATTCCGATGGTTCTTTACGCATTGGTGTCAAAAGCATCCATCGGGGCGTTGTTTTTGGCTGGCATTCTGCCGGGGTTGATCATGGGGGCTGTGTTGATGCTGATGAATGGCTATCTTGCGCGCAAACGCGGCTTCGCGCTTGAGGAACCAGTGCCCCTACGAGAGTTGCCGCGCAAAACCGCGAATGCTTTTCCCGCCCTGCTGATGCCTGTGATCCTGCTCTACGGTATCTACGGCGGCATCACGACCCCGACCGAGGCCGCAGCGATTGCCGCCTTTTACGCCCTGTTACTGGCCATTCTGTTCTATCGTGCCTTGTCGTTGCGCGGATTGTTCGAAGTGTTCATCGACAGTGCCCGCGCATCGGCCGCCGTTGGCATTGTGATTGGTGGCGCGTTCATCCTGAACTTCATTGTCATTTCCGAGCAAATTCCACAGGCAATTTCAGTCATGCTGGCCGGAGCGGACATCCATCCGCTGCTCTTTCTTCTGGCAGTCAATGTTCTGATCCTGATTCTGGGCTGCGTGCTGGACGCGACCACGATCATCTTGGTTATCGTGCCGCTTTTCATCCCGACTTGCGAGGCATTGGGCATTGATCTGGTGCATTTTGGTGTGCTGGTCGTGGTCAATTCCATGATCGGGCTGATCACACCACCCTACGGAATCCTGTTGTTTGTCATCAACGCCGTGACGGGCATCCCCCTGCGCGAGATCATCGCGGAAATCTGGGGATTTCTGGCGGTGCTGATCGTGGCGCTTATGGCGATGATGCTGCTGCCCGACCTGATCTTATGGCTGCCGCGCCTGATGGGGTACAACGGTTAACCGCAAAGGATACCCAGATGAAAAACCCGACCAATCGTTTCAAAGCAGCCTTGCGGCAGGGCCAACACCAGCTTGGCATCTGGAACACCATCGGCGGCAACACCGTGCCCGAAATGTTGGGCGGCGCGGGATTTGATTGGGTGCTGGTGGATTGCGAACACGCCGCCATTGAAACCGTTGAGGTGCTGCCCGCCCTTCAAGCCTTAGCAGCCAACCCAAAAGTTTCCGGCATCGTGCGGCCTGCAAACAATGACCCCATTTTGTTCAAACGCATCTTAGATATGGGTGCACAAACGCTGCTGGTGCCCTATGTGCAAACCGCCGCCGAGGCTACCAAAGCGGTCAGCGCCATGCGCTATGGTCCCCACGGTGTGCGCGGTATGGCGGGGATGACACGCGCGACGCGGTACGGTCAGGTGGATGATTATTTCGCGCAAGCATATGACGAGTTGTGCCTTGTCGTGCAGGTTGAAACCGCGCTGGGTCTGGAAAATCTCGAAGCGATTGCGCAGACCAAAGGCGTCGACGCCGTTTTTATCGGTCCCGCTGATCTAAGTGCGAGCATGGGGCTTCCGGGGCAAGTGGACCACCCGGATGTCGTGGCCGCGATCCACGGTGCGATTGATCGGCTCAAGACGATAGATGTGCCGGTGGGCATCATGGCCCTTGATCCAAAAGCTGCCAAAGCATTCATCGCGCGCGGCATTGATTTCACTGCCGTTGGTGTCGATCTGGTCATGCTGGCGGATGCCGCAGCCACCCTGCGCCGCCAGTTCGACAGGTCACAATGATCGAGCTTGGGCTGATCGGTGATAACATCAACCGTTCGCAATCCCCACATCTGCACCGGACGTGCGGGCGAATGGCTGGCATCGACGTGTCCTATGAACTGATGATCCCTCATCTTATGGGGCTGCGATTTGAAGATGTTTTTGCCAAGGCGCAGGACGCGGGCTTTGACGCATGGGCGCTGTTTTCCGGCCAGCAAGCGGGTCGCTCTGCCCTCCCAGCAGAGCTTTTGGGAGAGACTACATGAAAACCTCTATTGCAACGGTCTCCATCTCGGGCAGCTTACCGGAAAAACTCGAAGCAATTGCCGCCGCCGGGTTCGACGGGATCGAGATTTTCGAACAGGATTTCATCACCCACGACGGCACGCCGCGTGACGTGGGCAATCTGATCCGGTCGCTTGGCCTTGAGATAATGTTGTTCCAGCCGTTCCGCGATTTCGAAGGCCTGCCCGCCCCATTGCGTACCAAAGCCTTTGATCGGGCGGAACGCAAATTTGACCTGATGCAGGAGTTGGGCACCGATCTGGTTCTGATCTGTTCGTCCTGTCACCCCGCTGCACTTGGCGGGATTGACCGTGCCGCGGCAGATCTGCATGCGCTTGGTGAACGCGCTGCAAAACGCGGATTGCGTGTGGGGTATGAGGCCTTGGCATGGGGCCACCATGTGAACGATCACCGCGATGCATGGGAAATCGTGCGCCGCGCGGATCATGACAACATCGGTCTGATCCTCGACAGTTTTCACACGGAGGCACGCAAGATCGACCCCGACACGATCCGGCGCATTCCGGGGGACAAGATATTCTTTGTCCAACTGGCGGATGCGCCTCAGATCGACATGGATTTGCTGTACTGGTCCCGCCGCTTTCGCAATATGCCCGGTGAGGGGGATCTTGACGTCACCCGCTTCATGCAAGCGGTGATGGCCGCAGGCTACAGCGGACCGATCAGCCTTGAGGTTTTCAACGACCAATTTCGCGGCGGCAGTGCCAAGACCATTGCCAAAGACGGTTATAGGTCTCTGATCGCACTCATGGATGACGTGCGCCACACAGAGCCTTCCGCATCGATTGATCTACCTCCTATGCCAGCGCGGCGGTGCGTGAATGGTGTATCCTTTATCGAATTTGCGTCCCGCGCGAAGGAAGCCATAGCGTTGGAGCGTATCCTCGCATCACTGGGGTTTTGCCACGCAGGCACACATATCGCAAAAGACCTGACCCTTTGGACGCAGGGCGATATTCGCATCGTGATCAACCGCGAAACGAAGGGCTATGCCAGCAGCGCCTACACCACCCATGGCACGACCGTGTGTGACATCGGGCTGCGCGTTGATGATGCAGATGCCGCGATTTCCCGCGCAACACATCTGGGCACCGATGTGTTTCAGCAGCCAACCGGACCGGGCGAACTGGACATTCCCGCCATTCGTGGCCTTAACGGCAGTGTCATTCATTTCATTGATGAAGCAAGCGGCCTTGCAGATGTCTGGTCCGTCGAATTCACCCAGACAGGGGACGCCACCCCTGATGCGGGCTTGACCAAAATCGACCACATTGCCCAGACGATGAGCTATGATGAAATGCTCAGCTGGTCGCTGTTCTATACCACTCTTTTCGACATGTCGAAATCGCCGATGGTTGATGTGATCGACCCCGATGGTTTGGTCCGCAGCCAAGCGCTTGAGGCGAGAACTGGCGAATTTCGCATCACTTTAAACGGAGCAGAGACGCACAGGACCATGGCAGGACAGTTTCTGGCCGACAGCTTTGGCGCATCTGTGCAGCATATTGCCTTGGCCACGAAAGATATTTTTGAAACTGCGAGATTGTTGTCGGCTCTGGGGTTCAAACCGCTGAAAATGCCTGCCAATTATTACGCAGACCTACAATCACGATTTGATCTGCCTCCATTGCTGCTGTCGCAGCTTGAGGAAAACAACATACTCTTTGATGAAGACAGCTCTGGGGCCTTCTTACAGCTTTTTTCCCAGCCCTTCGCAGGTGGTATATTCTTTGAAATTCTGGAGCGTCGTTCAGGCTACAATGGCTACGGCGCAGCAAACGCTCCGTTTCGCATCGCCGCTCAAAAACGTCTGTTGGGACCAAAGGGTATGCCAAAGTTCTGAAACATAACGACACGCATCAACGAACTTGTTTCAGTATCAAAATCGGACACTCATCTAGAAAGCAGCATCCGGTCGCCTTGCGCTTAAAGGAGACATTCACCGCACGCACCGATCCCTCTGCTTTCACGCCGTCATGCGCACCCAGCCCCATTGCGCAGAACACATCACCACGCTAGGCACTTACCAACGCAACACCAAGGCATACCGATGAAACCCATCCGCCTCATGTCCGGTTTTTTTACTGTGGGCCTCTGGACCCTGCTCAGCCGTGTCATGGGCTTTTTACGCGACGTGATGATTGCAGGCTATTTGGGCGCGGGGCCTGTGGCCGAAGCCTTCCTTGTCGCGTTTTCCCTGCCCAACATGTTCCGCCGCTTCTTTGCCGAAGGCGCATTCAACATGGCGTTTGTGCCAATGTTCTCCAAACGGCTGGAGGCGGGCGATGACCCCGAAGGGTTCGCTCAAGATGCCTTTGTCGGCATGGCGTTTATCCTAACGATGTTCACCATCATTGGCGTGATCGCGATGCCGGGTCTGGTACTGCTGATGGCGTCAGGCTTCGCAGGCGATGAACGCTTTGATCTGGCGGTGGCATACGGACGGTTGGCGTTTCCCTATATCCTGTTCATCTCCCTTGCCGCTCTGGTGTCCGGCGTCCTGAACGCGTCTGGCCGTTTCATGGCAGCAGCAGCCGCCCCCGTGGTTCTAAACGTGGTATTCATCGCTGCGGTGTTGATCGGTGCCGCGCTTGGCCCCCCCGGATCTGACGCACTTGGCGTCGGCGTTGATCAGGCTTTGGGCCTACGGGTTGGCGATACGCTGGCTTTGTCTGTCCCCTTGGCGGGCATCGCGCAATTGGCCCTTGTTTGGTGGGCTGCAAAACGCGCTGGCTTCACCCTGCGCATTAACCGCCGCCCCCGCCTGACGCCTGACCTCAAACGCCTCGCAATCATCGCTGCACCTGCGGCATTGGCAGGCGGTGTGGTTCAGATCAATCTGCTGGTCGGGCGGCAAGTCGCCAGCTTTTATGACGGAGCTGTGGCATGGCTAAACTACGCAGATCGCCTCTATCAATTGCCTTTAGGCGTTGTTGGCATCGCCATCGGCGTCGTGCTGCTCCCGGATCTGTCGCGTCGGCTCAAGGCCGGCGACGAAGATGGGTCGCACCACACGCTCAGCCGCGCCGCCGAAGTTGCGATGGCCCTGACGATCCCCTCCGCCGTGGCGCTAATGGTGATCCCCTTCACACTGGCAACCGTGTTGTTCCAGCGCGGCGCTACGGGCGCCGATGACGCCGCCGCCATTGCCATCGCAGTCTCGATCTATGGCCTTGGCCTGCCCGCGTTTGTGCTGCAGAAAATCCTGCAACCGCTGTATTTCGCGCGTGAAGACACCCGCCGCCCGTTCCATTTCGCTGTGGTCGCCATGGTGATCAACGTCGGCCTGGCGGTTGGCTTGATGCCGCTTGTCGGCTGGATCGCCCCCGCCATCGCCGCCTCGCTTGCGGGTTGGGCAATGTTCGCCCTGCTGGCGGTCGGTGCGCGCGGCTATGGACGTGCCGCCAAGTTCGACGCCCGCTTTCGCAGACGCATTTGGCGTATCATTGTGGCAGCCATTGCCATGGGCTTTGCCCTCTGGACCGCCAACGCCGCCCTGCAACCGATGCTCGGACAACCATGGTGGCGCGGTATTGCACTGCTGATCCTGATAAGCGTTGGCATTGTCAGCTATTTTGGCATTGGCCAAATAATCGGCGCTTTCCGCCTGTCCGAATTTAAGGGTGCGATGCGCCGCGGTTAACGCCGCTGCAATTTCGCGCGCAGCTTGGCCCATTCCCCCGGCGCAAACAAAAAGCTCAACCCGAAACCACAGAAAAACCCGGCAAGTTCCGCCACCCAAAGCGTACCAGTCTCAAACAAAACGCCCCAGATCAGCTGTAGCCCCATCAGCACCGCAATCAGGGTAAAGGCCCGGTATTGCGCCGCGCCTTGCCCTGCCAGCTTACGCCACATCACAAACGAATATGCGCCAATTAGGCCATAAACGTTCGGGTAAGCCCCTGCCAGCCATACGGGGTCATTCAGAACCACGGCATAAAATACCGCGCCGCCAATGCCCGAAACCACAAAAATTACCAGCAGCGCCACCTGCCCCATGACTTCGGCAACCATCTTGCCCAGCGCCAAAAGCAGCACCATCGCGAATAGCGCATGCGTAAACCCAAGATGAATAAACGGGAACGTGACCAACCGCTTCACTTCGTTCAACGGCCACTGACCATTGGCCAGCATCCAGTCAAAGATGTCGCCCGAAAACCCATAATCGCGCACCAGCCCCAACCGCCAGCCAATCGCACCCGGCCCACCAATCAGCCCCGCTTCCCCCAGCGACAGCCCCGCCTCAATTCCGGCAATTGCAAGAAACAACAGGATCACCACAGGCGGCAACGGGTTCACGGGTGGCTGGAAATCAGGGTCTTGCATGGGGCCTCCTTGACGCTGGCTGAGCCCATGAGTAAGCGGGACGTAAGCGCATTTCCAGCCCTTAAGGAGCCACCCATGTCTCAGACCCAATTCACTCCCCGTGTGTTTTCCGGCATTCAGCCATCCGGTGGTCTGACCTTGGGCAATTATCTCGGCGCGATCAAACGCTTCGTGTCGATGCAGGATGAGGATTTCGAGACGATCTATTGCATGGTCGATCTGCACGCGATCACCGCCAAGTTCCTTGATCCAGCCACACTACGCCACAACACCCGCGAGTTGGCCGCAGGCTTCATCGCTTCCGGCATTGACCCTGCGAAATCCATCCTGATCAACCAAAGCCAAGTACCCGAACACGCGCAACTGGCGTGGATATTCAACTGTGTCGCGCGGATGGGCTGGATGGGCCGCATGACCCAATTCAAGGACAAGGCCGGTAAGAATACTGAAAATGTATCGCTGGGCCTGTTCGCCTACCCCGCCCTGATGGCCGCTGATATTCTGATCTATCACGCGACACATGTGCCGGTGGGTGACGACCAGAAGCAGCACCTTGAGCTGACCCGCGACATCGCAGCCAAATTCAACCACGACTACGGCGTTGACTTCTTTCCCATTACCGAGCCCGTGATCGAAGGCGCCGCAACCCGTGTTATGTCCCTGCGTGATGGCTCAAAAAAGATGTCAAAATCTGATCCTTCCGACGCCAGCCGCATCAATATGACTGACGACGCCGATGCGATTGCCAAGAAAATCCGCAAGGCCAAGACCGATCCCGATGCATTGCCGTCCGAGGCCAAGGGGTTGGATGATCGCCCCGACGCCCGCAATCTGGTCAACATCTATGCCGCGCTCAGCGATCAATCCGTCGATCAGGTGCTGGCCGAGGTCGGCGGCCAGCAATTTGGCACTTTCAAACCGCTGCTGGCCGAATTGGCCGTGTCAAAACTCGCGCCCATCTCATCGGAAATGGCGCGTCTGATGGCGGACCCCTCCGAAATTGACCGCATCCTTGCCAAAGGCGCTGGCCAAGCTCGTGAAATCACTGCGCCAATCCTCAAGAAAACCTATGAGATCATCGGCATGGTGGGCTGACCCCTGTTACGGCAGCACGCAAATTATGAGTAAAAACATCAGCCGATTCCTAAAAAACAGCATTTTTTCATGAATCGGCGGGCAATCTAAACCATGAGCCCCTATGTTGATCGCACCTAATCCGCAGGAACCAAGGCATGCTCTATCTTGATTTGGCGATGCGCAGCGGCGCGGCAACAGTGCTTATTCTATTGGCCGTCTTACTCTGGCGGGCCCCGATTGGACTTGAAGGTCGGCTTTCCATCGTCGCTGTGGCGATTTCCCAGACCGCCCATCTGGCCATGGACAGTCCAATGCCGCTGGATCTGCCGCCTGCTCTGAACTCAAGCCTGATCCTTCTTGCATGTTTGACGCCGAATGCCGTGACATGGCTGATCGTGACCATTTTCCTTGATTGGCCAAGGCGGCGCTGGCCTTGGCTGGTCGCTTCGTCCGTGGTTTCGGCCCTCTATTACGCTGATAAAGTCGCACCCGAACTCGGACTGCCGTCGTGTTTGATTGCCGCAACCGGGCTTTATGGTGGGCTTTTGGTGCTGGCACTTTGGACCTCCCGCGACGATATGGTGGAATGCCGCTGCCGGGCGCGCCCCGGTTTCGCCATCGCGATCTCGGGGCTGTCACTTGGCCTAAGCAGCGCAGAGGTTCTGGGTTTGCAAGAAGCGGGTTCTGTGGAACTGGCAATCTTACACTCAAGCAGCATTTTGGCAGTGTCACTGGCCTTTGCAGTCTGGATACTGCGCCCCGATATGCAGGTCTGGCCCGGTCCTGCGGAAGCGCCTTCGCCGCAACCGAATGTCAAAGATGACACCCTTGATGTTGCCGTAATTGCCCAGATCAAAAACAGCATGGCACATGGCATCTGGCGCGAAGAGGGGCTGACCATCAGCGCCTTGGCGCACCAATTGTCCGTGCCTGAGCACCGGCTGCGCCGAGCTATCAATCATGGCTTGGGTTATCGCAATTTTTCCAGCTTCATCAACCAAGCTCGGATTGACGCAGCGAAACAACAACTCGAAAATCCTCAGGCCATCGGCAAGACCGTCTTGGAAATAGCTTATGATGTGGGTTTTGCCTCGCTTGGACCATTCAACCGGGCCTTTCGTGCCATAACCGGGCAAAGCCCCACTGAATTCCGCCGCGCGGCACTGGGCGAAACACCAGCCGATTCCTTCAAATCCGCCCCCATCTAACGCAAGCCTCGTCGATTTTAGAAATCGGCGGGCACCGACAGCTGCGGCTATCTACATTTATCGCATCAACAGAAACTCAAAGAGGATCACATGATGCGCTCTATAAAATTCCTGCCCGCTCTCGCCCTTGGTTTGGCGCTGTCTGCACCCATGGCGCAATCACAGACAATGCCGTCACTCCAATTTCCGGAAACAGGCACATTCTGCGGTTTGCTGACACTTTGCGATACTGTGGCGCATGCCAAAGACGCCCGCACACCCGGCGTTGCGCTGTTGCCCGAAACGCATGACCGGACTCAGACGGTGATACAGCCAAAATCTGACATTTTGGTAAAACCCGCAGCCCCCAAAAAAGCGAAGCACTAGCGTTCCGCTAAACTTCGTGGTGCTGGACCATGTGCAAGGCCCGGCACCAAGACAGACTTTCCAAACACAATTGTCGTTTCCCGCTTGACCTCACCCGCAGTTGAGGACCCAAACTAGGCGAAACCTCAATTGGAAAATTCGCATGCTCCCCACACCCTTCGCGCGCTTTGTCGCCGCCTCCGGCCTGACGAACCTCGCTGATGGTATCGCGACGGTTGCTTGGGCATGGCTGGCGTCCCTGTTGACTCGTGATCCGCTACTGATCGCGTTGGTCGCTGTCGCTCTGCGTTTGCCGTGGTTTCTATTTGCCATTCCGGCGGGTGTGATTACGGACAGGGTCGATCGTCGCCTGCTAATCTTGCGCATGGATATCTTACGCGGGGTCGCATTTGCCTTCGCGGCCATCGCGATTTGGCTGGCCCTGCCGCTTGGCACCCCCACCATGGCACTCACCCAACCGACGCTCTATGTCGCCATCCTTGCGGCCGCCACTCTGGTTGGTATCGCTGAGGTGTTCCGCGACAATGCCGCACAAACCATGTTGCCGGCACTTGTACCGCAAGCGGATTTAGAGAAAGCCAACGGCAGGTTGTGGAGCGTCGAATTGGTTGGCAACGCTTTGTTGGGGCCCGCCTTGGGCGCTTTCTTGATCGCAGCGGCCCTGCCGCTGCCTTTTGCAGTTGGTGCGTTGGCCTATCTGATGGCCGTTGTTCTCGTTCTGGCCATCAAGGGTCAATTCCAAGCTGCACCCACCCAAACCCGCAACTGGCGGCGCGAATTACGTGAAGGGTTTCAGTTTCTCTGGAATGCCAAGTTACTGCGTTCATTGGCGTGGATCAC
Source organism: Sulfitobacter sp. (assembly GCA_051252035.1). Classification (GTDB taxonomy): domain Bacteria; phylum Pseudomonadota; class Alphaproteobacteria; order Rhodobacterales; family Rhodobacteraceae; genus Sulfitobacter. The sequence continues at coordinate 16,182 of JBPOFE010000068.1, forward strand.
TGGCGTCTGGAACCTGTTGTTTCAAATGGTGATGATCGCGCTGGTCCTGCATGTGCAGGAAAATCTGGGGCTGGACGCGCGGGCATATGGCCTCATCCTCGCTGCTGGGGCGCTGGGTGGTATTGCAGGCGGTTGGTGGGGCGATGCCATCATTACGCGATTGGGACCAAAGCGCGCGGCGCAATGGATGTTACTCGCGTCCTTTCCAACCTTTCTGGGCATTGCCTATGCCCCTGGCCCTGTCGCGTTGGCCATCGTGCTCGCCGCTTTCGAATTTACCGGGTTGGTCTGGAATACGGTTTCTGTTTCCTACCGTCAGCGCATAATCCCCGACGCCTTGCTGGGACGCGTCAACAGCCTGTACCGCCTCTTGGCATGGGGCATGATGCCTATCGGTCTGCTGCTGTCTGGGCTGATCGTCCGTATCGCGGATGGCAGCATGGCGCGGGAAACGGCTTTGACCGCACCGTTTATCGTCGCGGCACTTGGGGCTCTGGCCCTTGCGGTTGCAGGATGGCGTGCATTGGACCGCGGGTTTGGCGCGCCCTGATCCCTGCACTTCTGCACAGCATCTCTGCGGTCTCGCAACTGGACAGCCCGCATATGGCACCCCATGTTTCAGGGATCATAACAAAGGCAGCATCCATGTCCTCCCCATATCCTTCCGTCGGTCACGTCCA
>JBPOFE010000069.1:0-16861 GCA_051252035.1 Sulfitobacter sp.
CGCTACAAATCAGCATAATCAATAGCTTGGCGCATTACCCTAATGAATATCCCGCGCCACGCACTGTGCGAATGGGGTCATCTTCACCGTGTTTGGTTAGCGCTTTGCGTAATCTGGCGATATGTACATCGACCGTGCGCGTGTCGACATAGATATCTCGGCCCCAGACATGATCAAGCAATTGATCGCGGCTAAAGACCCGGCCGGGTTTTTCCAACAACGTGACCAGCAAGCGGTATTCCGTTGGGCCAAGTTTCAGATCATGCGGGCCACGTTTGACACGGTGACGTTCGGTGTCCAGTTCGATGTCCTGAAACCTCAGCGCCGCACCGGACGCCGCAGGACGTGATCGGCGCAGTTGTGTACGCACACGCGCCATCAGTTCTTTCAGCGCATAGGGTTTGATCACATAATCATCGGCACCAGTTTCGAGCCCGCGCACCGCATCGACTTCTTCTGAACGTGCCGACAACATGATCACCGGGATGTCGCGCGTGTCTTCGCGGTTCTTGATCTGGCGACAGACTTCGATGCCGCTCATCAAGGGCATCATCCAATCCAGAATGATCAGGTCAGGCTTGGCCTCAGCCACAAGCAGCATGGCTTCTTCGCCGTTTTCTGCACGGCGCACGGCGTATCCTTCGGCCTCAAGATTATAGGCTAGAACCTCGCGTTGCGCGGGTTCATCTTCGACCAGAAGGACTTGTGCCTGAGATGCTGACATTCCAATTAAGCCTTTGTTTTAACTGATGTTTGATCCGCTTTTGGCCGTGCTTCTTCGGGGTGTTGACCTGTTACCAAATACACCACCTGTTCGGCAATGGACGTGACCAAATCCCCCATACGTTCAGTGTTTTTGGCGATGAAATGCAGGTGCATGCAAGCCGTGATATTGCGCGGATCTTCCATCATAAAGGTCAGAAATTCACGGAATAATGAATTGTACATCTGATCGACTTCTTCGTCGCGGTTGATCACATCCATCGCCAGTTCCGCGTCGCGTTGGATATAGGCATCCAGCGCGTCCTTAAGCATGCCTTCGACGGTGCGCGCCATGCGCCGGATGGACCCCGCGCTGTCATTGACCGGGTCAATCTGTGCCAATACGCCTGTGCGTTTCGCCATGTTTTTTGCGTGATCACCAATGCGTTCCAAACTGGCACTGATCTTGATCACGCTCAGAATAAGCCGCAGATCAATCGCCGTGGGCGCGCGCAGGGCAATCACGCGGGCGGCTCGTTCGTTGATTTGGTCCTCAAGTGCATCGATGGCCTTGTCCCCTGCCCGCACGGTTTCAGCGAGTTCTTCGTCGCGGGTGTCGAGTGATTGCGCCGCAAGCCGGATGGCGTTTTCGACCATGCCGCCCATTTTCATGATTTGGGCTTGGACAGCCTCTAAATCACGGTCAAAAGCCGATGCAATGTGTTGATCTGGCATAGTATTATCCAATCCGTCCGGTGATATAGGATTCAGTGCGCGGGTCTTCTGGTGAAGTGAATATCTTGTCGGTTTCGCCAAATTCAACCAAATTACCAAGGTGGAAAAACGCAGTTTTCTGGCTGACGCGCGCGGCTTGCTGCATAGAATGGGTAACGATGACCACCGAGAAGTTCTTGCGTAATTCGTCGATAAGTTCCTCAACCTGCGCTGTGGCAATCGGGTCAAGCGCAGAACACGGCTCATCCATCAGCAGGACTTCGGGTTCGGTTGCTACGGCCCGCGCAATGCAAAGCCGCTGCTGTTGGCCGCCCGACAACCCGGTGCCGGGCGCTTGCAGGCGGTCTTTGACCTCGTTCCAGATCGCGGCCCGTTTCAAAGCACGTTCAACAATGTCGTCTAACTCGCTCTTATTGCGTGCTAATCCGTGGATGCGTGGACCATAAGCCACATTATCATAGATCGACTTTGGGAAGGGGTTCGGCTTTTGAAACACCATGCCAACCTTGGCACGCAATTGCACCGGATCGACGGCGCGGTCATAGATGTCTTCGCCATCGATGCGGATGTCACCCATCACGCGACATACATCAATTGTGTCGTTCATCCTATTGATACAGCGAAGAAAAGTAGATTTTCCGCATCCTGACGGACCGATAAACGCCGTGACGGTCTTGTCCTCAATATCGACATTCACGTCTTTGATGGCATGGTTCTCGCCGTAATACACCTGCACGTCGCGGGCGGCAATTTTGACGGTATGTGTTGTCACGTCAGTCTCCGAAATTAAGGTGTCCTTCATGGTTCTGTGTCTCCTTTACCAGCGCCGTTCAAAGCGACGGCGCAACAGGACGGCGATGGCGTTCATCGTGATCAGGAATACCAACAGAATGATGATACCGCCCCATGCGCGTTCGTAAAACGCGGGATCGGCACGTTTCGCCCATTCATAGATTTGCGCAGGCATGGCTGAGTTTGGGTCAAGCAGGCCTGACGATATGCTGTCAGGTGCGTTTGAGGCGATGAAGCCCACCATGCCAATCAGCAGCAGCGGCGCGGTTTCGCCAAGCGCTTGGGCCAACCCGATGATGGTCCCGGTCAGGATACCGGGGGCCGCCAAAGGCAGTACATGGTGGAACACCGATTGCATTTTCGACGCCCCTACCCCCAGTGCCGCGTCGCGGATCGACGGCGGGACCGATTTCAGTGAGGCGCGGGTTGAGATGATGATCGTCGGCAAGGTCATCAGGGTCAGGACCAGACCGCCCACCAAAGGTGCGGAATTGGGCAAATGCATGTAGTTAATGAACACAGCGAGGCCGAGGATACCAAACACGATGGACGGCACCGCGGCGAGGTTCGAAATGTTGACCTCAATAATATCCGTAATCCAGTTTTTCGGGGCAAATTCTTCCAAGTAGATCGATGCGGCAACGCCAATGGGCAGCGCCAGCACCAGAACCACCAGCATCATAAACAGCGAGCCAATCATCGACACACCGATGCCCGCCGCCTCTGGCCGCGCGTCAGAGGCATCTGCGCCAGTGATGAACGCCAGATTAAACTGTTTTTTCAACGTACCATCCGCAATCAACGCATCCACCAGATCAAGTTGTTCAACGTTGATATTCTTGTCATTTGCGATGCTTCCACGGGTCACGCGACCCTTAAGATATCCATCAACGCGGCTGTTGGTCAGAAACTCAAATTCAACCACCTCACCAATCAATTGCGGATTGGCCAGAACAAAATTGCGCAAGGTGGCGGCGGCATCTTTCGATAAAATGTCGGCCATCGCCTTGGGCTTCAGCGGTGTTTTAATCCCGGCTTGCGCCACCTTGGTTTCCAGCGCCGCCGTCATCAAAGGCGCATAGCCAAAGGTCGATACCTTCTTGATATCCGCCAGGTTGCGGTTTCCCTTTTTGTCCAGTTTCGCGGCAGATAACTCAACCGGAAGCGTCACAAACGTCTGTTGAAACGCACCTGTGCCACGGCTGATGATCGTGAACAGCAAGATCACCAGCATTAGCAACCCAATGGCAATCGCAGCCATGCCGTACAGTTTGAATCGCGCTTCTGCCCGATTGCGTTTACGGGTGCGGGCGTCCTGCACCAGCAATGATTTCTGAGAGGCTATCATATCGGTCATTCGTACTGCTCCCGGTATGTGCGCACGATATAAAGCGCGACGACGTTCAGGCCCAGCGTCAACACAAATAGCGTCAGCCCCAAGGCAAAGGCCACCAGTGTTTCTGGGCTGGCAAAGTCGGTATCGCCGGTCAACTGGCTGACGATCCGGGTGGTGATGGTGGTCATCGCCTCAAGCGGACTGGCCGACACCCGTGCAATGGCGCCTGCCCCCAGGACCACGATCATGGTCTCGCCAATCGCGCGGCTGGCGGCCAGCAGGATTGCCCCCACGATGCCGGGCAGTGCAGCAGGCAAAATCACCTGACGTACGGTTTCGGAATGGGTCGCGCCCAATCCAAATGATCCGTCGCGCAAAGATTGTGGCACCGCGTTGATGATGTCGTCGGACAGTGACGACACAAAGGGGATCAGCATAATGCCCATGACCAGACCAGCGGTCAAAACCGACGTTGCGCCCGACATCCATTCCACGCCGAGCAACCCGTCTTCTCCCCGCCCGAAAATACGGACCAGCGCCGGACCAACGGTCAGCAGCGCAAAAAGACCGTAAACGATTGTCGGGATACCCGCGAGAATTTCGAGCAGCGGCTTGGCAAAGCTGCGCACCGTGTGATTGGCATATTCGCTAAGATAAATCGCGGCAAACAACCCGATGGGCACCGCCACGAGCAGCGCAATGATCGAGATGTAAAGCGTACCCCAAAGCAGCGGCAGGATCGACAGGTCGCTATCACCGCGAAAGTTTGGCGCCCATGAACTGCCCAGAAAGAAATCTCTCCAGTCATGCAGACGAAAGAAATTGATCGATTCAAACAGCATCGAAAACACGATGCCCACAGTTGTAAGGATCGCCAGTGACGCTGCCACGATCAACAGCACCATGATGCCGCGTTCCACAACATTGCGGGCGCGAAACGCCGGATCAGCGGCACGCAGGGCGATGCCCGCACCGATGAGGGCCAATACCAAGGAAGCAATGACCATCCACAATCGACCTTGCGCCGATAAGTCACGGGATTTTTGCGCTGCGGCCAGCACATAGGGCTGCACCTCGGATCCCAGAGCCACACCGACTGTGCCAAGCGTGCTGCGCAAAGCTGATGGATCATCGGCCATCGCAGCGATCTCTGCCGGGGTTAGTGCCCCTTGCGTTACCGCCACGTCCAACCCATTGGCCACGCGGCCCACGTCGGAAAGGATCAGATTTTGTGTCCCGGCATTGGTGATTTCATCCGCCGGGATCAGGGGGAGAACAGCGTTCTGAACCACCATCGGCTGTGCCAAGAGCCAGATCACCATCACACCCAGTGCTGGCACGGTTGCAAACATCGCCGCGGTCATGCCGTAATAATTAGGTAGGGAATGCAGCTTGCGCGCATCACCTGCCGCCCGCGCCATGGCCAGGCGGCGCGTCGCGAAATATCCGACAATCGCAATCGCCAGCACCGCAAGGGTCAAGGCAAGGGGTGTCGGTAGGCCGAAAAAACTCGCTGTCATGAATACGTTGCCTGTCCCGGTATTCTTATGAAGTCAATCATCGTTGGATGGTTCAGCATGATGGGCCGCACATGTTTTGCGCGGCCCATCGTAATGTTGGTCGCAGGTGTTAAGACCCGCCGCCCATCACTGCTTCTTCCATCACTGCGGTCTGTGTCTTGACCAAGGCCGGGTCCGACACCAAACCGTATTCTGCCAACGGGCCATCCGGGCCAGCGACTTCATCCGCGACAAAGAACTCAGCATATTCTTTTAGGCCGGGGATCACGCCGATGTGGGCTTTCTTGACATAAAAGAACAAGGGACGCGACACCGGGTAATTGCCGGTCGAGATGCTCTCAGTTGATGGCACGACACCGGACATGGTTGCGACCTGCAACTTGTCGGTGTTGTTTTCGTAAAACGCCAGACCGAACACGCCGATGCCGTCCTTGTTGCTTTCAATCCGGGCCAGCGTTTCAGTGTAATCGCCGTCGATGTCCACGGATTTGCCATCGCTGCGCAGCGCGATACAGGCTTTTTCGGCGGCTTTCTTGTCGTCACCGTTTGCGGCTTTGAATACGTCAAAATCACCGGTTGCTTCACAGCCCGCCAAGATCACCTTGTCTTCAAACACTTCACGCGTGCCGTGCTTGGTGCCGGGTACGTAAGCCTGGATCGGCTGCGCGGGGAATGCCGGGTTAACTTCGTTCCACATGGTGTATGGGTTGGCGACAACTGCGCCGTCCACGACCACTTCGGCGCTCAGGGCTTTGTACCAATCGGTTGGCGTGAATTCAAAGCTTTCGCCAGCGATGTCAGAGGCAAAGACAATGCCGTCATAGCCGATCTGGACTTCGATGATGTCGGTCACACCGTTCGCGGCACAAACCTCCAATTCGCTTTCCTTGATCTTGCGTGATGCGTTGGCCACATCGATGGTGTTCTCGCCCACACCTTCGCAGAACCGCTTGAGGCCCGCAGATGATCCGCCAGATTCAACAACCGGTGTTGGGAAATCAAAGTTTTCGCCAAAGGCTTCAGCGACGATGGATGCATAGGGCAGCACGGTGGAAGACCCGGCAACCTGCACCTGATCCCGCGCGGCAGCGGCGGTTGCGGAAAGGGCGGTAATCGCCAGTGCGGATGTGGTCATTTTAATGGGTGACATGATGTCTCCTGTCAGCTTCTTAACAATCACCCCCATGGTGATCTTGACGCCCGTTTAGGCGGGCCTCACTGCGCTTTTGTGACAGGGACGTTACAGTTTTATGACAATGGCAGCATAACCGTAAATTCCGCGCCCTGCCCCAGCTGACTGCTGATTTTCAACCGCCCGCGGTGCCGATTGAGGATGTGTTTTACAATCGCCAACCCCAACCCCGTGCCCCCTAACTCACGGCTGCGATGGCTGTCAGCGCGGTAAAACCGTTCGGTCAGGCGCGCAATGTGTATGGGATCAATGCCCGGCCCGTGGTCTGCAACGGAGATGCGGACGGCGGGTGTGCGTAGGGCGGCATCACGTTCAAAGATTTGCGCGGTGATATCAACTCTCTTACCTGCGCCGCCATATTTGATCGCATTTTCGATGAGGTTGGTGAACACCTGCAAAAGCTGATCCGCGTCGCCACGCACAACCAAGGGCACATCCCCCAGATCAGAGCTCAGCACGACGTCCTTGTCCGCAGCCAAAGGCGCAAGATTGCGCATGGTGGTGCTCAATACATCGTTCAAATCAATCTGGGTCGTGGGGCGCACGCGTTCCTCGGCCTCAACCCGGCTGAGTGATAACAGATCACCGACCAGTCGATTCATCCGCTCAGCCTCGCCTGTCATGATGCCAAGAAAGCGATCCCGTGCGGCGGTATCATCGCGCGCAGGCCCGGCCAGCGTTTCGATAAACCCCATAAGCGCGGTCAGCGGCGTGCGCAATTCATGGCTGACGTTGGCGACAAAATCGCGGCGCATTTCACCTGCTTGGGTCAGATGGGTCACATCCTGAAAACTGAGGACTACAACCCCAGTGTCGGCCATCGCCGCCAACGACACATCATACGTGGCGTTGCCGCCTGCATCGCCCGTCAGATAGCTTGCGGTGCGGGCCACCTGATCGTTCAGGCACTGTTCCACGGCCTCAACCAATTGAGGCTGGCGCAACACGGTGATGAAATGACGTTCCTCTGCGGGCGCACCGATCAGGCTCTGCGCCGCAGGGTTGATCGCCACAATCCGTTCGCTTTTGTCGATGGCCAGCGTTGGCAACGGAAGTGCGGCCAACAAATCAGACAGATGCGATATCGCGGTCATCGATCAGATTGGCTTGAGGTCGCGCCGAAACCGGGCGGCATTTTCTGAATAGTGTAGCGCGCTGGCAGTCAGCGTCTTGATCGCCGCCTCGTCCAGTTCCCGCACCACTTTGCCCGGCACCCCCATGACCAGTGACCCATCCGGGATCACTTTATTCTCCGTGATCAACGCCCCCGCCCCGATTAGGCAATTCTTGCCGATCTTGGCCCCGTTCAGCACGGTCGCGCCCATACCGATCAGGGTATTATCGGCAATCGTACAACCATGTAGCATCACTTTGTGGCCAATCGTGCAATTCTCGCCAACCGTTAGGGGAAACCCTATATCGGTGTGAAACACACAATTTTCCTGAACGTTGCTGCCGTTGCCGATGTGAATGACCTCATTATCGCCACGCAAGGTTGACCCGAACCAGACCGAACTGCCCGCCTCCAGCACCACCTTGCCAATGACATTGGCATCGGGGGCGATCCATGCGTCTGGGTCAACAGATGGCGTGACCTCACCCAAGGCAAAAAGGGTCATGATAATTCCTCAAATTCAGTCTGGAGCTTACGCACATGATCATTGAGATGGGTTTGCTGGCTGCGGCGCAAACGGCTGGCAGTGATGATTGATTTTAACTGCGCTTCGGTTTGTTCAAGATTGTCGTTAATCAAAACAAAATCATAACCGTCCCAATGGCTTATCTCATCCCAGCTCTTCTCCATCCGACGGGCAACAGTCTCTGCGTCATCCTGAGCGCGTGCCAGAAGCCGCTTGCGTAACTCCGCGATGGAAGGGGGCAAAAGGAATATAGTGAGTGTGTTCATGCCACGGGCAGAGTTCCTGATTTGCTGCGCGCCTTGCCAATCGATGTCAAACAATACATCGGTCCCATTTGCCATTGCGCTTAAAACAGCGGCCTTTGGCGATCCGTAGAAATTGCCAAAAACATGCGCATGTTCCAGCAATTCGCCATCTGCAACCATGGTTTTAAATCGGGGTTCAGAGACAAAATTGTATTCGCGGCCGTCTTGCTCACCGGGCCTTGGCGCACGTGTCGTTGCAGATACGGAAAACGCGATAGACGGATCCCATTGTCTTAAACGCCGCGCCATGGTCGATTTTCCTGCACCCGAAGGTGAACTAAGAATTATCAATAGGCCCTGTCGGTCACTCATGTCTTACTCCACATTCTGCACTTGTTCGCGCATCTGGTCGATCACTGCCTTAAGCGCCAGCCCAACATTGGTCAGCGCGGTATTTTGCGCTTTGGAACACAGGGTATTTGCCTCGCGGTTGAACTCTTGCATCAGAAAATCCAGCTTGCGTCCGACCGGGCCACCCTGCCCCAGCAAATCGCGTGCTGCCGTCACATGGGCGATAAGGCGGTCAATTTCTTCGGTAATATCAGATTTCACCGCGATCAGCGCCAATTCCTGTGCCACGCGCCCTTCGTCTGCGCCATCGGTGTTTTCCATCACCCGCGCCAGATTGCGACGCAGGGTTTCGGCCATTTCGTCCTGACGGGTCTTGGCAAGAGCGGCAGCCTCAGATGTCAGGTTCGCAACCTGCGACAGTTGCTCCTCCAACACCTGTGCCAATGCCGCGCCTTCGCTTTGCCGCATGGCGTCAAAATCCGCCAGCACGGTCTCAAAATCGGCAAGCAAAGTCGCACAGAGCGCTGCAGTATCCTGATCGGGTGCCGCCTGTTCCAGAACGCCACGCATGGTCACAATATCGGTGGCTTTGGATGGGGCCAGTGACACGCCGGCATCCATCGCCTGTTGCTCGATCTGATGCAACGCGGTCAGCACAGTGTCGAGCTGTGCCGCGTTCACGGTCATCGAACTACCACCCTCTTCACGGGTCAAACGCAAGTTGCAGGTGATGTTGCCACGGGCGGCCACCGCGCCCAGTTTTTTGCGCAAGCCAACTTCAAGCCCATCGACCCAATCGGGCACCCGCAGGCGCAGATCAAGACCCTTGCCGTTGACCGAGCGGACTTCCCAGCCCCAGCTAAGCGGCGCGTCTGCGCCGCTCGCAGAGGCAAAACCTGTCATCGACCTGATCATGCTTTGGGTCCTTTCGGGGCGCAATTTGTCCAGATGCAATACGGCTAAACGTAAGTATGGGGCAACCCCACGCAGGTAAGTTGGGTGCATTTACCAATTAACCAGTCACACCGAAAAGCCACCAATTATTTCAAAGGCGCGCTATTAAGGCTTTGGTAAGGTTTGCGGCCCTGTCGTCGAACATCCGACCGTCAAAGCCTCCGTGACGACATGCCATCGGCGGCTTTGAACCGAAAGTAAAAGTAAGGTGAACGCTCATGGACAAGCATGCTCAGAATGCGCAAAATGTGGTTTCAATGTCAGATTATCAACCAGACGCCGGTTTTACTGCAATTGCCCAGGTCGAAGCCTATTGGGAGGCGCTGCGCGTGGGGCGTTTATTGCCCAAACGGTCACAGATTGATCCACGTGGAATCGAACAATCCTTGGAATATGCCTTTATTCTGGAACGGATCGCCCCCGGTATCGCGCGTTTGCGTATTGCAGGCAATCATTTGACAGAACTGATGGGCATGGAAGTGCGTGGCATGCCCGTTACCGCACTTTTTGCTCCAAATGCGCGCCGCCAGATTGCCGATGGGTTGGAAGAGGTGTTTCAAACCCCCGCCACCGCCACCCTGCGCCTGACCTCACCCGGCGGTGCGGGCCGTGCGATGTTGGACGCGCGGATGATCCTGTTGCCGCTCAAAAGCGATTTGGGGGATGTCAGCCGTGTGTTGGGCTGTCTGGTGAGCCATGGCGAAATCGGTCAGGCCCCGCGCCGCTTTGATGTGATCGAACAAAAACTGCGCACTGTCATGCCGGGCTTGGGAAACCCGCAGATTGATCACCCGATTGCGCCGGGGCAAAAGCCGGAATTCCAAACATCAGGTTTCAGCGCACCAAAAGCGCCGTTCGGGAAAAAAGACACCAAACCGCGCCCGCCCTACCTGCGGCTGATCAAAACGGATGAGTAGACCAAAATTTGTAGTGAGTGCGACTGGTAACAGTCAAAACGCCGCTGAGCAGAATGCCAGCGGCGTCGTTGTTAATTCGCGTGCGGTTAACCCGCTGCTTGTGCTGCCCGTGCATCGCGACGTGCCGACAATTCCTCGGCGACCAAAAACGCCAATTCAAGTGATTGGCTGGCGTTCAGGCGCGGGTCACAGGCGGTGTGATAGCGATCTGACAGATCCTCGTCACTGACCGCGCGCACGCCGCCTGTACATTCGGTGACATCTTGGCCTGTCATCTCAAAATGCACACCGCCCGGCACGGTGCCTTCGGCGGCATGGATGGCAAAGAATTCGCGCACTTCACGCAGCACCGATTCAAACGGCCGTGTTTTGTACCCGCTGGACGACTTGATCGTGTTGCCGTGCATCGCGTCACAGGTCCAGACAACTTTGGCGCCTTCTTCTTCGACGGCCTTAATCAGTTTCGGCAGGTGGTCGCCAACTTTGCCTGCACCAAAACGTGCAATCAGGGTCAGACGCCCGGCCTCGTTGTCGGGGTTCAATGTTGCCATCAGCTTTTTCAGGTCGTCAACTTCCATCGACGGGCCGCATTTCAGACCAATAGGGTTCTGAACGCCGCGTGCAAATTCCACATGCGCGCCGTCAGGCTGACGGGTGCGGTCGCCGATCCAGATCATGTGACCCGATCCCGCCAGCCATTTGCCAGACGTGGAATCAAGCCGCGTCAGCGCCTGTTCATATTCCAGCAGCAGCGATTCATGGCTGGTGTAGAATTCCACGCTTGAAAACTCATGTGTGGTGCTGGAATCGATGCCAGCCGCCTTCATGAAATCAAGCGTGTCTTGAATGCGCGTGGCAATCTCGCGGTACTTTTCTGCGTCGTCAGCGTCGGTGAACCCAAGCGTCCAGGCATGTACCTGGCTCATGTCGGCAAAACCACCCGTTGAAAACGCGCGAAGCAAGTTCAACGTGGCCGCAGATTGCGTGTACGCCTGCAACATCTTTTGTGGGTCAGGAATGCGTGCCTCTGGCGTGAACTCCAGATTGTTGATGATATCACCACGGTAGCTTGGCAATTCCACACCATCCACGGTTTCCATATTCGCACTGCGCGGCTTGGCGAATTGCCCCGCCATCCGGCCCAGTTTGACGACTGGCACCTTGGCACCATAGGTCAATACCATCGCCATTTGCAGCATCACCTTGAACGTGTCGCGGATCGCATCGGAACTGAATTGCTCAAAGCTTTCGGCGCAATCGCCGCCCTGCAACAAAAACGCCTCGCCCCGGCTGACCGCACCAAGATGCTTTTTCAGCTTGCGTGCTTCACCAGCAAAGACCAACACCGGATAACGCGCCAACTGCGCCTCGACGGCATTCAGGGCGGCTTGATCAGGGTAATCGGGCATCTGAATACGCGGTTTGTTGCGCCAGCTTGCTGAACTCCAGGTGGTCATATCTCACATCTCCGGTCATTTGCGCGAATGTCAGCGCTATCGTGAACCAATCGTATACAAAAAGCGGTAAGAAGTGACCAGAACCGAAATTCGACCTATTGACCTCTGCAGACCATGGTGAGCATGGTTCACGCCGAGTCTTGTCGCCTTTGGCACTTTAGGGCTGAAACCGAACATAGAAAGACGTCGCGATGTCAGATGCGCGCCCGGCCACCCGTATTCCACCTGTCACCGATAAACCGCGTCGGTTTATCTTTGTCCTGCTGGATAATTTTACCTTGCTCAGTTTTGCATCCGCGGTGGAATGTTTGCGGATCGCCAACCGTATGGCGGGACGCACCGCCTATTCGTGGCGGATCGTCGGCGAAGGTGGGGAAACCATGCCAAGCTCGTCTGGCGCGGTGTTTACGCTTGATGGCGATTTGGACGATCTGTCACGCGATGACACGCTGATGATTTGTGGTGGCATTGACGTACAGGCCGCCACCACCAAGAAACTGCTTGGATGGCTGCGCCGCGAGGCCCGCAAGGGGTTGATGGTGGGCGGTCTTTGTACCGCCGCGTTCACCTTGGCCAAGGCCGGGTTGTTGGAAGGTAAGAAAGCGACGATCCACTGGGAGAACCAAGACAGCTTTTCCGAAGAGTTTCAGGAAGTGAAACTGACCAAGTCGGTGTTTGTGGTGGATGGCAACCGCTTGACCACGGCGGGTGGCACATCATCCATCGATCTGATGCTGAAACTGATCGCTGATGATCTGGGCGAGGAAATGGCCAATTCGGTCGCGGATCAATTGATTTATTCGTCAATCCGCACCGATCAGGATACCCAGCGTTTGTCCGTGCCGACCCGTATCGGCGTGCGCCATCCCAAGCTGAGTCAAGTCATTCAGATGATGGAAAGCAACATCGAAGAACCGATCAGCCCGTCGGTGCTGGCGCGGGATGTCGGCATGTCGACCCGGCAGTTGGAACGTCTGTTCCGGCGCTATCTGAACCGCAGCCCGAAACGCTATTACATGGAGCTGCGCCTGCAGAAAGCCCGCAATCTGTTGATGCAGACCGATATGTCGGTGATCAACGTCGCCTTGGCCTGTGGGTTTGCCTCACCGTCGCATTTTTCAAAATGCTACCGCGCGCATTATGATACGACACCCTACCGCGAACGTGGCGCCCATGCGGCGCGGTTGTCGATCTGACGGGTTAAAACCGTTCCATAATCGGCTTACTGATCGAATTGATCAGAAAACTAATCACCACCAGTGCATCTTCGCGCTGGTGCAGCATCGCATAATAAAACGCATAGCTTTTCCCGGTCCAGTAAATCCGGCCTTCTTGGCTAATCCCTCCGCCCAAGTCTTCTTGGCGAAAGAAGGTCATTTCACCAAAATTACGAGGCCAGACTTTGAGCATTTTCTGCTCGGTTGAGACAAGTTGTTCATCGGTAAATTCATCGCGCCCGCCAAGGCCCAAAATCAAGGCGCTGAAATCGCGCTGCATGATTTTCTGATCGACAAATTCAGAATAAGCAGCGTAGTCACGAAATACCCCATCTTGGCTTTGGGCGCTGGCGGTTGTCACCAACCCCAAAAAACCAATCAAGAAAACCATAAGATAGTGCATAACAACATCCTCATTCAGGGGGTCATGCGATATACAGTACCTTGTGGTTCAGAAATAAACCATATTGCGCCATTTGGCCCCTCGACGATATCGCGCACCCGGATAGTTGCATCCGTATTAATCTGTGCAACCTCGCGCAATGGTGTCCCTGCAAGCCGCGCGATGTAATCAAACTTCAATGACCCGACAAAGATATCACCCGTCCAATCCTCAAACAGCGCCCCGGAATACACCATCAATCCAGAAGGTGCGATGGACGGGTCCCAATAATGCATAGGCTGCTGCATACCGTCTTTTGCGGTGCCCTCACCAATCTTGGCCCCGGAGTAATGCCGCCCATATGAGATGACAGGCCAGCCATAGTTTGCGCCTTTGGTGATCTGATTGACCTCATCACCACCCTTTGCCCCATGTTCAGAAACCCAGAGCTGCCCATTGGCATCCAAACCCGCACCCTGCGGATTGCGGTGCCCATAGGACCAGATTTCCGGCAATGCGCCCGCCTGCCCAACAAACGGATTATCGGCCGGCACCGACCCATCGCGATTGACCCTGATCACCGTGCCATTGTGCCTGCTCAAATCCTGTGCCGCAGGCCGATCGCCGCGTTCGCCGATGGTAACAAACAAGCTACCGTCCGTGGCCTCGACCACCCGTGATCCGAAATGTCGCCCGCCGCTGCTGCCTGCGCGCATCTCGAACAGTTCGGTCAGGTTTTCCAATCGTCTGCCATCGTCGGACAATCGCGCGCTGGCCAGCGCGGTGCCACTGCCCCCACCTTTTTGTGGCTTGGCATAGGTCAGAAATAAGGTGCGGGATTGTGCAAAATCACGGGCGAGTGTGATGTCCAGCAATCCACCCTGCCCGCCTGTTGCGACTTTTGGCAGACCTGCCACCTTGGTCTTGTTGCCACCCCTATCATAGATCAAATCACCACCCTTTTGAGTTATCAAAACGCTACCATCTGGCAGCGGGGCCAGTGCCCAAGGGGTGCTCAAGCCCGTCACAACAGCCTCAATACGGGGTGAAATCTCAGCATGTGCGGGGACCGCGAACATCATCAATATGGCGTTCAAAAACAAGAATTCGGGTAATTTTTCCATAAAGCGCATGATTGTGATCCTGTTTTGGCAAGCTCTGTCAGAAAACCTAGTTAGCTTGGGCAATAAATCCACTTATGGCACCATGATGTGATGCACGGCACAGGTGTAACATCCTAAAAACCGCTTTTCTTTTAAGAAATCACCGCCTAACGTCTGCCCCGAACATTATGTTCCAACAAGGGAGATACTCATGAAAAAGATGCTTATGGCCACAACGGCTGCGGCACTGCTGGCGACAACTGCATATGCGGACGGTCACCTGAGCGAAGTTAAACTGGGCGTTGAATTTGGTTTCACAGGCCCGATTGAATCACTGACAGGTCCAATGTCAGCGGGCGCCGAACTGGCGATGAAAGAAGTCACCGACAGCGGCATGTTGTTTGACGGTGCCAAGGTCACATCGATTCGCGCGGATTCGGGTTGTATCGACAACGGTTTGGCCGTGTCCGGTGCAGAACGTCTGATCGCCGAAGGCGTGAACGGCATCATCGGTGGTGACTGTTCCGGTGTGACAGGCGCGATGTTGCAGAACGTTGCCATTCCAAACGGCATGGTGATGATTTCGCCATCCGCCACATCGCCTGGCCTGACCACAATGGAAGACAACGGTTTGTTCTTCCGCACCTCGCCCTCTGACGCCCGCGAAGGCGAAGTGATGGCGGAGATTCTGATGGAGCGTGGGATTAAATCCATCGCCCTGACCTATACCAACAACGACTATGGCAAGGGTTTGGCTGACGCGATTGAATCCTCTTTCAAGGCCGTCGGTGGTGAAGTGACAATCGTTGCCGCGCACGAAGATGGCAAAGCAGATTATTCTGCTGAAGTTGGCGCGCTGGCCTCTGCTGGTGGTGATCTGCTGGTTGTTGCAGGTTATCTTGACCAAGGTGGCGCGGGCATCATCAAATCTGCGCTGGACGCAGGTGCATGGGAAACATTCGGTCTGCCCGGTGGTATGATTGGTGAAAACCTGCCCAAGACGATCGGTCCGGATCTGAACGGATCATACGGTCAGATCGCAGGTTCCGAGGGCAAAGGTATCGATGCGCTGATCGAAATGGCGGGCGATGACTTCGATGCGACGTCACCTTACACGCCTGAAGCCTATGACGCGGCAGCATTGTTCCTGCTGGCGATGCAGGCGGCCAACTCAACCGATCCAGCCGACTACAAAGAGAAAATTCTCGACGTGGCCAACGCACCGGGTGAAAAAATCTATCCGGGTGAATTGGGCAAAGCGCTTGAGATGATCAAGGCGGGTACTGAGATCGACTATGTTGGTGCCTCAGCTGTTGAACTGATCGGACCGGGTGAAGCCGCAGGCACATACCGCATGATCGAAGTCAAAGACGGCAAGAACGAAACCATCGGTTTCAAGTAATACCGACGTTTTACCGACGTAATACCGACCTGATACAGCCCGGATTTTCCGGGCTGTATCATCATAACAAAAGACCAGCTGCAAAAAAGCGGCGGACACCAGGGACGGACACATGAGCCACAAAGACGAACACATGATTGTGGTCGAGGATTTGCATAAGCATTTTGGCGGATTTCATGCGGTTGATGGCGCATCATTGACCATTGATCGCGGATCCATCACTGGACTAATCGGCCCGAATGGCGCTGGAAAAACCACTCTTTTCAACGTGATCGCGGGCGTTCTTAATCCGACTTCCGGTCGTGTGTTCATGGATGGCGAAGACATCACAGGCCTTGCCCCCCATGATCTGTTTCACAAAGGGCTGTTGCGCACCTTTCAGATCGCCCATGAATTCTCGTCGATGACGTGCCGCGAAAATCTGATGATGGTGCCCGGCGGCCAATCCGGTGAAACCCTATGGAACACATGGTTCGGAACCCGCCGAATTGCTGAGGAAGAACGGGCACTTAGGGCAAAGGCCGACGAAGTTTTGGAGTTCCTGACTGTCGAACATCTGGCGGATCAAAAGGCCGGCCAAATCTCAGGTGGGCAGAAAAAGCTGCTCGAGCTTGGTCGCACCATGATGGTCGATGCCAAGATAGTATTTTTGGACGAAGTCGGTGCCGGCGTGAACCGTACCCTCCTCAATACAATCGGCGACGCGATTATCCGGTTAAATCAAGAACGTGGCTACACTTTCGTGGTCATCGAACACGACATGGATTTCATCGGTCGCCTCTGCGACCCGGTGATCTGTATGGCCGAAGGTCACGTGCTGGCCGAAGGGACACTGGCTGAAATCAAAGCGAACGAACAGGTGATCGAGGCGTACTTGGGCACCGGCCTTAAAAACAAGGCTCAGGTGGGCGCATGA
>JBPOFE010000007.1:0-40081 GCA_051252035.1 Sulfitobacter sp.
CCATGACATTAGATACCGCATGGGTGCGCGCCCAATTTCCCGCTTTTGCTGAACCCTCGCTTGAGGGACAAGCATTTTTTGAAAATGCTGGCGGGTCGTATACCTGTCAGCAGGTTATTGATCGGCTGTTCCGATTTTATACCCAACGCAAAGTGCAGCCCTATGCGCCTTACGAAGCCAGCATGCTGGGCGGTCAGGAAATGGACGAAGCCCGCACACGTATGGCCGCGATTTTGGGGGTTGAGGGGGATGAGCTGAGCTTTGGTCCGTCGACCACTCAGAACACCTATGTTTTGGCGCAGGCCTTTGGTCAGATGATGCAACCCGGCGAGGCGATCATCGTCACCAACCAAGACCACGAGGCCAATACCGGGCCGTGGCGCAGGCTGGCGGACCGCGGCATTGAAGTGCGCGAATGGTGCATTGACCCTGACACCGGGCATCTGGATACGGCCGATCTTGAAAACCTGCTGGATGATAAAGTTCGGCTGGTATGTTTCCCGCATTGCTCAAACGTCGTCGGTCAGGTGAATCCAGTGACAGAAATCACAGCACTTGCCCACGCCGCTGGGGCATTTGTCTGCGTCGATGGCGTTTCTTACGCGCCGCATGGCTTTGCTGATATCGGCGCGCTGGGGCCGGATATCTATCTGTTCTCGGCGTATAAAACCTTTGGTCCGCACCAAGGCTTGATGGTGATCCGCCGCGCGCTGGGTGAATTGCTGCCCAATCAAGGTCATGTGTTTAATGGTGGATCGCTTTACAAACGCTTTACCCCGGCGGGGCCAGACCATGCCCAGATCGCAGCCTGTGCAGGCATGGCGGATTATATTGATGCGGCTTATGCCCATCATGTCGGCGGCGATGATGGGCCAGCGGCCCGCGGTGCCGCAGTGCATAATCTGATGCGTGCTCACGAAAGCGAGCTATTGCAACCTTTGCTCGATGGTGTGAAGTCGCGCAATTCCGTGCGCCTGATTGGTCCGTCCGTGGCCACAGATCGTGCGCCCACGGTGGCGCTTGCGTTGAACCGTCCGGGCGAAGACGTGGCGCGTGATCTGGTCAAACACGGGATCATGGCTGGTGGCGGTGATTTTTATGCAGGGCGCGCCTTGGGAGCGATGGGCGTGGATGAGACCAAGGGCGTACTGCGCTTGAGTTTCACCCATTACACAACCCGCGCTGAGGTGGATCAGCTTTTGTCCGCATTGGACGAAGTTTTGTGAAACCAATGCCTTGAATGATCCGGTGATGCCCTAGATCGTTAAAAACGCGACAGGGGGCTTTGCGCATGGATGATACCAAACCGATACTGATGTGGTTCCGCCGTGACCTGCGACTGAGCGATCATGCGGCCCTGACAGCGGCCTGCGACAGCGGGCGTCCGGTGATCCCGGTGTTTATTCACGATCACTTGGTCGGAGACCTTGGCGCCGCGCCGAAATGGCGGTTGGGTCTGGGGCTTGAAGCACTTGGTGACACGCTGTCGGACAAGGGCAGCAAGCTGATCCTGCGCCGCGCAGACAATGCTTTGGATGCGTTGCAAGACTTGATTAAGGAAATCGGGGCCACGTCGGTTTTTTGGTCGCGGCTCTATGACCCCGACAGCATCGCCCGTGACACTAAAATCAAAGAAGCCCTCAAAGGGCAGGGCGTCGAAGCGCGGTCCTTTGGCGGGCATCTGATGTTCGAGCCATGGACAGTCGAGACAAAAACCGGAGGCTACTACAAAGTCTACACGCCGTTCTGGAACGCGGTGAAAAACGTCGGCGTCGATGCGCCGCGGTCCACGCCACGCGACATTTCCGCCCCAGAGGAATGGCCTCAAAGCGATAGCTTAAGCGATTGGCAGATGGGTGCCGCGATGAACCGGGGCGCGGAGGTTGTGCGTCCTTTTGCGCTGGTTGGCGAAAAGTCGGCGCAGGGGCGTCTGGGTCATTTTATCGCTGAACTGGTCGATGGGTATGGCGACAACCGCGACATTCCCAGCGTTGATGGCACCTCGTGCCTGTCTGAAAACCTCGCCCTGGGCGAAATCAGCCCGCATCAATGCTGGCACGCGGGACATCGCGCGATGCAAGAAGGCAAACGCGGCGCGGAAAAATACCTCAAGGAACTGGTCTGGCGCGAGTTTGCATATCACCTGATGCACCACACACCGCATATACTTGATGGTAATTGGCGCGAGGAATGGGATGCGTTTCCGTGGAAAACCAATGCCAACAGCGAAGATGTGCTTGCGTGGAAACAGGGGCGCACGGGGATTGTGTTCGTCGATGCCGCGATGCGTGAGCTTTATGTGACCGGCCGCATGCACAACCGCGCACGCATGATCGTGGCAAGTTACCTGACCAAACACCTGATGACCCATTGGAAGATCGGGCAAAAATGGTTTGAGGAATGTTTGATTGACTGGGATCCGGCCAGCAACGCGATGGGTTGGCAATGGGCGGCAGGGTCGGGGCCGGATGCGTCACCGTACTTCCGGGTGTTCAACCCTGACACGCAACTCGATAAATTCGACAAGCAGCGAGATTACGCCAGCCGCTGGATCGCCGAAGGCCGCGCCAATCCGCACGATGACGCCCTCGCGTTTTTTGGCGCGATTCCACGCAGTTGGGGTTTGTCGCAAACTGATCCATATCCAGCGCCAATCGTATCCTTAGATACAGGCCGCAAGCGCGCGCTGGACGCGTATCAGGATCGCGGATTTTAATAATTGTTAATCTTCAAAAGGTGAGTAAAATCAAGCCGCCTTGTAAAAATGAAGAACAAGGGGGACGTTGGCATGAAATTAACCAGCACTGAGGGTCAAGAAAACCTGCCACGCTATTTCACACGCGTTTATGCGATGGCGCAAGAGATGCAGCATGGGCGGGTCGATTTTGTGCTGCCCGATGGCCGCACTTTTCGCGCCGAAGGGGCCAAGCCCGGCCCCGTTGCCGAATTACATATTCATAACAACGACCTTTTTGCCCGACTGATCCGCGAAGGTGATCTTGGATTTTGTGATGCCTACCTTGATGAATGGTGGTCCACACCCGATTTGCAGGCCTTCATGGATCTGGTGCATGCGGATAACGAAGATATCTATGATGGCTTTCCCGGCATGGGCTTGCTGCGGACGTATGAGCAATTCCGATTTTGGCTCCAGCGCAATCATCGGTCTCAGGCGCGCAAGAACATCAGCCGCCATTATGATCTGGGTAACGATTTTTACGGGCTTTGGCTTGATGATACAATGACCTATTCATCGGCACTGTTCGAGGACGGCGCGCAGCAATCGCTCGAAGCGGCGCAGACGGCCAAATATGCCTCAATGGTGGATCAGATGGGGGTGCAGCCCGGTGATCATGTGCTTGAAATTGGCTGTGGCTGGGGTGGCTTTGCGGAATACGCGGCCAAAGAACGTGGCCTGCGGGTGACGGGACTGACAATTAGTCAAGAACAGTTTAACTATGCACAACAGCGCATTGAAAACGCTGGCCTTTCTGAATTCGTAGACTTCAAACTGCAGGACTACCGCGATGAAACCGGCACCTATGACGGCATTGCCAGCATTGAGATGTTTGAGGCTGTCGGCGAAAAATATTGGCCGATTTACTTTGAGACCGTGCGCGCGCGGCTGAAACCCGGCAAGGCGGCAACCTTGCAGATCATCACCGTCGATCACCGCCGTTGGGACGTCTACAAACGCGGCGTTGATTTCATCCAGAAATACATTTTTCCGGGCGGCATGTTGCCCAGCCCCAAGGTGCTGCGTGAACAGGTTGAGATGGCCGGGCTGGTGGTGGATAAGTCCATTGAATTTGGCAAAAGCTATGACATCACGCTGCGCCGTTGGCATGAAACATTTAACGCAAAATGGGATCAGATCACCAAAATGGGCTTTGATGACCGGTTCCGGCGTATGTGGAATTTTTACCTCACTTCTTGCGCGGCGACATTTGACAGTGGAAATTGTGACGTAACGCAGATTACGGTAAGGCGACCCATCTAGGGTGATTTGACCGTAAGGAGCGTTTCCATGCCTACAGCCGCACGTTTGGTGGCCGCCATTTGTCTGGCGATCGTTGCTTATATCGTGTCAGGCATGATCATGCCCCTGATGCCGGAAAGCACGGATTTTGGTTATTTTATCCCTGTTAATATATTCTTGGGACTGTTGGCGGGCTGGTTCATCATGGGACCGCGTGTCGGGCGTGGCACCACATTTGCCATCAACAACGGGCTGACGGGTGTTTTTGTTCTGATGCTATGGGGCATCGGGGTGCAGGCTTGCTATGAAATGTTCCGCCTTGCGATGAAGAACCGTTATGATGGCGCGATGGAGGCGCTGGTGGCGATTTTCCAGATTGGTGCCGAATTTGGCTTAATGATTGCGACGGTTCCAATCGGTTTGTTCCTGCTCGTGGCGGCGGTGGTTAGCGGATTGGTGACAGAAGCAGCAGGCAATCGTTGGCGCTGACCATAATGAAAAATCTGTTTTTTTATGGCACGTTGCGACATGTGCCGCTGTTGGAAATTGTCATGGGGCGTGGGACGGATGCGCTTGATGTGACGCCCGCGCAATTGCCTGAGTATCTGGTATCATCCGTGGCCGAGGGCCCGTTTCCAATGATTGCAAAGTCACCCGGCGATACCGCGCAAGGATTATTGGTGCGCGGGCTAAGCGCTGATGACATCGCACGGCTGGATTTTTACGAGGGCAGCTTTGCCTATGATCTGGTGCAGGTCAGCCTGTCTGATGGGCAATTGGCCGACGTGTACCTGCCGCAGCCGGGGCGATGGACGCCAGATGGTCCTTGGGTACTGGCCGATTGGGAGGCGAAATGGGCGGCCTTATCCTGTCATGCTGCCCGCGAAGTAATGGGGTACATCGGGGTCAAATCGCGTGACGAAGTGGCCGCAATGTTCCCGATGATCCGCAAACGTGCCGGATCGCAGGTTCACGCGGCGCAGTCTGTGCATGGGGCGGGAACGCTGCATGGCAAGGTTGAAGTTCTGGGTCGCAGGCGCAGTTATGCGCATTTCTTTGCGCTTGATGACATTCAGGTACGCCACGAACGCTTTGATGGCTCTATGACAGAACCGCTTGACCGGGCGGTGTTTATTGCCACCGATGCGGCGATCATGTTGCCTTATGATCCGGTGCGTGACCGCGTGTTGTTGGTTGAACAGATGCGCATGGGGCCGCTGGCGCGTGGCGACACGTCGGTTTGGCAATTAGAGCCGATCGCGGGCCATGTCGACCCCGGCGAAACGCCCGAAGACTCCGTGCGTCGTGAAGGGTTAGAGGAAGCCGGGCTTTCCGTACAAACGCTTGAAAAGGTGGCAGAAGTTTATGCATCTCCCGGCAATTCGACGGAGTTTTACTATATCTTTGTCGGCATAGCTGATTTGCCGGATGGCGCGACAGGTACGGGTGGCTTGGACAGCGAGGGCGAAGATATCAAGTCACATATCATCAGCTTTGATGCATTTATGAAGATGGTGGCCAGCCTTGATGTGGCCAACGCACCGCTGGTTCTGGCGGCGTATTGGCTGGCACACAACCGTGCGAGGCTGCGCTTGCAGGCTTGAGGTTAAGCATGGCTAGGGATACACCAAAGCCAAATGATTTGGGGGTATCCATGCAAGTCGCAAATGATCTGGCACAGGCCATCGGCAACACACCGTTGATCCGGTTGAAAAAGGCGAGCGAGGAAACCGGTTGCGAGATTTACGGCAAGGCCGAGTTCATGAACCCCGGTCAATCCGTCAAGGACCGCGCGGCGTTGTTCATCATCCGCGATGCAATTGCCAATGGCACGCTGAAACCCGGCGGTACAATTGTCGAAGGCACTGCGGGTAACACAGGCATCGGCCTAGCATTGGTGGGGGCGTCCATGGGATTCAAAACCGTGATCGTGATCCCCGAAACGCAAAGCCAGGAAAAAAAGGATATGTTGCGGTTGGCGGGGGCGGAATTGGTGCAGGTGCCTGCGGCCCCTTATCGCAATCCGAATAATTTTGTGCGTTATTCCGAGCGGTTGGCGAAAGAACTGGCGCGCACCACCAATGAAGGGGTGATCTGGGCTAATCAGTTTGACAACATCGCCAACAGGCAAGCGCATATTGAAACAACCGGACCAGAGATTTGGGAACAAACGGGTGGTAAAGTCGATGGATTTTGCTGTGCTGTGGGATCCGGTGGCACCTTGGCTGGTGTTGCGATGGCATTGCAGCCTAAGGGTGTAAAAATTGCGCTGGCTGATCCCGATGGTGCGGCATTGCACAGCTATTATACCACGGGTGAGCTCGCCTCCGAGGGCGGGTCCATAGCCGAAGGCATCGGGCAAGCTCGCATCACCAAGAACCTTGAAGGGCTGACACCGGATTTCAGCTATAACATACATGATGCCGACGCATTGCCAGTGGTGTTTGACCTGTTGGAACACGAGGGCCTGTGCCTTGGCGCATCATCGGGCGTGAACGTGGCGGGTGCAATACGCATGGCCCACGACATGGGACCGGGCAAAACAATCGTGACCATTCTGTGTGATTTTGGCACGCGCTATCAGTCTAAATTGTTCAACCCCGAATTCCTGACCGAAAAGGGGCTGCCAACGCCCCCCTGGCTGGAACGCGCACCTGCATCCATCCCTGGCGTATTCGAAGACGTATGAAACGCGCCCTGTATCAATTCGCGCTGGTTTTAGGGTTTCTGCTGGCGTTTGTGACCGCCACATTGGCCCAAGATACAAATGATCAGGTCACCACGGTTGAAACTTATGACCGTTATAACGTCATAGCGGTGCGTGCCGAAGAAGCGCTTGAAAGCAAGACACTCAGCGATGAAACATTTGAAGCGATGCGTGCGCGTATCGCTGAGTTCCGGGCAGAGTTTGACGCCGCACGTATGGCAAATGCCGGGCGCATTGCCACGTTACGCGAACAATTGGCGGCACTTGGCACCGCACCAGAGGGTGAAAACACCCCATCGGAAGACCCCGAAGTTACCGCCAAACGTGCCGACCTGAACAAACAACTGGCCACATTGCTGGCCCCGGTTCAAACCGCCGAAGCATCATTCCTTGAGGCCGATGGATTGGTCCGGCAAATCGACCAATTGCTGCGCGACAGGCAGACCAACAAACTGTTGTCGCTTAGCCCGTCGCCTTTGAACCCTGCGCATTGGTCACAAGCCTGGTCCGATCTGCGCGACGCATCGGGCCTTATTTGGAAACAAGACGCGGCGGCGGACGCATCTGATCGCTGGAGCACATTACAAGACAACGTGCTTGTGGTTTTCCTGTCGATGTTTATCGGCCTTGTGCTGATCGTTCGGGGGCGAAATTGGTCAACCCGCATCGTTGGTAAGCTGGAACGATACGGCGCACGTGGCTTTGGCATCTGGCGGTTCATGGTATCGCTTTTGCGCATTATTTTCCCGTTTATTGGGCTCACATGTGTGGCAATCTCCATCGGGTCCGCCGGGATTTTGGGCAGCCGTGGCAATGATCTACTTGTCTTGGTGCCGCTGATTGGTGGGCTGGTGCTGGGCTTTCGCTGGGTCGCGGAGCGGGTGTTTTCACGGGCTGACGATGAGGCGCTGCTGCTGTTTGACCAAGACACGCGCAAACGTGCGCGGTTCTATGTGAACCTGATCACCATTGCGATTATCATAGATGTGATCCTGATCGAAATCCTTGATGTGCCAGACATAGCACCCGGTACATTACCTGTTGCTGGGTTTGCGACGCATTTAATCATCTGTTTTGCGCTTTATCATCTGGGGGTGATTTTGCGCGGGTTCGTTGATGCACCAGAGCCGGACGAAGATACCGATGCTGCGCGGGTTACAACACTAAGCAGGGTGGTGCGCAGTTTTGGCACCGGCGGGATTATTGTTGCCTGTGTCACACCGATCTTGATCGTATTTGGCTATTTTGAGGCGGCTCAGGCCTTGTTGCAGCCCTATGTGATGTCAATGGTCATTCTTGGTCTGGTGATGACGTTGCAACGGTTTCTGGCCGATGTCTATGGCGCGTTCACCGGGCAGGGGGAGCAGGCCCGCGACACCTTGATGCCCGTGGTTTTCGGGATGATTTTATTGCTGCTCTCACTGCCCGTCTTGGCATTGCTTTGGGGCGTGCGCGTTACTGATCTTACCGAGCTCTGGGCCGCTGTAGGGCGTGGGTTTGCCATTGGTGACAGCCGTATTTCACCAACGGATTTTCTTAAATTTGCGGTTATTTTTGCAATTGGTTATGCCGCGACCCGGTTGGTTCAGGGGGTTTTGCGCAGCAACGTCTTGCCCAAAACCAAGATGGACGTTGGGGGACAGAATGCGATTGTCTCGGGCCTTGGCTACGTAGGGATATTCCTTGCCGCGCTTGCGGCCATTACAGGGGCGGGCATTGACCTGTCGTCACTGGCGATTGTGGCTGGAGCGCTGTCAGTTGGTATCGGTTTTGGGTTGCAAAACATTGTCAGCAACTTTGTTTCCGGCATCATCTTGTTGATTGAACGCCCAATTTCGCAAGGCGACTGGATCGAGGTAGGCGACCAGATGGGTTATGTGCGCGATATCTCTGTGCGCTCTACCCGGATCGAGACGTTTGACCGAACGGATGTGATTGTGCCAAACGCCGATTTGGTCAGTGGTACGGTCACGAATTATACCCGCGGCAACACTGTGGGGCGCGTCATTGTCACCGTCGGGGTTGCCTACGGTACCGACACCCGGCGGGTGGACAAAATCCTGCGTGAAATCGCTGAGGCGCAGCCGATGGTTCTGGCGTCACCACCACCCAACGTTGTTTTTATGAACTTTGGCGCGGATTCTTTGGAATTTGAAATACGGATGATGTTGCGGGATGTGAATTGGATGATGGTCGTTAAGAATGACGTCAATCATGCCATCGCCGAACGTTTTGCCGCCGAAAAAATCGAAATCCCCTTTGCCCAAAGGGACCTCTGGATCCGCAACCCCGAAGCCCTGACCGGGGCGGGACCACTAAAGGCCACGAAAACCCGTGGCGGTAAGGCGGCCAAATGACTCAAATGCTGTTTCGTGACGACGCCTACCTGCGCAATGCTCCGGCGCAAGTGTCCGGCCATACAGCAGAGGGCGGTGTGGTGTTGGATGCAACAATTTTCTATCCGACGGGGGGCGGGCAACCAGGCGATTCCGGCTGGCTTGAATGGGATGGCAAACGGTTGCCTATTGCGACAGCCGTTAAAGGCCAAGGCACAGAGATTGTTTTGGTGCCTTCCGAACCTGTCGGCTTGCCCCCTGTTGGCGCACATGTGGTTCAGGTTCTCGACTGGGATCGTCGGCATCGGCATATGCGCGTTCACACAGCATTGCACCTGCTGTCCGTGGTGATCCCGTTTGGGGTGACGGGTGGACAGATTTCCGCAACCCACGGGCGGTTGGATTTTGATATGCCGGACGCGCCAGAAGATAGGGAGGCGATTGAAGCGGGGTTGAATGATCACGTGTCCATGGACGCCCGCGTGAGTGACGGGTGGATCACAGCGGAAGAACTCGCCGCGGCACCGCATCTGGTCAAGACGATGGCAGTGCAGCCCCCAAAAGGTGCTGGTGACATCAGATTGGTGCGCATCGGTGAAGACGACAATTGGATTGACCTGCAGCCCTGTGGTGGCACGCATGTGGCACGCACAGGCGAAATCGGCGCGCTGCGACTAGGCAAGATCGAGAAAAAGGGCAAGCTGAATCGACGTGTCTATGTGCATTTGGACAGCTAGACGAGAACGGTTGATTTCCCGCTTGCAAACCAACACCACGCCACGCTAAACCCCCGCTCACGGATCGGTGGCCGAGTGGTCGAAGGCGCACGCCTGGAAAGTGTGTAGGCGGGAGACCGTCTCCAGGGTTCGAATCCCTGTCGATCCGCCATTACCCCTTTTTGATGAATTTGATATGGTCGCATTGGGCGGCCTTTATTCTTTGTTTATATGGCTATCATAGCAATTGACGTTTGCCTTGAGTTTCTTTCGATGATGCCTATATTCGTTCCTTGAGTGGTATGGATTGTGGTATTTAGAAATGGCCTTAACTGGAAAGCTGACAAAGAAGCTTGTTGAGAACCTTGGAGCTGGGCGGCATGGCGATGGCAGTGGCTTGTATCTGGTGGTTGATCCATCGGGTGCGCGGCGCTGGATTGTGCGCGTTGTTGTCAAAGGCCAGAAAAACAAGAAAGGCGCGCCGTTGCGTACTGACTTTGGTTTGGGCGGCGCTGATGTTGTCACCTTGAACCAAGCGCGAGACCGGGCGCTGGAATATCGGCGTATGGCCAAGCAAGGACTGAACCCGCGTTTCAACGCCCGCCAAGAGGTGCCAACATTCGAAGAGGTGGCGCAACAGGTCCATATTGACCGGATGCCCACATGGAAAAACGCCAAGCATGGCCAGCAATGGATCAACACTTTGCGCGACTATGCGTTTCCCAAGATTGGACGGATGCCAATTAATAGCGTGGATCAACCGGAAGTGATGATGTGCCTTGCACCTATATGGACGGAAAAGCACGAAACGGCAAAGCGGCTGGCCCAGCGCATCAAGACGGTTCTCGACGTAGCACGCTCAAAAGGTTTCCGGTCTGGTGAAAACCCCGTCACCGCGATCAAGGACGCGGGTGCGTTGCCCAAGGTCAAAGCCAAGGTGCAACATCACAAAGCAATGGGCTGGAAAGACGTACCTAGCTTCTATGCAGATTTGAAAACCCGCAATGCGATGGCTGCAAAAGCGCTCATGTTCACCTGCCTTACGGGGTCGAGAACAAGTGAGGCGCTGGGCTTGCGTTGGGAAGAGATAGACTTTGACGCGCGGCTTTGGACCTGTCCGGCGCAACGGATGAAAGGCGGCGAAGATCACCGCGTACCGCTAACAGATGAAATGCTGGGGATTATCGAGCCTTTGAAGACAATGAAATCAGAATACGTGTTTGAAGGGCAAAAGCGACATAAACCGTTGTCGAATATGTCCATGTTGATGCTGTTGCGCCGGATGCAAGTGAAAGGTGTCACGGTTCATGGTTTCCGCTCTACCTTCCGTGATTGGGCGTCCGAGGTTGCAAACGTACCGCGAGAAGTTGCTGAAATGAGTTTGGCGCATACGGTGGGGTCAAATGTTGAACGGGCTTATGCGCGGTCTGACTTACTGGAAAAGCGAA
The DNA here is from genome assembly GCA_051252035.1 of Sulfitobacter sp. GTDB lineage: Bacteria > Pseudomonadota > Alphaproteobacteria > Rhodobacterales > Rhodobacteraceae > Sulfitobacter. The sequence continues at coordinate 11,187 of JBPOFE010000007.1, forward strand.
GGTTAGTGATGACACGATGGTCTGATTTCGTCGCCTCTAAGAATGGCGAAGTCATTGAGTTGATCACAGCAGCCAATAAATGAAACTCTAAAAGCCCATCTTTCTTGAAGCCTTTTTGCAAGACAAATGGAAACGTGGTCTCGATGGTGGGGATTGAAATGTAAAAAGGGGGTGCATACTTGCCCCTTTATGCAGGAAAAAACGCAAGATGAACTCGTTGGTGAAGTTGTTAACCGTCTCCTAGGCGTTAGAAACTTTTTGGCTAACAGTACCATCCTAGGCCACTATGAATCAGTGATCGACATTTCCAAACCGAATATTCATGACAATAAAGCCGAATTTGTAAAAGAGCGTGATGCGATTGTTGGGGCAATCGAAAAACTTGAGCAAGCACTCAAATTTGTCCTGCCTGATAAAGACGACGCCAAACAGTCAACCATGGTTGCAAGATTATCTGAGGATATTGATCAAAAAGCTCTTAGGGCTTTGAGAAGAAAAGCAGATGAACAGGCCTATGAGTTAGCTATGAGAAATATTGTTCAAACAGGTTTCTACTACAATTTTCTGTTTATTAACATGAGGATGATCGCATCTCTAAGAGATCGACTAAAAGAATTACACGATCAGGAATTGCAGTTTTGGAGTGTTCCGTATCGTGCGCCAAACTACTACGCCCGGACAATCGCTGTGCGCCTTGCACGGGTCTATGCTGCGGAAAAAAGAAAAGTGCCGACCTTTGGCACTTCCCGTGATGGTGGGCATCCATCAACGGAGTATGGCCGCGCACTTGAGGACATATTTCAAATTCTGGGAATTAAGGCGCGTGTATCCAACGCCGCAAAATGGGCTTTAGGTCAGTTGACTGAGGACGATGTAAATCCACCGCCAACCGGACTCATGGGTGGACTTTTAGGTTATCCGAGCACTCCTACTGGTTCTAAAGAAACAAAATCATTGATAGCGGCAATGCTAGATTCTGGGAAAAAAGGTGCTTGATCTCAAGACCTTTGACTGACTGTGCATTCAGCATTTCAGTCAGTGTTTTTTTGAACGGTGATCCATGCTGAAACAATCTCATTCTAGTTTAAAAGGAATGAGAGAATGGCAAACCTATTCGAGCAAAACCGAAACTACGTACTTGGCGATGATGAGCTGAACATCATTGGCGACCGGGACAAACTTGCGCAATGGCGTCACAAAGGAATGGGTCCGGCGTTCTACAAGCTGGGCCGCAAGATCATCTATCGCGGGACGGACTTGAACGCATGGGCGGAAGCCCAACGCGTTGATCCATGCAAGGTGGAGTTGCGGTAATGGCCAAGCGTGTATCAACACGCAAGGTCAAGAAAGATCGGCTTTACACCTATGAAGAGGCGGGTGATGCCGTGGGTGTCACAAGCCACACGGTTCGGGCATGGCGGTCTAGCGGACTGGACGTCATGACAGCCACCAAACCCCATTACATTCTGGGCGCGGTCTTGATTGAACATATCCAAAGCAGGCAACGGAACCGGTCTGTCAAAGGCGCTTTGGATCAGATGTTTTGTTTCACCTGCAAGGCGCAAACAAGACCCCTTGGCGCGATGGTCGATTACATCCCGATAAACGATGCCCGAGGGCGATTGATGGGGCTGTGCTGCATGTGTGAGGGGACTTTGAATAGGTTCGCCAGCAAGGCTGATTTGGGCAAATTCGACGGGATTTATGACATTGCGATCAAGGGCATGTCTTGAGCCTATACGAACCCCTCAAACCCAGTTGAAAACCACACTTCCGGCGTCCCGGCTATGCCGCCGGAAATTCAGCCTCAAAACCAGCCCTGAAACAAGGATTTAGCCATGAGAAAAGTTGTTGAAGAAAATGAGCGGATGAAGCGCAAATATGTGTTCTATCTAGAACAAGCCGATGGTTTGGATACCAAGTCCACCGACAAGGTTCTGGCGGCGATTTTGAAGTTTGAACAATCGACCGGGTTCAAACCGTTCAAGCGATTTCATATTGATCAAACGGCCAAATTCAAAGCCACTCTTTCCCAAGCAAAAAACCAACGCGGGCAACCCTTGAGCCATTCGACAATCGACGCAACGCTATGCCTAGTGAGGAAGTTTTTTCATTGGTTGGCGGGACAGGCAGGATACAAAAAGGTGCTCACATATAGCGACACCCGTTACTTCAACAACAACAGGAAATCGGCAAGGATTGCGCACACTGCCAATGAAAAGGAATCACCGACACCCGAAGCCGCGTTCCACGCCTTTCAAGCCATGCCCAGCGCGACCGAGTTTGATAGGCGTGACAAGGCGCTGTTTGCCTTCTTCATGCTCACAGGGGCGCGTGTGGGGGCTGTAGCGTCCCTAAGGCTAAAGCATATCGACCTGTTTAACGGGCGCGTGATGCAAGACCCGCGTGAGGTGAACACCAAAGCGGCAAAGTACATCGACACGGTGTTCTTCCCTGTTAATCCTGCCTATCTCGAATGTTTCACGGCATGGGTGGAACACTTGCGCACGGAAAAGTTCTTTGGCTCTGCTGATGCAGTTTTTCCAAAGGCCCAGATGGGGCAGGCGGAAACGGGTGGCTTTCAAAAGGTAGGGCTATCGCGTGATCCTTTTGCCACCACCACCCCACTCAACAAGGTCATCCGCAACGCCTTTGCCATGGTGCAGTTGCCGCAATACACGCCCCATGCCTTCCGCACGACATTAGTTCAGATGGCGGATACCCGTTGCAAAAGCCCGTCTGAGTTCAAGGCATGGGGGATGAACCTTGGCCATAGCAATCCCGGCGTCACGATGGGGTCATACTTACCAATTCCCAAGCATCGCAAGGAAGACTTGATTAAACGCATGAAGCCGGCTTGAAGTTGTTCTGGTCGCTTACTTAGCGCAAACAAGTCTTTCAAAGGGTTATGGGGGCGAAATATTATGTCTGGGATTGAAACGCCGCGCGATACGTGCGCAACCTTCAATTGATTGATTTGGCATTTCTGGGCGGTGTTTGTGGCAGTTGAAGCGTTCATTCAGCGGTGGCTTGGGTCGGGTGGTAGCGAAATGGCCACTGCGCAATCTTTCGCGATTGAACTGACTGAACTGCTTGGCGTCCCGCGTCCCAATGTATCCGACAAAGACGGCGACTTTCTGGATTACCGTTTTGAGCGCCCGGTGACCCTGACCCATACGGGCAACAAGCGGAATGGCCGCATCGACCTGTACAAAAAGGGTCATTTTATCCTTGAGGCCAAACAATTCGTTTCGCCGGATGCCAAAGACAAAAACACCCTAGAGCTGTTTCTCGAAAAAGATGCGCCTAAGCAATCGGGGCATGGCAAGCGCGGCACGTCGAAATTCGATGATACCATGATGAAAGCCCGCAATCAGGCAGATAACTATGCGCGTGCTGTGGCCAAGGAAGATGGCTGGCCCCCGTTCTTGATGATTGTGGACGTGGGGCATGTGATTGAGCTGTATGCCGACTTCTCAGGGCAGGGGCAGGGCTATAACCAATTCCCTGACGGAAACCGCTACCGCATTTCTTTAGAAGACCTGCGCGACACGGAAACCCAGGATTTATTGCGCGCCATTTGGAAGGACCCGCAAAGCCTTGATCCTTCCCTCAAGTCTGCAAAGGTGACGCGCGAAATTGCCACCCACCTTGCGGAGCTGGGCAAAAGCTTTGAGGGGCAGGGGCATAACAGCGAAACAGTCGCGCGTTTCTTGATGCGGTGCCTGTTTTCGATGTTTGCGGAGGACGTGGACCTTATCCCACGTGAAAGCTTTACAGAGCTGCTTAGAAAGCTACGCGGACGCCCAGAACACGCGCAACCCTCGCTGCAAGGTCTATGGCAAACCATGGACACGGGCGGCTTTTCCCAAGTGCTGATGCAGGACCTCAAACGCTTCAATGGCGGGCTGTTCAAAGAGGCGGATGCACTGCCCCTCGACAACCTGCAACTTGGTCTACTGATCGAGGCGGCAGAGGCGGATTGGAAACAGGTTGAACCCGCGATTTTCGGCACGCTGCTCGAACGCGCCTTAGACAAACGACAACGGCACAAACTGGGCGCGCATTATACACCACGCGCATATGTGGAACGCCTTGTGACGCCAACAATCATGGAACCGCTGCGCGAGGATTGGCGCGATGTACAAACGGCTGTGCAACGCTTGGCAGCGGATGGCAAGGAAGAGGACGCCCGCAAGCTGGTGCGCGACTTCCATGGCAAACTATGCGAAATCCGCGTGTTGGACCCGGCCTGTGGGTCTGGCAACTTCCTCTATGTGGCGCTGGAAATGATGAAACGCCTTGAGGGCGAGGTGACCGCGCTGCTTGATGAACTGAATGAGCCACAAAGGACCTTTATCACTGTGGACCCCCACCAGTTTCTAGGGATCGAATTGAACCCATGGGCGGCGAACGTGGCCGAGCTGGTGCTGTGGATCGGCTATCTACAATGGCATTTCCGCACCCACGGCCTTGCCGCCCCGTCCGAGCCTGTCTTGCGCGACTTCAAGAACATCCGCAACGGTGATGCGGTGCTGGAATGGTCGGGGCGCACGCCGCGCATGGACGCGGATGGCACGCCCGTGACCCGTTGGGATGGCGTGACCACGATTCGCCACAACGTCACGGGCGAAGAAGTACCAGACCCCGCCGCGCGCATTGCCGTCTATGACTATGCCAAGCCAAAGGCGACGAAATGGCCTGAGGCGGAGTTCATTGTGGGCAATCCGCCGTTTATTGGTGCGTCACGGCTGCGCGATAGCTTAGGCGATGGCTATGTCGAGGCGCTGTGGAAAGCATACCCGAAGATGCCGCAAAGCGCTGATCTGGTGATGTTCTGGTGGGAAAAGTCGGCGCTGGCGGCGCGGGGCTGGAACGCTAAGACTGGCAAAGGCACGCGCCGCTTTGGGCTGATCACGACAAACAGCCTGCGACAAACGTTCAACCGCCGCGTGCTTGAGCCCCATTTGAACGATCCGAAAAAGCCGCTGTCGTTGCTGTTTGCAATACCGGATCACCCTTGGGTGGATACGCTATATGGTGCGGCGGTTCGTATCTCGATGACCGTTGCAGCAATTGGAAACCGCAGTGGGCGCTTGTCGATAGTAGAAACAGAAGAGAAAAAGAAAAACGAGTCCGATGGAAGGCTGGTCACGTTTGATCACCAAATTGGCAAAGTGTTCGCCAACCTCCAGATCGGTGCTGATGTTGCTGGAGCTAAGCCATTGTTGGCAAATCTACGTTTGGCACATATGGGCGTGAAACTTCACGGAACGGGCTTTATTGTTGACGCTGCTACGGCTGGAGAGAAAACTAGTTTTAAACTGGCTTTTGAAGAGGGAGCCATAAAGGACTATCTAAGTGGCAGCGACATGACGAGAACGCCGCGCAACAAGAGAATTATCGACTTCTATGGGATCGACTTTAAGTACCTTTCCGCTCAGTTTCCCGACTTTCTTCAAATAGTTTCAGACCACGTAAAACCAGATCGTGACGCTAAGGCAGCAAACTCTAAAGATGCGGCCCAATATGCGAAGGAGTGGTGGTTGTTTGGTAAGCCTAGACCGGAAATGCGTAAGGCATTGGCAAACACTGATCGCTTTATTGCTACTGTGCAAACTTCTAAGCACTCGGTTTTCCAGTTCGTACCAACTACCACGTTGCCGGATGCAACTCTCGTAGTGCTATGTTTGGAAAATGCTGAAAGCCTTTCAGTCTGTTCTTCAAGATTTCATGTTGCTTGGTCGCTTGCATCTGGAGGTTGGCTCGGCATTGGTAACGATCCCCGTTACAATCATTCAAAGTGCTTTAATCCATTTCCCTTCCCAGTCCTTACCGAGCAACAACGCACCCACCTGCGACAGCTTGGCGACGACCTCGACGCGCACCGCAAACGCCAGCAGGCCGCTCACCCCAAGCTGACCCTGACCCAGATGTATAACGTGCTGGAAAAGCTCCGCGCAGGCGAGACAATCGAGGGCAAGGACAAAGACATCTATGACCAAGGCCTCATCGGGATCCTGCGCGATCTGCACGACCGGATTGATGCGGCTGTGGCGGATGCCTATGGCTGGCCTGTCTCTTTAAGTGATGAGGAAATCCTCCTCCGCCTTGTAGCCCTCAACAAAGAGCGCGCAGAGGAAGAGGCGCGCGGGTTGGTCCGTTGGCTGCGCCCCGACTACCAGAACCCAACAGGCCAACAGGCCGCATCAGGCAAAACCGCCAACATGGACCTTGGCGTCGTGGTCAAGGTTGAAAAAACCCCATGGCCCAAAACCATGCCCGAACAAATTGCCGCTGTGCGCGAAGCCCTTACCGAGATGGGCGAAGCCACCCCCGAACAAATCGCCCGCCGCTTTGTCCGCGCAAGGGCAGGGACGGTCGAGCCACTTATGGAAAGCTTAGCCGCGTTGGGCCAAGCTGAAAGAAACGAAGATGGTAGATACGCCGCCTAACGGGTCAATTTTGGAGTTAAAGTAAGTATTATGGAAGCACGGTCAAAGTCGGTTGAAGATTGGTTTGCAATGATCCGAGGTGCACAAGTTACCTTGCCGCGTTTTCAGCGTTTTGAAGCTTGGAGCACGACCCAAATCGAGGGGGTTTTGGAGAATATCTTGCGTACTCCTTCCTTGCCTGTGGGCGCTCTGTTGGTATTGGAAGTAGGCGAAAAGGAGCTATTTCATTCCCGTCCGTTGTCGGGGGCTCCGGAGCCAAAAAGTTTGCCCCAACTAAACCTATTGGATGGTCAGCAGCGTATGACCGCACTTTGGAAATCTCTCAATAATTTGTATGAGGAATTTCTAATTTTCGTTTCGCTCGAAGACGAAAATGAGCCAGACGTGCAGATTGTCAAACGATACACGTCAAAAGCCGGAAACCCTATGCCTGCATGGGCTCATGATCCTGTTGCTACATTTCAACGAAAGCTATTACCAATATCTATACTTTGTCCGGGTAGTGATGGCGAAAAGCATATGGATGGATGGTGCGACAACGCTCAGACTGACAAAGCGGCAGACCGTGCGATTAACAAGCTGCGCCACCGGCTAGCAGGGTACATGATCCCGTTCTTGTCATTACCAGTCACGACCGGCCAAGAAACGGCGTTAGATGTTTTTATCAACATGAATACGTCTGCGTCACCGTTGAAAGACTTTGACATCGTAGTGGCTCAGTTGGAGCGAACGGCGCGAGGTTCGCTACATGATATGATTGATGATCTGCATGAAAAAGTTCCTGCGGCGAAGGAGTTTGGAAAAATAGAGGATACTGTGCTTGCCGTTGGCGCACTTCTAAATGGCGAGGCTCCATTGAAGAGAACTTACCTCGACAAAGAATTTGGTGGAAAGCTGGCGGCAGTTTGGGATGATGTTGTAACTGGAATGCAAAGGTCAGTCGAATTTCTCCGCGACGAAGGAATTCTAAACGAAAAGCTATTGCCCACAGAAGTCATCGTCTATCTCTCTGCAGCACTATGGGCCGGAGTACCGGAAGATGGTACAGACCAAGAGGGGTGGGCACGTTCAATCATTAGAAAGGCCGTTTGGCGCGCTAGCTTCACCGATAGATACCTGAAGACAGCCAGCACGCGAGCCTTTGCAGATTTTAAGCGCCTCCGTGAACTAATTGCGAGCCCTCAGCATTCAAAGTTGCCAGAACTTTTTGATGAGGTGCTAAACCCTCTTCCGGATGTCAGCGAGCTTGTGCGCGGTGGTTGGCCTAGTCGCAAAGATCGCCTCGGACGAGCCATCGTTGTCGTTTCTTTGTCGGCGGGTGGTTATGATTTTGCTGATGAAAAAAAAGCAACAGCCAAAAACGTTCCGAAACGTGAGTATCATCACGTTTACCCAAAAGCGTTGTTAGTTAACGATTACTCGGATCAGATGGTGAATTCTGCGTTAAACTGTGCTTTGATTTCGTGGGCGACTAACCGGAAAATCGGCGCAAAAACTCCAAAGGATTACATCGAAGCACGCGCCAAAGACGCCAAGGCAACTGAAGAGCAGGTCCGCTATCGTCTCGAAAGCCACCTTATTCCATATGATGAACTCATTTCGGGCGACTACTCAGCTTTTCTGGAAGCGAAGGCAGAACTGGTTCATGCAAAGATGGTAAAACTTGTAAATGGACAGGTAGGTTGATCACCGTGAGATTGGAGACGATGAAGATCGCGGATGGGTTGCCAGCCTTGGAAATTGAATGATGAAAATTGTCTTAGTTACGCTGGCGTTATCTGTTCTTGTCGGTCCGGCTGTCGCCCAGAATTTTTCTTGTAGCTATGGCAAACGCGGGGCCTGTTTGGATTACGGCGATCAGATTTGTTCTAGCACGGGAAAATGTGTCGATAGTTCGGCGGCGTGTTTCGACACATATCAGTGCAATTATGAAGGGTTCACCTGCAAATCCAATGTGACGGAATGTATTGAAGATCACGATGCGCTGGTGAGAAAGTACAACATACTGCTGGCTGACAAAAACGAGTTAGCGGACCAGTATAACGAGCTGCTTTCCAAAGCGAACGGCGTGGCCGAGTCATATGACGATCTGAATGATTGCCTGAGCTATGCTAGCACGATGGATGATGTGCAAACCTGTACATTATATCAGTAGCCACCAAGATTAAAGGCAAGCCCATCTTGCCCTGTGGACCTTAGCGATAGTGATTGCCGCAAGCAGTTTCTTCGCTGATCGTTGATTGCAGGATTGCTCAATACTTTCTGTTTTCGGAAGGTGGTGGGGTATTTTTTGTGGTATGAAATATTTACGCTGATATTTAATTATGTTATAACAGTCTGCTAGAGGTTTAGTAATAAGGACTGTCGATCCGCCATTTACTCCTAGCTCTTTCATGACTTCTGGATTTCGCGGATTTGCCCGTGATGTTCGGGCGTTTAAGACGTGCGCGCCTCTTTGGGGAAAAAACAAGCCGCTGAATGTGCGTCGTTTGACAAGGCTGGACGTTCGGCCCGGCATTTGTCCTGCGCTTTCCAGCATCGCGGCGCAAAGGGACATCCGTCGGGTATCGCCAAGGGTGACGGCAGTTCGCCTTGCAGCTTAATCCGCTCCTTTTTTGCACGCGGATCGGCCTGCGGCGTCGCGGACAGCAATGCCTTTGTATAGGGGTGTAACGGCGCCTCGAATACGGCGTCACGGCTGCCTTTTTCAACGGCGCGGCCAAGGTACATGACGATCAGTTCATCCGCGACATGGCGGACCACGCTCAGGTCATGAGAAATGAACAGATAGGCCAGTTGCAAGCGTTCCTGCAAATCCACCAGTAGGTTCAGCACCGAACTTTGGATCGACAGGTCCAGTGCTGAGACGGGTTCGTCCAGCACCAGCACCTTGGGGTCCAGCATCAGCGCACGGGCAATCGCGATCCGCTGACGTTGGCCGCCAGAGAACATGTGTGGGTAGCGGTCAAAATGTTCCGGGCGAAGACCGACCAACCCCAGCATTTCGCGCGCCTTTTCGGTGCGTTCCTTGCTACTCATATTGGGTCGGTTGATCTTGAGCGGCTCTTCCAGAATGGTGCCAATCCGCTGGCGTGGATTCAATGATCCGTAAGGGTCCTGAAACACGATTTGTACCGATTTGCGCAAAGACGCCCAATCATCGGGCACCACAGGCTTGCCATCCAACGTCAAAGACCCTGCAGTGGGTTCTTCAATCATCGTGACCATGCGCGCCAGAGTGGATTTACCACAGCCGCTTTCGCCCACCACGGCGAGGGTTTTACCAGGGTAGAGCGCAAACTCGACACCCGCCACCGCCTTGAGGGTTTTGGACGCGCGGAAAATTCCGCCACTGACATTATAGTGCCGCTCAAGTGCTGTTGCCGTCATCACCGGGTCTGTCATGACGCCGCCCTTTCGTTCGTATTCAATGGATAGAAACACCGGGCATGGCCCAGATCAGCACCCAGTGCTGGGGGGGCTTCTGCCTTGCATTTAGCGTTGGCAAACTGACAGCGCGGCGAGAATAGGCATCCTGCCGGGCGGTCAAACTGTCCTGGCACAACGCCAGGAATGGTCGGCAGGCGTTTTTCGGTCGCGCGCTCTGGCAGAGCGTCCAACAGTGCAGAGGTGTAAGGATGATGCGGCGTGTCAAACAGCGGGATAACGGGTTGCTCTTCGATCTTTTGACCCGCGTATTGCACGCTGACACGTTCAGCGGTTTCGGCAACCACACCCATGTCATGGGTGATCAGAACAAGGCCCATTCCGGTTTCATCGCGTAACGTCGCCAGCAAATCAAGGATCTGCGCCTGAATGGTCACATCCAGCGCCGTTGTCGGTTCATCGGCAATCAGCAACTTGGGTTTGCAGGCAATTGCCATGGCGATCATCACCCGCTGGTTCATGCCGCCTGACATTTGATGCGGGAATGCAGCAAGACGTTTTTCGGGGTCGGGGATGCCGACCTGTTCAAACAATTCGATCGCGCGCGCTTGGCGTTCACGTCGGCCTAACCCCAGATGCACACGCAGTGCTTCGCGGATTTGCCATCCTACGGTAAAACAGGGGTTCAGCGACGACATCGGTTCCTGAAAGATCATCGCCAGATCGTTGCCGACAATTTTGCGCCGCGCGCGTGGTTCCATCGTCAACAGGTCATGCCCGTCAAAGGTCAACTCGTCCGCGGTCACCGTCGCGGTCCATGGCAACAGGCCCATCACCGCCAGCATCGACACTGATTTCCCCGATCCACTTTCACCGACAATGGCCAGAATTTCGCTGTCATTTACGTCTTGATCAACGCCGTCCACGGCACGGAACTGGCCGGAGGCTGTGGCAAAATCGACGCTTAGGTTTCTGATACGCAATAGGGTCATATCCTCAACTCCGCTTTAGTTTCGGATCAAGCGCGTCGCGCAGACCGTCACCCATCAGATTGATGGCCAGCACGGTCACAAGGATCGCAATGCCGGGGAAGGTCACGACCCACCACGCACGCAGGATAAATTCACGCGCTTCAGCCAGCATCGTGCCCCATTCCGGTGTGGGCGGCTGTGCGCCCATGCCAAGAAAGCCAAGGGCGGCGGCATCAAGAATGGCCGTGGAAAAGGACAGTGCTGCTTGCACGATGATGGGGGCCAGACAGTTCGGCAGTACCGTGACAAACATCAGCCGGATGATCCCAGCACCTGCCACACGGGCCGAGGTTACGTAGTCCTTTTGCAGCTCTGACAACACACTGGCGCGAGTCAGGCGCACGTAATGCGGTTGCAACACGATGGCGATGGCGATCATCGCGTTTGTCAGCGATGGGCCCAGAATGGCGACCAGTACCAGCGCCAGCAGCAAGGATGGAAAGGCCAGCACAATATCCATGACCCGCATGATGATGGTGTCCACCCACTTGGGCGCAAAACCCGCGATTAATCCAATGATGATCCCACCTGAGGCGGCAATGCTGACCACGACCACACCCACAAAGAACGAATATCGCGCACCCACAATCAGCCGCGACAGCATATCCCGCCCCAGCGGATCAGTGCCCAGGATATGTGTCCACGTGCCGCCATCTTGCCAAGCCGGCGGTTGCAGGGTCGAAGCACGGAATTGGGCCGTTGCATCATGGGGCGCAATCCATGGCCCGAAAAAGGCGAGGAATGCGAACACCGCAAAAATCCACAAGCCAATCACCGCGCCGCGGTTTTCGCGAAAATAGAACCAGAATTCACGCAACCGGCCGGGGCGTTCCTGAACCAGTGCGGCTTCGGCTGAAATGGTATCCGTTGTGGTCATCTCAACGCTTCCTGATCTTGGGGTTGATGATGCCATAGAGCATATCAACGGTAAGGTTCACGATCATCACCATCACGGCGATCAACAACAGGCCGCCCTGCACAACCGGATAATCGCGGCGGAAAATACTATCGACCATCCACTTGCCGATGCCCGGCCAGCTAAAGATGGTTTCGGTCAGGATAGCACCCGCCAACAACGTACCCACCGACAGGCCAATCACCGTGATCACCGGGATCAACGCATTGCGCAGCGCATGGATGCCGTTGATGCGGCCCGGCGACATGCCCTTGGCGCGCGCGGTGCGAATGTAATCCTCGCCCAGCACCTCCAACATTGCGGACCGGGTTTGCCGTGCAATCACCGCGAGTGGAATTGTCCCCAGCACGATTGTCGGTAAGATCAGGTGACGTATTGCTGAGGTAAACGCACCACTCTGCCCGGATGCCAGAGAGTCGATAATCATAAATCCGGTTGGGTTCGGGAAGTAATACAAAAGGTCAATGCGCCCGGACACCGGCGTCCATTGCAGGTTGCCTGAGAAGACGATGATCAGCAGCAGCGCCCACCAGAAAATCGGCATCGAATAGCCAACGAGGGCTGTGGACATCAACGCCCGGTCAAAAAACTTGCCCCGGTTCACGGCGGCAATGACACCCGCAGGCAAGCCCAGTGCCACGGCAAAAATCATCGCGCAGATCGACAATTCCAGCGTGGCGGGGAACAGTGCAAAAAATTCATCCCAGACCGGGCGTTTGGTGACGAACGAATTGCCCAAATCACCCTGCAGCACTCCGGTTAGGTATTCCCAGAATTGCACATATATAGGACGGTCATAGCCAAATTGGGCGGCCAGCTCGGCATAGCGTTCATCCGAAATCCCCCGTTCCCCCGCCATCACCTGAATTGGGTCGCCGGGCAGGGCGCGGATAAAGCTGAACGAGATGAGTGTAACCCCGATAAAGGTCGGTATAAACGTGAGCAGTCGGCCCAGAACATAATTCAGCATGGGATCACCATCAATTCTTTGGGGAAATGGGTCAAGGTTTCGTAGCCGTCCTCGGTAATGAGTACGTCATCTTCGATGCGCACGCCAAAATTACCGATCTGATACAGGCCCGGCTCATTGGTATAGACGGTACCTGCGGGCAGGGGCATGTCGTTGCCACGCACGATGTACGGCGCTTCATGCACTTCGCGGCCCAACCCATGCCCCGTCTTTGTGCGAATGCGGTCGGCAAAGGAGGACGCTTCAAGCACGCTTGTCACCGTGTCATCAATTTCATGCGCGGTGACACCTGCGCGCGTCACGGTCAGCCCGGCCATATTGGCCTTGAGCACGGCGTCATAGACCGCGCGACCCTCGTCCGACACGTGTTCCAGAAACACCGTGCGGGTGATGTCGGCGGCAAAGCCGTGCTTGCGCGCCCCAAAATCAATCAACAGGGCATCACCTGCTTTGACTTTGTAATCTTCTCGCGCATGGGCATGGGGCCGGGCAGAATTGTCACCCGCCGCGACAATCGGGGTGAACGCCAGATCATCGGCACCTTCCTCAAACAGTAGCTTGATCAGCGTCTGTTCAATTTGTTTTTCAGTCTGGCCCAGCTTGATGCTGTTCAATGTCCGGTGCAGCGCACGTTCTGATATATCAATCGCGGCTTGCATTGCGGCGATATCCTGTGGCGTCTTGATCATGCGCAGTGCGGAAATTTCGCGCTCAGCGTCTACAATGGTGAGGTCCGGTTGTGCGGCTTTCAGCGCGTGATGCACGAAAACCCGCATCACCTGACCTTCAACAGCCAACGATTTAATCGACAAATGTCGGACCAGATCATGAAAGGCGGTGTCAAAACCGTCCTGATCGCGCCAGTCAAAAACAGCACCTTCAAAACCAACCTGTTCCCAGCTGCCCAATTCAAGGTTCGGCACCAAGGCTGCAGGGGGGGCTTCGGCGGGTATAATTACTACAAATGGCCGCTCATGGCTCATGAAGGCTTGGCCTATCGCGCGGTTGAAATTTGGTCCCGGCACCAGTGCCACGGCGTCCACGCCCATATCGGTGGCAACTTGGGCATAGTCAGCAAGGCGTTGCGTTAATGGTTTTGACACGTGGCATGCCCTCGGCTGCTGCGTAAATCTTGAAAAGGGCGGCGCATGATGCGCCGCCCAATTTTTTAAAAGCCGCTTACTGCGACAGACCAACTTGGTTGAAGATATGGCCGCCCAGTGGGTGCACGACATAGCCTTCAACTTCTGGACGCATGGTCATGTAGACGACCGAATGCGCAATCGTGGCCCAAGGTGCCTGATCCTTGAAGATCACCTGCGCTTCTTCATAAAGCTTTGCGCGTTCTTCCTGCGTCGGCAGAACCTTGGCTTTCTGGATCAGTGCATCGAATTCTTCGTTACACCATTGCGCGCGGTTTGATTTCTCAACACCGTCACAGCCCAACAAAACGGCGAGGAAGTTATCCGGATCACCATTGTCACCTGTCCAACCCAGAAGAACCGCACCATCGCGGTCTTTGGCTTTTGAACGCTCAAGGTATTCACCCCATTCGTAGGACACGATTTCCACGTTGACACCGACCTTAGAGAAGTCTTCCTGCATCAGCTCGGCCATGCGGCGTGCGTTCGGGTTGTAGGGGCGTTGCACCGGCATTGCCCAGATCTTCATCGACAGATCAGTGATACCTTCGGCTTCCAATGCGGCCTTGGCTGCTTCGGGATCGTATTTGTCGTCCTCGATAGCATTGTTATAGGACCACATTGTCGGTGGGATCGGGTTCTTGGCAATTTGACCAGAGCCTTGGAACACCACGTCGATGATCGCCTGTTTGTCGATCGCCATGTTCAACGCCTTGCGCACGTTTGCATTATCGAAGGGCGCCACTTGGGTGTTGTAAGCCAAATAACCAACGTTCAGGCCTTCTTGTTCCATCACCACGATGTCTTCGGCGTCTTTCATTGCCTGAACATCCGCAGGGTTGGGATATGCCGTGACGTGGCATTCACCTGCCTGCACCTTTTGATAGCGCACGGAGGCGTCTGGTGTGATCGCAAAGATCAGGCTTTCAACCTTGGCCTTGTCACCCCAATAGTCATCGTTGCGCAGATAGCGGATGACCGCGTCTTTCTGGTAGGCCTGAAAGCTGAACGGACCAGTGCCGATTGGCGCTTGGTTGACCATTTCAGGTGTGCCTGCTTCCATCATCGCGTCGGCGTATTCTTTTGATACGATTGATGCAAAATCCATCGCCATGTTGGCAATGATTGGTGCTTCGGCACGAGTCAAATTGAACACGACCGTGTAATCATCTGTCTTTTCGATGCTTTCGATCAGGTCAGGCATGGACATGCCGCCAAAGTATTCCCACGTGCCCCCGGACACGGTGTGATAAGGGTTGTCGGGATTGCCTTGACGGTCAAAGCTAAAGATCACGTCGTCGGCATTGAAATCGCGGGTGGGCGTGAACTGGTCGTTGGAGTGAAATTTCACACCCTGACGCAGCTTGAACGTAACGGTTTTGCCATCGTCAGATACTTCCCAGCTTTCTGCCAGACCGGGAATGGTTTCTGTGGTACCTACTTTGAATTCCGACAGGCGATTGTAGATCGGGTGGCTGGACGCATCAAAGGTCGTACCAGCGGTATAGAGCGCGGGATCAAAGCCTTCGGGCGATCCTTCTGAACAATAGACCAGCGTTTGTGCCTGTGCTGACACGCCCAGCGTGCTGAGCAGCAGGCCCGTGGCCATGAGTTTATTAAAAGACATCAGTTTTCTCTCCTAGTTGACGACTTGTTGTTATTCAGTGGCGCCTTGGTGCCACTGAGGGTGATTTGTTTCAGCGCCTGAGTGGTAGCATTTCGCGCACGTTGTCGGTTTGCGCTGCCTCAACCTGTCCGATTTCGCCGGACTTATCATATTGCATCCGGCCCACCCAAAGGATGCGGGCCAGTTTGTCTGTCTTGTTGGACCAGCAATGCGGTGTCGTTCCCAGATAATGCAGGCTGTCGCCCACAGACATCAGATACTCACGCTCGCCGACCATCTGTGAAATTTGCCCCTCAAGGATATAGATAATCTCCTCGCCAACGTGGGTCACAACTTCAGATTCGTATCCGGGTGGGACGTTCATCACATACGACGTGAGTTCGTGCCCCGAACGCTCCGCGCCGATCTGTTCATACTCTATCGAAGAACCGGCCACAGCGAATTTTGGCCGCGCACCGCCGCGCGTCAAACTATCGACCGCGCGTGGCGTTCGTACGAAATAGTCTGTCTCGACCTCAAGCGCTTGGGCAATCTGCGTGAGCGTGCCCAGTGTTGGCGTTGCATTGCCGCGCTCGACTTGGCTGAGATAGCCAACCGAAACGCCAGACGCTGCAGACAATTGTTGCAACGTCATAGAAAGGCGGTGCCTTTGCGTGCGCATGCGCCCGCCGATTGCATCGGTTGGTTTCAGCGCGATCTTTTGTGTTGACGTTGTTGGCAAGTGTTCCCCAGTGGACGCTCTTGGTCGTCCTGAGGCGCAGCATGTCGTGAGATTTTTTATGCGTCAACAATAAAAATTATTCTCTGAGAGTAAAAGGGCATTTTCTTGCGTCTGTCCTATCCCCGAAGGTCCATTTTGTGACTTTAACGCTTAATGACAGAAAGCTGGGTTGCAGATCGGTGTATGATGCAGCTTTCTGCGTAGGAATAGCAGCCCTTATCCTACTGGACTCACCTGCAACGGCAACTTACGCTTCTGCGCAAGAGTTCCGACAATAGGGGTGTAAGGACATGACAAGAATTTTTGCAATGGCGGCGGTATCATGTGCGCTGATGACAACTACGGCGATGGCGGCGGGCCATTGTGCTGCGAGCAAAACGCTGACCGAGGGTAAATTTACCATCGCCACGGGCAACCCGGCATATTTCCCGTGGGTCATGGATGATGCGCCTGAAAGTGGCAAAGGGTTCGAGGCCGCCGTGGCCTATGCAGTTGCTGCGGAAATGGGGTTCGCGGCCGAGGATGTGGTTTGGGTGCGTTCGTCGTTTGATGAGGCGATCCAGCCGGGTGCAAAAAACTTTGATGTCAACATGCAGCAGTATTCGATCACCCCGGAGCGCGACGAGGTTGTCGATTTTTCCGTGCCTTACTACAGCGCGCCAATGGCCGTGCTGGTCAGCCCCGGTGCGACAGAGACGCCGCCAACACTTGCCGCTTTGAAAGCGCTGAAATGGGGGGGCGTTGGCACAACCACTGCCGTGTCAAAACTGGCTGACGTGGTGCAGCCCGAGAGTGATATTTTGCTCTATGGTGACAACGCCGACGTCAATGCCGCAATGGCCGCAAACCAAATTGATGCGGCGCTGTTTGACCTGCCGACCGCCTTGTTCCTGAGCGCGGTTATGATCGAAGGATCAAAGGTCATTGGCCAATTCCCGTCGGATGAAGGCGACGACCTTGATCAATTCGGTATGTTGATGGAGGAAGGCAATCCGTTGAAATCCTGCGTTGATGAAGCGCTTGTTGCGCTGTCCGATAGCGGCACGCTTGCAGCGATTGAGGCGGAGTGGCTACAGGACACCACCGGTGTGCCGCTGATCAAATAGCATGGCCAAGCGAGATGTGGCGGACCTGACCCGTCGCGAGCTTTATGAACGGCATCAGCGGCGGCGCGCGTCGCTGATTGCCGCCGCGAGTACCACACTTGTTATCGTGGCCTTGGTCGTGTTCGTGCCGATGACACCGGGGTGGGAAAAGGTTCAAAAGAGCTTTTTCAACGGCGCGGTTCTGGCCAAGACCTTTCCCAAGCTGCTGGACGCGTTTCTGATTAATATCATGATCTTCGCGTGGTCAGCGCCTGCCATTGCGGTGCTGGGCCTGCTGATCGCGCTGGCCCGCGATGTCAAATCTCCAGCACTGTTTCCGCTGCGTATTTTTGGCACGGTGTTCACGGATGTGTTTCGTGGTGTTCCTGTCATTCTGACGGTTTACCTGATTGGATTTGGCATTCCGGGGCTGGGCCTGCCGCGTCCGTGGAACTCGCCCTACATCTGGGGATCACTGGCGCTGATCCTGACCTATTCCGCCTATGTCGCCGAAATCTTTCGCGCAGGCATCGACAGCGTGCATCACAGCCAACGGTCCGCCGCCTTGTCGCTTGGTTTGTCGGAACGCCAGGTGATGCGTGATGTGATCTTGCCCCAAGCCGTGCGCAACGTCGTACCAAGCCAAATGAACATGCTGATCGCGCTTCAAAAGGATGTCTCGCTTTTGAGCTTTATCGGCCCGGTTGAAATTTTCCGGCAGGCGGGTGTTTTTAAATCCCTCTTGGCTAATTTCACACCTTATGTTGGGGCGGCAGTTATCTTCTTGATCGTCACAATCCCGGCGACACGCTATGCCGACTACCTGATGGCCCGCCAAATGCGGGAGCGGCGCTGATGACCAAGTTGCAGTTGCGTTCAGTTGTTAAACGCTTCGGTGATGTCACCGTGTGTAATGGCATCAACCTTGATGTGGCGCAGGGGCAGATGGTCTGCCTCATTGGTGCATCCGGCGCCGGAAAATCGACATTGCTTCGTTGTATCAATCTGTTGGAACCGATTGAGGATGGCGAGATTTTCCTTGATGGCAACGATATTTCTGTGCCCGGACTTGACCCGCAGGTGGTCCGGGGACGTATTGGTATGGTGTTCCAGAATTTCAACCTGTTCCCGCATATGACGGCGCTGGAAAACGCGATGCTGGCGCCGCGCCGCGTGCGCGGTCTGTCCCGCGGCCAGATACAGCCAGAGATTGAGACCCTGTTTGAGAAGTTTGGTTTGGCGGACCGTATGAATAATTATCCCGACCAACTTTCCGGCGGTCAGCAGCAGCGGGTGGCGATCGTGCGCGCATTGGCGATGCGCCCGGAGGTGATGTTGTTTGACGAGATCACCTCAGCATTGGACCCGCAATTGGTGGGCGAAGTGTTGGATGTGCTGCTGTTGTTGAAAGAGCAGGGCATGACGATGGTTTTGGCGACCCATGAAATGGGTTTCGCACGGCAGGCTGCAGACAAAGTGTGCTTCCTAAAAGATGGACAGATCATTGAGGAAGGGCCGCCATCCGCCCTGTTTGATGCCCCCCAGATGGACGCAACCAAAGCGTTCCTTGCGCGTGCCTTGAAATAACATACCGTCGTGAAGCAGCGCTGGCGTTTTGTTATCCCCTTGTCGAAATAGATCGGCGAGAAATAAAAGACCGTATTATTTTGCGCGCAAGGCCGCGTTCGCCTATGATAAGTTTGGTATTAGTCAGATTGCTTTTTTACTTTCTTTAACAGCTATAAACTTAACGAATTTTGCAATGACGTATCTATAACGGGCAACATTTATCACTTGCCACATATGAACGCTTTCATTGAGGATACTTTAAAAGGGGAACCCGCGATGAGTGGAACTTGGGATCATAGAGCACTTCATAACCTTAGTTTGATTTTAGCAAACCTTTATCCAATGCAAGAAGAATCCCGTGCGGTGGCACGCGCCGCCGGACTGGTCGAAGGGCAAATTGCATTTCACGCAGCGGCCAATGTGAATTGGTCCACGATTGTTCAAAATGCTAAGAACCGCAGCAAGGTCGAAGACCTCATTGATATTGCTTTGGAAGACTATCCTGATGACGACGGTCTTTTGCAGGCCAAAGCTGGTGCGCCGCCTCCATCTTTGGAGGCACCAGAAAAACCTGATTGGCAGGGCAAAGACAGTGCTCGAAAATTAGAAAAGATCATCGGTAAACGGTCGAGCTTGGTACCAGTTTCTTATCTAAAACTTGGGCTGTTACGCTCAGAGGCGGTCGTGCGGGTAGTTCTTGCAGATGGCAGCGCAGGTAGTGGGTTTCTTACAACCGACAATAGGCTTGTGACCAACAATCATGTCATAGGTTCAAAAGAGGTCGCCGCGACCGCAACTGTGCAGTTCAATTATCAATCGACATCAGCGGGTTTGGCAGCACCGATGCAGCCATTTTCACTGGATCCAGAAGGCGGTTTTTGGACATCAAAGGAAGACGATTGGAGCGTTGTCCGGTTTCAGGGAGCACCAGCAGACGATTGGGAACCCATTCCGTTGGACATCACGCCGATTGAACGGGACGCCTATGTGAACATTGTGCAGCACCCCGGTGGCGGGCAAAAGCAATTGTCGATTGCTGCCAACGTTGTCACCTATGTTGGTGAAGGGCGTGTGCAATATCTCACAGATACAATGCCCGGGTCTTCTGGTTCTCCGGTTTTTGATGCCAAGTGGAACCTTGTTGCGCTGCACCATAGCGGCGGATGGCTGACCGAACCAAATGCGCCGCAAGGGTCAACATTTTATCGCAATGAGGGTATTTCTATTGATAGGATACTGTCAGGGTTAGGTTGATAGCGGATGAATAACGAAAGTTACTATAAACTTCTCAAGGCATTGGCGGACGCCTATCCCGATCAAGGCTCACGGCGTGCTTTGCTGAATGCGACAACAATGGATCATGGCAGCGTCGATATTTCTGGCCGGGCGTATACCGCTTGGGGCAATCTAATGTTTGCTTTCGAAAACAGCGGTAAGTTTGAAGAATTAAGAGAGGCGGTAATCTTCGAAGGTTACAACGATATCCCCCCGCTTATTGATGATTATTGTAATGCAATTAAGAACCAAGCGGTCGCAGTTGATGCCGGGCCCGCAAACGCCCCCCCGCAAGGCAACGCCAACAACCCCGGTCCCAATTGGGATGTTTTGTCTGTGACGATCAATCGGCACAATACTATGGAAAAGCTTGGTGCAATGGCGTGCCGTAGTATGACAGCAATCGCACGCCAGATCGGTGAAAGCCGGGTCGAACAAGGTGGCTTGGTTGTCGTGGGGCAGGGCGATGACATGTTGGAATCCATCGACAAACGGTTCGTCGGGGTGGATAGTAAGAAATGCTGGACCCTGCTGGAAAGCGACCTGACGGGACAAGGTATCTGGGCAAAGAACCGATCCTGGCAACATGCCAGCCGATCGATTTCGTTCCCTGACAGCTATGACAGCGATGCCTTTGCACAGCGCTGTTTTCAACAGCTTCAGGAAATGATTGTGAATAAACCGATTCACGATCGAAACCCAAAATACCCCTTGGTTTTGGCCACCCATGTCACACTGCGCCAACATGAAAGCCAGATTGGGGACATCACCAAACGCTGGATCGAAGTTTGGAACAGAATACTAGAAACGCCCACGGTGGTACCAATTTTGCCTTTGCTTTATTTGCAGCATTCGGTGCAGGAACCTTCTTTCTTTGCGCGTGTGACGTCTTGGGGCAGGCAGGACAACAGCGACAAAAAGCGATTTGACAAATTAGTCGGGCATGTGAAGGGGGCAATTGATACGACCGTATCGCCTCACCTAAGCATCGACGTCGCCCCACGGCTGCGTGCCTTGGATGATACCGATTTCAACACCTGGGTCACCGATAACAAAATTGAAACCCTGTTGGGGCCTGAAAAGATGCCCGATTTGATTACACTGCGTGACGGAATTTTTCTTGATGATGACAAACCTGTTCGTGTTCGGATGCGGCAGGTGGTCGATAAAATTATTACTGGGCGGCTTTTGAATGCCGTAGACGCCGGGAGATAGGGCCAAAGAAGGAAGCACCGATGAAGCTCGATTTTTTTAAGACAATACGCGACGAACCTATGGCCCCAAGGGAATGGATGGGCGATCTGGATGATGCCGTGCTTGGGCGCTGGCCGAGTTGGGAAAATTCAGCAAGCCGATATGTGGCGCACCCCCGCGTGGCGGAAGCGGTCAATGTGGCGATTGCGTTGGGCAAACCGCTTTTGGTGACGGGGGAACCGGGCGTCGGTAAGACGCAGTTGGCGAATGCCGTGGCATGGCAACTTGGGCTGGGCCAACCAGAGAAATTCGTGGCCAAATCGGTCTCTGAGGCCAAAGACCTGTTTTACACATATGACGCGCTGGCCCGGTTTCATGCGATTGAAGTATCACGGCATCTGAGTAGCCGTCAGATCAAGGATGATGCTGGGGTTGAGTCTGATAAGATCATCAGCAAGCCAGACAACCCGCTGAATTTCATTGACTACAATGGATTGGGGCGCGCCATTCTAAGCGCACATAAAAAACCTCTGGTCAAAGATTTCTTATTGTCGGCGCAGGGCGACGGAACACGCTACAAACATCCGGGGTCGCCGCTCAAGTCAGTTGTTTTGATTGACGAAATTGACAAGGCGAGCTCAGATTTCTGCAATGACCTTTTGAATGAGATTGAGAACCTTGTTTTTACAGTTCCCGAAGTGCGCACGCAGCCGACGCCGCCGATGCCGCCCAACCTGCGGCCCATCGTGATCATCACATCGAACCGGGAACGCGAATTGCCGGCCGCGTTCTTGCGTCGGTGTATCTATACCCATATCCCATACCCCAAACACACCGAGCCGGGGAAAATTGCCAAACCGGGCGAATATGTCATTGAGAATATCCTGAGCCTGCGGCTTGACGAAGAATTCACCTATTCCCGGTTCGCCCGGTCATTGATTGCCTTTGTTCAGCAATTGCGGACCCGGAATCTTAGCAAGGCACCGGGGACTGCGGAACTTATCGACTTGATGGAATTGCTTGCTGCGCAGGCCGATCTGGAGCAGCCGTTTTTGGCACAGCCGGAACTCTTCGATCAACTTGTGGTGGCACTTGCGAAAACAGATGGCGATGCGGACATCACGCGCCAACAGCTTGATGCCGGGGTTGAACAGTTGAACCAAGACGTTTCATAGGCGCTGGTTGTGGCAAGGCTTTCATCTCTTCGTGTTGATGATCCGGTAGATGCCCGGTTGATGCGGCTGGATTTGCTGTTTCGGCATCTCAAATCCAACGGACGCCCGATCAGCGCGATTGAACAAGCTGAGGCACAGATGATTGGCGTGGCAAGCAGTGGGGTCTCTTTACAGGTCCTCAAACAACGACTGTTGGCGACAACGCTGAAATCGCCAGAGCCACGGGATGTACGGTTATTCTCTGACCTGTTTGACAAAGTGTTCGAGGTTAATGGGCCGTTAACGGATGATTTGGACGCTAAGAAACCCGACCCAGATGGCCCAAGGCATGGACCGATTGACCTTAAATTGGTGAAGGAAAAGAAACCAGAGACGGGGCTGCAACGACGACATGCGTACTGGATTTTTGCGGTTATTGTTTTGGTGTTGCTGGGTATCTTTGCCTTGAACAGAACACCGCCTGTTCCGGATGAAAATTTTGACCCAATTGTTAATCCTGGCGGCGCTCAGAATGAAATTCCGGAAGTTTTGAATCCCGACGATGGCCCGACGGACCAAGAAACTAACGATACCACACCCGAGCCCTCTTTTGATCCGGTCCAAGAAACCGTCCGAATTTCTTCGCTAATTGTTGGTGCCGCGACACTTTCCGGCAATCTGAATTTAAGGCGCCTCGCGGATGTATTTGCCCCGGACTTGCCCGTGGGGATGACCAAGGATCAGTTTCTGCACACGCTTATGGTCAAGACAGCGACCGATCCGGATCTTGTCTTTGTATTAAACCAATCGGCGCATCGGCAACTCACATTGCATGTTTTGCGCTTGCTGGCACCGGGACAACTTGCTGATGCAGATGTTCTTGAAGGTGCTGGCATTGCATTTGGATTGATGGCGGAAACGCCTTCGAATTTTGCAGCCGCGTCTGAAATTACAAAAAGCCGAAACACGGATTTTAATAGTGCGATTCAACTTAATGATCGGATCACCAGCTTGGCCACAACGATACTGCCCGATGAAAAGTCACTTTCATTTGCTGTCGTCCTTCCCATGCAGGATTGGATTAATGCCCAACTTACCCAGACCATCGGACAACCCCACGCGCCTATCGCCCCTAAACCCACAATGGGCTTGTTCCCCAGTTGGGTCGCCTATGTGCTGGCTTTGCTACTGCCGCTGGCCCTTTTGATCTGGCGTTTGCTGACCTTCCGCGCCCGAATGGGCGCGTGGTTTACACGGCATCCGCCTCCCTTGGGTATTGAACCGAAATATTGGGGTGGTCTGACGCAAGCGATTGATGAAGTCATGGGGCGTGACCTGCGCATTCGGGCGGCACGTGATTTGGCGCGGCCGAAACTGCGCGAGACACGGCGCCTTGATCCGCTGCGCACGGCCATTGAATCTGCGCGCAATGGCGGGCGGTTTGCCCCGGTGCGCGAAGTATCACGTAAAACGCCGAGTTATCTGGTGATCATCCTCAGAGAGTCAGAAGATGACCATCAGGCGCGCCAATTCAAAGAGCTTGTCGATAGCCTCGGACTACTGCGCACGGCCATCGACCTTTGGTATATGGATCACGACGGCAACTCGCTTTACCAGAATTACCAAGACGCACGGATCGACCTACGGGATCTGGCGCTGCGCTTTCCCGAACGGCGCATCATCGTGATGGGGCAGGGCGATGTCTTTTTGTCACCAAGTGACGGCCGGGCGGAACCTTGGGCGAGTGATCTAAAACGCTGGTCTTTTTATGCATTGCTGACGCCGCGTACGCTTGACCATTGGGGGCAACGTGAAGCTGAACTGTCTCGGATATTTGAAACACGCGTTTTTCAGGCAACCCCGGAAGGCTTGAATGACCTCGCCAGAAGCAGCCATCAGGAGACCACCGCTGAGATCAAAAAGTACATTCCCAACCAGTCATACTTTTGGGAAAATCACCCAAGCGTGTTGACATCCAACTCCGAACCAAGTGCGGCGATCAAAGAAAAATTGCTAGCTGATCTGAACGCGGCGCTTGGCCCGGGGGGAATGTTCTGGCTGCGGGCCTCATCTGTATATCCGGCGTTTCATTGGGATTTGACGATCTATTTGGGAAAGATGTTGAAAGACCCCGTAGATCAAACAACGCTGATTAACCCTGATCGTTTTCGCCTGATGGCCGCCTTGCCTTGGTTCCGCGAGGGGCGCTTTCCCATGTGGGCGCATCTGTGGCTACAAAGTGGGCTGAACGCTGAACAGAAAAGCCAAGTGAACGGTCTGTTAATTGGTCTGCTACCAAAGGCCAAAGTACAGCCCGACAGTGCGTTTAACAAAGAAGCATTTGTCACACCGGGTAGCGCGCGCACAACATCTGGCCGTCATTTGGACCCGCACCGAGAACATGTGTTCCTTGAACTTCTGGCCAAAAACCCACCCTCGGGATTGAAAATGGAGGCCACCAAGGCACTGGCCGAAAAGTTCAGTGCAACTGAACGCTTGTACCGACGCCGTGAGTACATTCTGATCGCGACACTGGCGCTTTATACACTGGGCGCGGCGTGGGTGATGCCAATGCCCGCATCAGTGATGTCAGTTGTGGCAGGTGCTTACCTACCAGTTTTGGTGATGGCGCTGTCTGCCATAGTGGTGTTTCCGATATTGCTAAGATCGCTGCGCGCAAGCCCTTCGCCACAGGCGGAAACCCCATGATGGACCTGTCCTCCAATCCCAGAATCTTTGTCAGCGCCAGCCAAGGCTTGGAGCGGCAAAGCGCCGATTTTATTGAACTGTTGTCGAACACGTTTCAGGTGGTGCCGGGTTCGACGTTGGACATGATCAAATTGGAAGAGCAGGACGCCATGCTGCTGATGACGGATGATGCATTCTTTGCCTCATTCTCGAGCAAGGGTGGAACCGATGAGCAATTGATCGAAAGCATTCCAATTCTGCTACGGCAAGATGAAAACGCCTTGTTGTGGGTTCATGATGGCGACGTCCGTCCGTTTCTGGACGCCAGCCTGCCGGATCAAATACAACCACTGTTTGAGCGCAAAGTGTTGCAGTTTCCCGACCGCGTGGAAACGCCGCGCATTGATTTTGAGCGCGATGTGTTGCCGTTCATCAGACGAATGACATCCGCGTTCTTGATCGATGCGGTGTCAGTGATCGATTTCGTGACAAACCATCCCCAAAACCCGCTCAGCCATATGGGTCAGGCGCGTTCGCTGCTTGAAAATATGCAGCGTGAGCTTGCGGCAAAAGACCTTAATGAGTTCGACGTTAAAGCGCGACAACTGCTTATGGCACAGGCGCATTTTGTGTTGGGCCAATATGATGAAGCATTGGCAATACTCAAGGGGATGGAGCTTCACCTGCATGATGAAGACGACCCGTTGTTGCAACATGCAGTGCGTTTCTACATTGGCTGGTGCGAACTTAGAAAAGGGGACACATCGCAGGCTTTGCGCACGTTTGAAGATCTTTTGAAGTCTGACGAAGATACTGTGCGTGCGGCCAGCATGGTTCTGATGGCCGAGATCGCAGTCGAAGCGGGCAATCTGGAACGGGCGGACGATTGGCTTGATAAGGTCACTGAGGTCAAGGGGGCGACCTCGGACATTTTGCTGTCACGTCTGCGCGTTGCGGCGATGATCGCACATCACGCTGGTGATACGCCAAGGCTTGCTCAGATATCAGAGCAAGCAAAGAAAATTCTAGAATCCGGCGAGATACCTGCGGACAGCTATAATCGGCACAGATTTGAATCTGAGATGGCGAAAAGCGTCGAGGACTGGCAGGATATCCGGTCCGCCGAAAAGCGTGCAGACGCTCCCTTTAACGCCGCGGCAGCAGCGGGAGTGGACTTGTGGGCACGGTTCATAGGTGGGATGGGCCAGCTCTTTGATTGGCTATCCACGCAAGTTCAAAAAGCAGCCTTTGGTCGCCCGCAGCGGCCAGTTGGCAGGTTCACCATTGCTGTATTGGTATTGCTGCCGCTTGCCCTTGGTGCGGGGGCATTGATGATGCACAAAGTATCTATTTATAATGCTGCTGCCGATGGCAATCTAACAGCGGGTTACGATCCCGGCTCAGCCTATGCCAGCGCTATTACGGCGCACAAAGGGGCTGTGACAAGTATTGATGTCAGTGCCGATGGCAGTCTTGTGGTCAGCGGTGGCACTGACGGCATGGTCCGTTTGTGGAATGTCGATGGCGCGCTGGTCATCGAAGCACCAGCCCCGTTTTCGGCGATCCAAGCGGTTGAATTTGCTCAATTGCCGGACGAGGAAGGAGAATTCATCGCGGTCTTTTCCAAACCTCCGGTTTTTGAGGTGCGTCAGATGTCGGCTCGTTCCGGTGAAGTTGAAGGTAATGAGCTTCTGCGCCCTGATGCACATTACATTTTGGAAGACCAAGTACAGGGAGTTCGGATCGAAGGCCCCGATGTGTCTTGGGTAGCGTTGCGCCTGACTGACCTGAAGCCTGTCGAACAAGATGCTGAAAACGCCGCACTCGACGTACAATCCATCGTTGAGGGTTTCGGCGAACTGGGGTTGGTCGAAGTTCCCGAAGAATTCATATCAGCGACCACTTTTGATGGCGAAGGTACGCTCGGCTTAGTATCTCGCTCAGAATTTAATCTTATAAGGTTATCCAGCTCCGGCGATACGTTTATCGAGGAAAGTTTGGGTGTCTTGCAGAGCAATGTGAAATTGATGACCGCCGGAAATAATGGTGACTACATTTTCATATATGAGGAGGGGCAGGGCCTTGTTGTCACAACAAGCCCTGGGGATAGCCCGCGGATTGAAGCGCGACGACCGCTGCTGGGCTTGGCGAGTTCTGGCAGTAGGACACTACCAATTGATCTGGTTGAAATTCCAGATCTATTCGCTGTTGGCTTAGCAACGTGGACAGATAGTCAAAACACCATTGGTGCAGTGTTTGGCGACGATCCAGACCCGAATATGTTGGCTGTGCTCAACAGTGAAGGCACGCTTTCAACGGTGAAAATGAGTTCCGGCGAAATTGATCAATCGGTGCAGCTGAAAGCTCCCAGCGTGAGGCTCGGCAATATGTTGAACCAACGGCTGTTGGTTGCTCTGGAACAGGAACTGACCATCGTTGATAGCCAAACACTTGATGTCATCGTGTCAGCAATTTCACCACGCGCCTTCACCAACCCTATCGCCGCAGGCGACGGCACTGTCTATGCAATTGCCGACGATCGCGAAAGCTTGATAATCTGGCGCGGCAATAGCAAAGACAGCGACCTGAGCGTATCAACGTCGCGTTTCGCCGACCGCATCGTGGCGATTGAACCGATCCCCGGTTCCAATCAACTTGCGGCATTGGGCATTAACGGGGACCTGGTTGTCCTCAATGTTTACGAAGGCGGCGAAGTCGTTGCTAAACAAACCGCTTTTGATGGCCGCAGGCCTGTTGATTTTGCGGTCTTAGGAAATACGCGGTTTTTGGTCGCCAATGCGGACGGAACATTCTTAAGTTATGCGCAAGTCACTCAGGACGATTCTTCAATACAAGTCGCAGCTCCAAGCGAACTCGTTGGCTCGCGGATTTTTTTGCCAGAAAGGCCGCTTCCAGTGGCGATTGAGGTGAGCCCAAATCAACAGATTTTGGCCGTCCTCGACGAACAACTGTCCCTTTCCTTATACGATCTTGAAGCGGATGCCCCAGAACTGATTGCCGTTGCACAGTTTTCTGAAAAGGGATCAGGATCCGCTACTTCCCCCATACTCGATTTTTCATCAGATGGACGGTTTTTGGCCGTGTCGGGCGAAAACAATACCTTGCGCGCTTTCAGTATGACAGCGATTGCGGACGAGGTGACCAATCGGAAAAACCGACAGTCAGGTTCGGTGGTATGCGGCAATTGTCTGGCTGTTGGTCTGGCCGATGGGCAGGCGGATCTGGAGGACGGATCAGCGCGTGAAACAAATTTGTTCACCTTAGATGGCGAGGGCCACGTCAAACGATGGGACTATCGCACAACCATGTCTGACACTGAGCAAGATCAAGGTTACAGTCTTGATGGATCGCCGATTTTTGTGCGCAGACTCGGACAATGGGGTAATTCTGTCTACGGGATCGCTTATGCAGATGGGCGCGTGGACATACGCAACTTTGGCACATCAGAGCGTATCGGCACATTGATTGAGGGGATGAGCGCACCTGTGACAGCCGTTGATGGGACTGCTGAAGGGGATTTGGTGATTATCGGCACCGCAGCAGGGGGGCTTCGATTTGTCAGGCCAAATCTGCACCGAAATTTGAAGCGCTATGACGTTTTGCATAGTTTGCATCGCTGGATTGATCGTTTTTAAGCCAATCCGAACCCGGCAGTGGCCC
>JBPOFE010000070.1:0-16843 GCA_051252035.1 Sulfitobacter sp.
GGCCGATCGGTTCTATGTGTAGAAGTCGAAGCCAAGGGCCGCGCGTTTTGGGAGCTTAATAATCCCGGAGATGTGCCAAAAATAGAGTCTATGATGGCGCAAATGGGCCTTGAATGACCGAATTAACTGTCAGCATCGTGATCGTCAGCCGAGCAAGGCACAAGGCGTTAAAGCGATGTTTGATGGGAGTGTCACAGCTTCAATTTCCATCGTTTGAAGTTGTCGTTGTTGCCGATCCTGACGGGATCAAGGTTGCACAGAATCTGCCTTTTGCCGAACAGTTGAAACTGCTGCCGTTTGATCAGCCGAATATATCCGCTGCACGCAATCTGGGCCTGACTCATGCTGCAGGGGATGTGGTTGCTTTTATTGATGATGATGCCGTGCCGGAGCCGCAATGGTTGCATTACCTGACAGCGCCTGCTGCCCAATCAGACGTGGCTGCGATGGGTGGTTTTGTGCGAGGACGCAATGGGATTTCTTTCCAATGGAAAGCCCGCACCTTGGACGCGCTCGGTGAAGCGCATGATCATGATGTGAACCCAGAGCAGACAAGCATCTTAACACCTCCAAGGGGTCGCGCAATCAAGACAGAAGGCACTAATATGGCTTTTCGCCGAAGTGTTTTGATTGAGCTTGGTGGTTTTGACCCTGCATTTCACTATTTTCTCGAAGAAACCGACCTCAATATGAGGTTGGCGCGTGCTGGTCATAAAACCGCGATTGTGCCGCTTGCCGAGGTGCACCATGGGTTCGCCGCCAATAGGTTGCGCACCGATGCGCGGGTGCCGCGAGATTTGTTTGATATTGGCGCAAGTTGGGCCGTATTTCAGCGCAAGCATATCACCAAAGACAAACACAGTGATCAGTGGCGGCGGCTGCGTAAGCAAGAACGGGCTCGGTTGTTGCGACATATGGTCGATGGCAGATTGGAGCCGCGTGACGTGAGGCGCATGTTGCAGCGTTTGGACCACGGCTATAGCGCGGGACAAGAGCGTCCATTTGGCCAGGGAACGCTATCAAAACATCCTATTGCGCCTTTTCAGTCGTTTCTGTCCTCGGTGCGCAAGAGTTCGCTGATCGTGACACGGCCAGTGCGCTGCAAAAAAGATTATGTACGGGCAGTTGATAGGGTGAAAAATGGTGAAATTGTCACCCTGTTGAACCTGTCGCGGACCGCTATCTATCATCAACTGAAGTTTGATCCCGAGGGGATCTGGATGCAAAGTGGCGGTATTTATGGCAAGGTGGCGCGGCATGAGCCGCTGTTTCGCATGATATCTAGATCACGTCGTGTGGAAAAGGAGCGGACACGCGTTGCCAGACAGCGTGGATTGAGCGAAGAGTAAAGAACAGGAGGACGCAGTTTTGAAAAACTGCGTTTGATTTCATACTAAGAATAAGATTTTCAGTCGGTATTGAGTGGCCGAGTAACAATGGCAGAAGCCAACCCAAGAAGAGGTTGTAAGGACAAAGATGCGTAGGAAAGTAACAAAAGCAATTTTTCCCGTGGCAGGCATGGGAACACGGTTTTTGCCGGCAACTAAATCGGTGCCAAAAGAAATCATGACCTTGGTTGATCGCCCCCTCATTCAATATGCAATTGATGAGGCGCGGGCGGCTGGGATCAAGGAATTTATTTTTGTCACATCGCGCGGCAAGGGTGCGCTTGAGGATTATTTCGACCATGCGCCGCAGTTGGAGCAGGAGTTGAAGAAGAAGAAGAAAACCAAACTTCTTGAGATCTTGAAAAACACCAACATGGAAAGTGGTGCGATTGCCTATATTCGCCAGCACCGGGCGTTGGGCTTGGGCCATGCGGTTTGGTGCGCGCGTCGGTTGATTGGTAATGAGCCTTTTGCGGTGATCCTGCCCGACGACGTGATCGCGGCGGAAAAGCCATGCTTGCAACAGATGGTCGAAGCCTATGCCGACACTGGCGGTAATATGGTCGCAGCAATGGAAGTAGAGCCGGAAAAGTCGTCTTCTTACGGTATGCTGGATGTGTCGGAAGACATGGGTCAGATGGTGAAGGTGAAAGGTATGATTGAAAAACCGGATGTAGATAAGTCGCCATCAAATCTAGCGGTGATTGGGCGTTATATTCTGGCCCCAACGGTTTTGCAGAATCTCAATCAGCTCAAATCCGGGTCGGGCGGTGAAATTCAACTGACTGACGCGATTGCGCGTGAGATTGAGCAGGACCGCGATGTGTATGGCTATCGGTTCAGGGGTCAGCGGTTTGATTGCGGCTCAAAATCAGGGTTTTTACAAGCAACTGTCGCCTTTGGTCTGTCCCGAGAAGATTTGCGTGATGATCTAAACGCATATCTGCAGAGCATCATGCAGGTCGATAAAGCGGCGCAGTGACGCGCTTAAAAGGTACGATGATGAGCAATGTTCTTGTGACGGGGGGGGCGGGTTACATCGGCTCTCACGCGTGCAAAGCGCTGAAGGCCGCAGGTTTTACGCCGATAACATACGATAATTTGGTGACGGGTTGGCAGGACGCGGTAAAGTTTGGCCCGTTTGAGCAGGGTGATTTGCTGGATCGGGCGCGTCTGGATCAGGTTTTTGCACAATATCAACCCATTGCAGTGATACATTTTGCGGCCCTTAGCCAAGTGGGCGAGAGCATTGCAGAACCGGGGAAATACTGGCGCAATAATGTTTTGGGGTCGCTGACCCTGATCGAAGCAGCGGTTGCCGCTGATTGTCTGAATTTCGTATTCTCATCGACTTGCGCGACATATGGCGATCAGGACAACGTGGTGTTGGACGAAAACAGCGCGCAATTTCCGATCAACGCTTATGGCGCGTCCAAGCGTGCGATTGAAGATATCCTGCGCAACTTTGGTGTGTCTAACGATCTGCGGCATGTGATCTTTCGTTATTTCAATGTGGCGGGTGCTGACCCCGATGGCGACGTTGGCGAATTCCATCAGCCGGAAACCCACCTTGTGCCGCTTATGCTGGATGCGATTGACGGCAAGCGTGATGCATTGACGATCCACGGCACCGATTACGATACGCCGGATGGCACCTGTATCAGAGACTATGTGCATGTTTGTGATTTGGTCGACGCGCATATTCTGGGTCTGAAATGGCTGCGGGATGGCAAGCCAAACCGCGTTTTTAACCTTGGCACCGGATCAGGGTTTTCAGTGCGCGACGTGATTGAACATAGCCGTGACGTCACCAATCGAGCGGTGCCGTTCACCGAAGGACCAAGGCGCGCTGGGGATTGTACAAAACTGGTATCTGGCTCACAGCGGGCCATGGAAGAGCTTGGTTGGAAGCCCGTGCGTTCAACGATGCAGCAAATGATCACCGACGCATGGAGATGGCACCAAACGGGCCATTACGACGCCTAGATGCCGGCGGCGCGCCTGCTTGATCTGACGCGCAGCTTGCGGCGTGCAGGGCGGATCGCAACGGGCATTGATAGGGTCGAACATGCGTATTTGAGCCATCTAATTGGCGATGGCGTTCCGGTTTTCGGCTTGGTTCGGACGAGGCTTGGGTATCTGTTGCTTGATCAGATTGGCATGCAGGCATTTGCGGACAGGATGGAAGGCAAAGCGCCTTGGGGCGACATTGATTTGATGTCACGGTTGCCACGAGGACGCAGTGAGATTCACAAAAAAGCTGAAAGTGACGTTCGGCGTTTTGCCGTCGCGCGGGCTTTGCCACGAAAATTGGCGGATCTCCTAGGGGGCTTTTTGCCGAACGGCTATGATTATTTCAATGTTGGGCATAGTAATCTGACGGATCGGGTTCTCAACGCGGTTCGAGCAAGTGGTGGTCGCAGTGCCGTGATGGTGCATGATATGATCCCGCTTGAGCATCCCGAATTTCAGCGGGAAGGGTCGGTCGAGCCGTTTCTCGAAAAGATGCGCCGCGTCAGTACGCTTGCTGATTTTGTTCTCTATAATTCACACGACACGCAAACCCGTGCTGAAAAATTCATGCGAGGCTGGGGCCGCACGCCAAAGCCGATTGTTGCGCATTTGGGGACAACCATGCCGTCTGAGGATGCGAGGGGGTTGCCGAGTGATTTGCCACTTAATCGACCCTATTTCGTGACGGTTGGGACAATTGAACCACGAAAAAACCATGCGTTCCTTCTGGATATTTGGGAGGAATTTGGTCCAAAAGCTCCGCCACTTTTTATCTGCGGCAGCCGAGGGTGGAACAACGACGCCGTGTTTTCGCGTCTGGATCGTCTGACCGCCGAGAGCCAAATCTATGAACTGTCTGATTTGAGTGATCCGGCGCTTGCGGCACTGGTCAAAGGGGCGGCAGGATCATTGTTTCCGAGTCTCGCAGAAGGCTATGGATTTCCGCCATTAGAGGCTTTGGCGTTAGGATCGCGTGTTTTATGCAACGATCTGCAGGTTTTGCGGGAAATTTTGGGTGAAAAACCCGTTTACGCATCTGCATCTGACAGGTATTTGTGGATAAATACGATTGAGAATTGGGAGAAAAACCCGCCACAAGCGCAAAAAGATGATTATTTTATTGGCCCAAGTTGGTCTGATCATTTCAAGACCGTGTTAAGGTTAGAGTGATAGCGCATAAAAAGAGCGGTAATTTCCCAAAGGTAGAGGGCGGTTTTGGGTTTAATCCAGTCATATCGGCTGAGGCTTCAACGTAAGCGGTGGCGCATTCGTGCGTACCGTAAACGTCGTGAGCTAAAGAGAGTCGCAAACCGCACCGGACAAATCCGCACGGACGATCTGCTGTTGTTTTGCACTCAGCGGAATGAGCGGATCAGACTGCCGTATTTTCTGGATTATTATCGTGATATGGGCGTTGGCCATTTCTTTTTTGTGGACAATGACAGCACCGATGGGTCGCTTGATTATCTGGCTGATCAACCGGATGTGTCGGTGTGGCGGACCAAGGCGAGTTATAAAAGTGCGCGCTTTGGCGTTGATTGGCTGAATGCGCTGCAAATGAAATATGCCCATGGGCATTGGGCACTGACAGTCGATCCTGATGAATTCCTGGTCTATCCGTTTTGTGATACGCGGCCTTTGCGTGCCCTAACTGACTGGTTGGATGCGTCGTCGATCAAGTCATTCTCGGCCATGTTGCTGGATATGTATCCAAAGGGTCGGTTGGACGAACAACCCTACCGCGAGGGGCAGAACCCGATTGATATTGCTTCGTGGTTTGACAGCGGCAATTACACAATCTCTCGCAACCATTTGTTTACCAACCTCTGGATTCAGGGCGGACCGCGTGCGCGCGTATTTTTCCCTGATGAACCTGCCAAAGCGCCAGCTTTGAACAAGGTGCCATTGGTTAAGTGGGACAAGCGATACGCCTATGTCAGTTCAACGCATATGTTGCTGCCACGGGGCCTGAATCAAGTTTACGACGAATGGGGCGGCGAAAAAGCGTCAGGTGTTCTGCTGCATGCCAAGTTCCTCGATACATTTGGCAGCAAGGCGGCGGAGGAGTTGGAACGTGGCCAGCATTATGCCGGGTCGGTTGAGTACAGAGCCTATGCTGACCGTTTGAAAGATGATCCACAGCTTTGGTGCAAATGGTCTGAGCGCTATATCAACTGGCGTCAGCTTGAGATCTTGGGGCTGATGTCCAAGGGGAACTGGGCATGAGTGTTGGCATCGTCATGTTGGTGCACACCGCCCTTGGCCGCGCTGAACAGGTTGCTCGGCATTGGTCCGCGGCGGGTTGTCCCGTTGTAATTCACATCGACAAAAGCGTACCGCGCCGGACCCATGATGCGTTTATCGCGGCGTTGAGCGATTTGGATGCGGTGAAGTTTTCCGGGCGCTATCGCTGTGAATGGGGGACATGGGGCATCGTCGCAGCATCGCAGGCCGCATCGGAATTGATGTTGGCCAGTTTTCCGCAAGTTAGGCATGTCTATTTGGCGTCTGGGTCCTGTTTGCCGCTTCGCCCCGTTGAAGAATTGATTGATTATCTGGCACAGCGCCCGCGCACGGATTTTATCGAAAGTGCAACAACATCTGACGTGCCATGGACCGTCGGGGGTCTTGACGAAGAACGTTTTACCCTGCGGTTTCCGTTTTCGTGGAAAAGAAACCGATACCTTTTTGACCGTATCGTCGATTTTCAGCGGCGGCTGGGGCTAAAGCGCAAAATGCCAAACGGCATTGTGCCGCATATGGGGTCGCAGTGGTGGTGTCTTTCCCGGCAAACGCTATCCGCGATCTTGCAAGATCCTGAGCGGCCCACCTACGACAAGTTTTTTAAACATGTCTGGATTCCGGATGAGTCGTATTTTCAGACGCTGGCCCGGCAGTATTCGACAAAAATCGAGAGTCGGTCGTTGACGCTGTCCAAGTTCGACTTTCAGGGCAAACCACATATTTTTTACGACGATCATCTACAGCTTTTGCGGCGGTCAGATTGCTTTGTGGCGCGCAAAATCTGGCCCTACGCGGACCGTTTGTACGAGGCATTTTTGACAGATGCCGCCGGGGCAATGAAAAAGACCGAGCCGAACCCCGGCAAGATTGACCGTATCTTTGCCAAGGCGGTTGAGCGCCGGACGCGGGGGCGGTCGGGTCTGTATATGCAAAGCAGATTTCCGAATGAGGATTGGGAAAACGGGGTCACGGCGGCCCCATATTCCATGTTCCAAGGGTTCGCAGAATTGTTTGAGAACTTTGAACCCTGGCTGGCCAAGGCGACGGGCGCGCGGGTGCATGGGCATTTGTTTGCGAAAGACGCGGTGCATTATGCTGAGGGACAATCAGCGATCAATGGCGCATTGGCTGATTCAGCGATCCTTCGGGACTACAACAACAAAGGGTTCCTGACGAATCTGATCTGGAACACCCGTGGTGAACGCCAGTGTTTTCAGTTTGGACCGGGCGACAATCAGGACATAAACTGGCGGGTGGCCAAAGATCCGAATGCGCAGGTATCGGTGATCACGGGTGCATGGGCGGTGCCGCTGTTCCGGTCAAATATGGATTTTGCCGATATCAGAAGCACGGCGGCGACTCTGCAAAAGATCGAGAGCGAGCATATGGATGTTTTGCGCTCACCCTATACCAAGGCGCGTGTGCGTATCTGGAGTATGGCGGAATTTATCGAAGCGCCGATGGAACCGTTGCAGGGGATATTGGACGAGATCGGGCGGACGAAATTGCGCCGTCTGTCAGAGGCACCCAAGATGGCCGACCTCAGCGGATTTGGTCAGTTTCTTCAGAACCTCAAAAATCAGGGGATGCACCCCTACCTGATGGGAGATTTCCCAGCCGAACGCGGGATTGAAACGACACCCAAAGCGACGCGGAAACCTTATGTGGTGCAATAACTGATGACCGATAAATTCACGTCTTTTATCGTTTTTGCGGAAATGCGTACCGGGTCTAACTTTCTTGAGGCGAACTTGAATGCCTTTGCTGGCATAACCTGCCATGGGGAGGCATTTAATCCGCATTTCTTGGGATACCCGAGCAATGACCCAATCTTGGGAATTGATCTGGCCCGCCGGGATGCAAACCCAAACGCACTTTTGGATGCCATTCGGAATAATCCCGCATCGTTGAGTGGCTTTCGGTACTTTCACGATCACGACCCGCGTGTGTTCGACGCAATTGTTGACGATCCGCAGTGCGCCAAAATTGTGCTGACCCGTAACCCGGTGGACAGTTATGTCAGCTGGAAGATTGCACAGGCTACGGGGCAGTGGAAACTGACCGACATGAAGGCGCATAAATCGGCGCAGGTTGTTTTTGACAGTGGTGAGTTTGAGGCCCATCTTGAGGCGTTACAGGCGTTTCAGGTGTCGTTGTTGAACCGGTTGCAAACATCGGGGCAGACCGCGTTTTACGTCGCTTACGAAGACCTGCAAAGCGTTGAGGTGATGAACGGTCTGGCCAAGTTTCTGGGTGTCAATGAGGCGCTGGATGCCTTGGACAAAAACCTGAAAAAGCAAAACCCAAGCCCGATTTCTGCCAAGGTCAGCAATTATGATCATATGGAAAAATCACTGTCGCGGCTGGACCGATTTGATCTGACGCGGACCCCGAATTTTGAACCACGGCGCGGGCCGAACGTGCCGTCCTATGTTGTTGCTGCGGATGCGTCGCTGATTTACATGCCGCTGCGCAGTGGGCCGTGCAGTCAGGTGATGGAGTGGTTGGCGGCACTGGATGGCGTGTCGACGGATGATCTGCAGACAAAATTTTCGCAAAAAGATTTGCGGCAATGGAAACGTAAACACCCCGGGCATCGGAGCTTTACCGTGCTTCGACATCCGGTCGAGCGGGCACATGATGCGTTTTGTCGACATATTCTGAATACTGGAAAAGGCAGTTTTACCCAACTGCGCAATACGATGGTTCGGCGATATAATATGCCGCTACCCGAAAACGGACCGGATGAAACGTATGATATCGCGGCACATCGTGCGGCGTTTTCAGCGTTTTTGATTTTTCTTAAAGGAAACCTATCGGGTCAGACGGCCATCCGGGTTGATGCCGCATGGTGTACACAGGCGCAAGCGATCATGGGATTTGGTGAGGTGTGCCTGCCGGATCGTATCATCCGCGAGGCTGATTTGGCGGCTGAATTAGATGAGCTGGCGCACGCGATTGGACACGCGGATGCACCTGATCTAAGCCCTCGTCACCCGGACCAGCCGTTTGCGTTGGCCGAAATCTATGATGATGAAATTGAGAAATTAGCCGCCGATGCGTATCAGCGTGACTATGTCATGTTTGGATTTTCGCGTTGGGCTTGAAGGCTCTATGCGGCTTGAACCGATTTTTCTTCGGTCAAAATAGTATAAAGCGTCCCTGCCTCTGGATTTGCACGTAGTTTGGCACAGATCGCTGGATCACGCAGTGTGCGGGCGACCAAAGCCAATGCTTTCAGATGTTCGACGCCTGCATCTTCTGGTGCAAATAGGGCAAAAGCCACGTCGACGGGCTGACGGTCAACAGAAGAAAAATCAATTGGCTTGTCGAGCAGGACAAAGGCACCAATCACCTTTTCCAAACCATCCACGCGCGCGTGTGGCAATGCCACGCCATGACCAACACCGGTTGGCCCCAGTGATTCGCGTGCGATCAAGGCATCAACCACTTCACCGGCATTCAAGCCATAGGCGTGGCTGACCAGATCACCAATGTCATGCATCAGCCGCTTTTTGCTGGAGGCAGACGTCAGTACTTTGACTGCCTCCGGCTTTAAGAGTTTCGCAAAATCCATTCCGCTCGCTTTGCTCCGCGGATCGGCTTGGCCAATCCGTTTATGTTATGACGGGTCTATCCAGCCAATGTTTCCGTCTTCACGGCGATACACGACGTTCAAGCCTTCTTTGCCTTCTTTTCGAAACACCAGCACAGGTGCGCCCGCCAATTCCATATGCATAACCGCTTCACCGACAGACAAAGTTGCAATCTTGGTCTGCATTTCTGCGATAATCATGGGTTGAAGAGTGTCAGGTTCCTGCGCGTCTGAATCGCTTTCTGAGGCGAGGATATAAGAGGCGGCACCAAGAAGTTCAACTGGTTCTGGGCGTTCTTTGTGGTGGTCTTTCAGCCGACGTTTGTAACGCCGCAACTGTTTTTCCATTTTTTCGTTACAATCATCAAATGCGCCATAAATATCAATGTTATGCGCCTTGGCGGAGGCGGTTAATCCGGTGGAAAGATGTACGGTTGTCTCGCAGACAAATTCGTGCGCCGACTTTGAAAATATGACCAGGGCATCGGTAGGACGTTCTGAATATTTCTTGATGGAAACACCCAGCTCTTCTTTCACATGAGTTTGAAGCGCTTCGCCAATGTCGATCTGTTTGCCGCTGATTTGGTACCGCATAAGTTCTCCTTGTTATTGTCGTTCTGAGCATCATCAAATGGTCCACCTGCGGTGGTGATTGTTTTGCTCAGATGCGGAAAAATGGCCCCGCGTTCACAAAGATTTTGACCATGCCTTTGCAATAAGGCCGATGCAGGATCAAACAGGAACGAAGTGTTGCCATGGCTCCATGAGGCCAAAAAATGTGTGGGAAGTCAATGGTGAGCAGGCGGCGCTCAGCTGGAATTTACCTAACCCCGGTTAACGAAATTTTAGGAAATGCGGAAATTGTCGCCAAGATATACCCGGCGTACATTTTCGTTTTGGACAACTTCATCGGGTGTACCAGACATCAGCACCTTGCCCTCGTGCAAGATATACGCACGATCCACAATTTCGAGGGTTTCCCGGACATTATGGTCGGTGATCAATACTCCAATGCCGCGGTTTTTAAGATCGGCAACCAGGTGTCGAATGTCCCCAACAGATATCGGGTCGACGCCAGCAAAGGGTTCATCCAACAACAGATAGTTCGGATTGGCCGCCAAACAGCGCGCGATTTCAACACGGCGTCTTTCACCACCCGACAAGGCGAGGGCAGGCGCGCGGCGCAAGTGTTCGATTGAAAACTCTGACAGTAGCTCTTCGAGCCGTTCGCGGCGCTGATGGCGGATTGGGACGGAAATATCGAGAATCGCGCTGATATTGTCCTGAACTGACAAACCGCGAAAAATGCTCATCTCTTGCGGCAAATACCCGATACCAAGTTGCGCGCGCCGGTACATTGGCAGTGTAGTCACATCTTTACCGTCCACGACGACGGTGCCACCTTCGGGTGTTACAAGGCCCGCAACCGCATAAAAAGTCGTGGTTTTCCCGGAGCCGTTCGGCCCAAGCAGAGCGACGACTTCACCCCGGTCAAGGTGCATGGAAAAATCACGAATCACTGTTTTTTTGCGATAGGATTTACGCAAATGTTCGATCTTGAGACCAGAAGAGCCTCTCCCAGCGATCTTGAGGTCAGGTGGCGGGGTCATCAGTTGTTGCCGCCGGTCTGCAAAATGGTTTTTACGCGGCCAGACATTTGCGCCGTGCCATCGGACAGCCGCACGGACATTTTGTCGGCGCTAAGTGCGCTGGCCCCTTGAGCAAGTAAGACATTGCCAGACATCACAATAGTGCCGTCATCAATATTATAATCTGCGCGTTCTGATTCGGCGGCATCTGGGCCCGATACCAGCGTCACGCCGCCTGTGGCCTCTAAGCGCGCGATGCCTTTGTTTTCTGCGCGGTAAACGACCAAGACCCGGGCGGCAGACAAGCGCATTTCACCCTGACCGATCAAGACGTTCCCCGTAAAAATCGCTGTGCCAGTGGACTGATCGACAGATAGGTTGTCCGCTGTGACCTCAACCGGAAGGCCGGTATCCTGTCGGATGGTGCCGAAGGCAACGTTCGCCCCTTGCGCGTTGGCAGGCAGGGTTTGCACGGCCAAAAAGAGTGGCAGCAGTAGGAATCGCAGATGTTTCACGGTGGTCACTCTTCTTCTTGTTTTGGCGTGTATATCAGTTTCACCCCGTTTGTGAAAATCAATTGGGCGGGTTTTCCCTCGGCGGTAGAGGTTATCATCATACTGCCGGCGGTCAGACTGCCGGGCGGGCCGGTTGCTTCAACTGGACCGGGTGATTGTAGGCTTAATGCAGATAGCTGAGAGGACAATTTATCGGATATAATGCGGTATTGTGTTGAAGTCGTTATCACCACACCACCCGTTAGCTCAGCCAGATCATTGACGATGTCGAATTCAGACATGTCCGCCACGACTGTTACTTTTGCACCACCGAGAATGGAAAGCTCAACCGTCACATCCTTGGCTTGATTGGATCCAGTGTGACCATCAGGCGTTTTAAGGGTTTCAGCTGAGAATGAAATCAGGTCGCCGTCGGCGGTGGTTCCAGAGAAAAATGGGCCAGTAACCTGCTGGTCTCGCATCCGGTCTTGGATTTCTTTGTCTGCAAAAGGGATTACTGTTTCTGGATCAATCGCGCGTGACAGCAAAAACAGGGTTGATAATAAGGCCAGTGCAGTCAGCGGCAGCAATACCTTAAGCCAGGAAACCCATCTGGAATAGCTGTCTGCATGCATAGCACTATTACCCCAAACCAACACGCAGGCAGTCGTGGATATGAAGTATTCCAACAGGAATCGCAGGCTCAGACGGATCAACAACAAGCAAGCAGGTGATTTGGCGGCTGTTCATGATGCCAACAGCTTTTTCAGCAAGCGCATTTGGTTCAATCGTAATGGGTGAGGCGGTCATCACGTCATGGGCGGTTTTTGAACCCAGACTGTCCATATGACGGCTTAGGTCGCCGTTGGTTATGATCCCTTGCATTTGGCCGTTGTCGTCTGTGACGCAGACAACACCAAATCCCTTACCGCTGATTTCGCGCAGGACATCGCCCATTGATGCGTTGAGGTTTGTTAATGGAATGCGATCGCCCGTGTGCATCAGGGCATCAACACGGGCAAGACGCGCACCGAGCTTGCCGCCGGGATGAAAGTCGCGGAAATGTTCGGCGGTAAATTCGCGGTTCTCCATCAGCGCGACGGCCAGCGCATCGCCCATTGCGAGGGTAAGCGTGGTTGACGTTGTTGGCACAACACCAGTGCCACAGGCTTCGGCAAGTTGGGGCAGCAAAAGGAGCACATCACATTGGCTGCCTAGG
The DNA here is from genome assembly GCA_051252035.1 of Sulfitobacter sp. GTDB lineage: Bacteria > Pseudomonadota > Alphaproteobacteria > Rhodobacterales > Rhodobacteraceae > Sulfitobacter. The sequence continues at coordinate 12,543 of JBPOFE010000070.1, forward strand.
CTGCTGTTTTCCTTGCTGGTGATCCCGATCAGCGGGATCGAAAAACGGCGCGAATAGGCAATGAGGTTGCCAAGCTCAGGTGCCTCGCCAGAGTTTGAGATCGCCAGAACCACATCTGCGGCGGTGATCATACCCAGATCACCATGGCTTGCCTCGGCGGGGTGTACAAATTGCGCGGGTGTCCCGGTGCTGGCAAATGTCGCCGCGATCTTGTTTGCGATGTGACCGGATTTGCCAATACCCGTGACAATCACGCGGCCTTTCGTGGCCATGATCAGATCAATCGCCTCGCGGAATCGCCCATCCAGCACATCAGCCAGTGTGTTCAGTGCCTCAGCTTCGGTGCGGATCACCCGCCGCGCAGTGTCTAGGAACGGAGTTTTCATGCGTGTGCAAAAATATCTATGTCAGGCCAGCCTTCCAGATCTAGATGGGCACGCATGGGCAGAAAATCAAAGCATGCTTGCGCGATTTCCATGCGGCCTTCGCGGATCAGGCGTTTGTTCAGCTCGTCGCGCAGTTGGTGCAGGTACAAAACATCAGACGCGGCGTATTCGATCTGTGCCTCGGTCAGTGTTTCAGAACCCCAATCGCTGGATTGTTGCTGCTTTGAAATGTCGATGTTCAGCAGCTCTTGCAACAGCTTGGCCAATCCATGGCGATCCGTATAGGTGCGGATCAGACGGCTGGCGATTTTGGTGCAATAGACGGGTGCCGTAACTGCGCCAAAGGCGTTTTGCATGGCGGCGATGTCAAAGCGGCCAAAGTGAAACAGTTTGAGGGTGTTAGGGTTGGTCAACAGGGCGCAGAGGTTCGGCGCGTCTGTTTGGCCTTTGGCAACCTGAACAAGATGCGCATTCCCGTCGCCCCCCGAAAGTTGCACAACACACAGCCGGTCGCGATGCGGGTGCAGGCCCATGGTTTCGCAATCAATGGCGACAATGGGACCCAGATCAAGGTCGTCGGGCAGATCATTCTGATATAGATAATTTGTCATGCTTCACCCTATATCCCGCTTAAGCTGCTTGGGAAAGCGCGCGTTTTGAGGTGGTTAAGTGACGGATAGCAAGGTTTGCGACAATTTTGCAGGAATTTGCCTGTCACGATGCTTACTGAAATTTACTCATGCGATGATCTTGGTTTTGAAATCTCCGCGCAAGGCAACCTCGAGCAACTCTAAATTCGTTGAGCAGTCCTTGTATTGCGCGGTTATGCCGGGCGGTATGACAAAGGCATCGCCGGGTTGCAGATCACGGTCGTCTTGACTTTCGGCGGATAGCGTCATTGTGCCGTCCATGACAAAAGTGAAGTGGATGTCGGCATCATGTGTGGTGGCCGGGGGGCTGCCTGCGTCAAAACGTGCGACCTGAATACCCGCCACGCCTTTGGTGCCAGATGTAATTCCGGTATCGCGCATGGTGAAACCCGGAATGCGGAACGGGGACCACGTGGCCTTGTCCTTGATATGATGCACGAATGTTTGTCCGTCCCATTCGCGGGTCGGATCGCCCTTGCCGTTGGGCAGGATGAAATCATGGTCGATGGTGGTGACATGTTCGGCAGGGACACCAATTTCGATGACCTCAATATCGGGTGAGGCGTGCATCACGCGGTGGCGGATACCGGGCGGCTGGGTCACACAATCCCCCGCCTGAAGTCGGATCATGTCTTCGCCCTGATCCTCATAGTAGATGTCAACCCAACCCTTGTAGCAAAAGATCAGCTGAAATCCGACAGTGTGATAATGCACCATGTCCGGCACAGGCCCACCGTCGGGGATACGGATGTGGCTTGCAATGATGGAACCGCCGAGCCGTGTAGGGATCAGATCGCGGTAATGCATGCCTGCACGCCCGATCACCCAAGGCGCTTCATCACGCAACCTGCGCACCGCGAATTCATGCTGAGTATGCGGTTGCTCGACAATTGGTGACAATGGAACGATCTCAATTTGTGTCCCGTTTGGTGCTGTTAGAGACTGTTTTCCATCTGCAAAATTGTCTGGGTCATCGGTCAAAATCCGCAAATGTCCGGGTGGAACGGCGGCCCCTTTTTCGATGCGCAAGCGAATACCATGCCCGGAAAAGCTGGCCACTGAAGGATCATCAGCGGGAAATATATTTTCAAGCCGCATGCCCAGTGTTTTGGTGAAAAAGGGTAGATCCTTGCGCAATTCATCTGTTGGCAAAAGGAATTCCGCTTTGATGTCTGAGGTGGTCATCGATTGGTCCTTATCAAGCCTGTGGCACATTCTAGGTAGGAAGCCGGGTCAGGGCAATTGCGATCACTTCCCGGCATAGTCGCGATACCATTCGACAAATTTCGCGATGCCATCGCGGAAGTCAGTTTGAGGCTGGTAACCCGTCAGTTTTTGCAGCAATTCAGCATTGGCCCAAGTGGCAGGGACATCGCCCATTTGCATGTCCATATAATTTCGCTGCGCCTTTTTCCCGAGGCAATCTTCGATGGCGTCAACAAAATCCAACAGACGCACTTTGTCAGAGTTGCCGATGTTCACTACCCGGTAAGGTGCTGCGGGTGACAGGCTGTCGCCCTCTGGTACAATCCCATCTGTCGGCCGCACAGGCACAGCGTCGATCAGAAGGCGGATCGCACGCACCAGATCATCGACATAGGTAAAATCGCGGTACATGTCGCCGTGGTTGTAAATGTCGATGGGCCGCCCGTCTAAGATCGCATCGACAAACTTATAGAGCGCTAAATCTGGACGTCCCCAAGGACCGTATACTGTGAAAAACCGGAACATCGTCGTGGGCAGGTCGTAGAGATGCGCATAAGCATGGGCCATGCTCTCATTTGCTTTTTTCGTCGCTGCATAGATGGTCAATTGTGTATCGGCTTTTTCCAACTCATCAAAAGGCATTTGAGTGTTCGCGCCATACACTGACGATGTCGAAGCCATTAGCAAATGCTGCACTTTCAGACGCCGCGCTGCCTCCATGACGTTAAAGGTGCCGATGACGTTCGAATCCAGATAGGCGCGCGGGTTTTCCAGAGAATAACGCACCCCAGCTTGACCAGCGAGGTGGACGATAACATCTGGCGCAAAGGCGTCGATGGTTTGGTCCAACAACGCTTGATCCTCAAGTTGTCCTTCGGTGGCGGCAAATCCAGGTGATTGCAGTAACATCTGATGTCGTCGCTGTTTCAGCGCCACATCGTAATAATCGTTCATGCCATCATAGCCGTGAATAATGAACCCTTCGGCGATCAACAGCTTCGCAAGGTGAAACCCGATAAACCCGGCTGTTCCAGTGATGAAAATACGTTTCACGTGGTATGGCTTCCCCTTGATGCACAACGGCCCGGTCAGTTGGGTTTGAGACGCGGGCTCTAGATGCTGACGTTATGCTTGAAATGCACAACAAGACAATCAAGTCTTCAGGAATGTGTTAAAATACTGCGGGTGCGGGCAGCATGAAGGCCACTAGGCAAAAGCAATTTCAACCTCACCAAACGCACCAAAATCCGCCTTGATATGTGTCCCGGACGGGCATTCAACGGGCCGGATAAAGCTGCCCGACAAGATAATTTGCCCCGGCTCAATGCTTTGCCCATATTGCGCCATGCGCCTGGCCAACCAGACAACGCTTTCGACAGGATCATTCAGAACGCCCGCGCCAAGCCCGGTTTCTTCTACATCGTCATTGCGCAAGGTGATGGCACCGACCCAGCGCAAATCAACGGCGTCAACCGCATGGCGTTGCGGTCCCAACACCACCCCGGCATTCGCGGCATTGTCACTTATCGTATCGAATACGGTGCGGGTTTTGCCAGTTGTTGCGTCAACGCGGTGGATGCGGGTGTCGAGAATTTCGATGGAAGGTGCCACATAATCAGTCGCTGCGATGACGTCCGAGCGGGTTACGTCCGCACCGCCCAGAGGGGCTTTTAGTACGAAGGCAATTTCCGCTTCGATCCGGGGTTGGATAAAGCGGCCCTTTGGAACAATTGCGCCATGATCGAACTTCATATCATCAAACAAGATACCGCTGTCGGGAATGTCGATGTTCAGCGCATATTGCATCGCCTTAGAGGTCAGGCCAATTTTCCATCCGATCACCTTGCGGCCCATGGCGGCCTTGGCGTGCGCGATCTCGTTTTGGATGGCATAGGCATCGTCCATGCCCATGTTTGGATGGCGCAATGTCAAAAGCCCGATCTGTGTGCCAGATTTTTCGGCTGCCAGTAGGTCTGCGGCGGCGATTGCATGATCGTCCGGTGTCATATCGCCTCGTCCTCAACAGTGTTGCGCAATGTACCGATGCCGTTCACCTCAA
>JBPOFE010000071.1:0-16759 GCA_051252035.1 Sulfitobacter sp.
CGAAACATTGTTGCCATCACCCGCCACATGCAGTGGCCCCATGTCTCGATAGACAAAGCATGCAATAAAGAAGGCATAGACCGCCGCCACCGCAGCTGCTTCTGTGGGGGTAAAGATACCGCCATAGATACCGCCAAGGATGATCACGATCAGCATCAGCCCCCATCCAGCTTCCTTGCCTGCATCAAAAACCTCACCCCACCCGCGCCACTCGCCTTTGGGCAGGTTCCGCACCTTGGCCATGACGTAAATGGTTACCATCAACATCGTGCCAGCCATCAGACCGGGGATGACACCTGCAAGAAACATCCGGCCAACGGACACGTCCGTGGCAGAGGCGTAGACAACCATCACAATTGAAGGCGGGATCAGGATACCCAATGTCCCCGCGTTGGCGATGACACCTGCGGCAAAGTCCTTGGTATAGCCAACCTGACGCATGCCCGCGATCACGATGGAGCCGATGGCGACCACTGTAGCGGGTGATGAGCCGGAAAGAGCGGCAAACAACATACAGGCAAACACGCCCGCAATTGCCAGGCCACCCGGCAAGTGACCGACAAGCGCGATGGAGAATCGGATGATCCGTTTCGCCACACCGCCCGTCGACATAAACGACGAGGCCAGGATGAAAAACGGGATCGCCAGCAAGGTGTAGTGTCCGGCCATTGCCTGAAAGAACGTCTGGGCTATGGAGGCCAGTGATGTGTCAGACAGCACCAGCAGGAACAGGATTGACGACATGCCAAGCGACACCGCAATCGGTACGCCGATCAGCATCAGGCCAACAACCATCGTAAAGAGAATGACAATTTCCATGATATCAGCTTTCCGCGTTCATATGTTTGACGGCATCAACTTCGTCTTCGGCTTCGTGGCTGACAATCAGCGTGTCTTGCCGTCCGGCAATCACGCGCAACGCCGCCTGCACAAACCGAAACAACAGCAGTGCCATGCCAAAGGGCAGCATAGCGTAAGGAATAAAACGCGGCAGTTTTTCATAGGCTTCGCCTTCGTTCATCAAAGGCTCAATAAAACGCAGCCACTCGGGGATTGGGATGTCGATCACCTCGTACCACGCCTGATCCCGGCTGTTTTCAAACCCGGTGGGGAACCAGCGGCCTGATGTCGCATCAAGACCCGCAAAGGGTGCCCAGTAATCCCAGGCACCTTTGAACAGCAATATCCCGTAAGCCACACAGACAAATGCCGCGATCACCGCCAGCACCCGGCGCGGTCCAGCACTGAACAGGTTAATCACCGCGTCCACACCCAGATGCGCCGTGACCTTTACCGCATAGCTCACGCCAAACAGCACAAGCCAAGCAAACAGAAACGTCACGGCCTCAAGACCCCAGATGATCCCGGTGTTGAACCCATAGCGTAAAATAACATTGATAAACGTCAGGATCGTCATCAGACCCAGAAGCACCGCGATGGCGGTTTCTTCGATCTCATTAACGATCCGGCCCAGACCTGTCTGTGCAACCTGATGCGTCGCCATGCCGTTTCTCCCCAGAATTTTGAAATATGCCGTATCAGGCAGCCTCAATGTCCAGGCCCCGAACAATTTGTCGGGGCCTGGACTTGGTTTTAAGGGTCAGAGATTAGGAACCGCCAGCATTGATCTGCTGTGCGGCGTCGATGTTTTCCTGACCAACATCGTCCTTGAATTGCTCCCAAACAGGCTTCATCACGGTGACCCATTCTTCGCGCTGTGCAGCATCCAATTCGCGCACAACCCCGCCGGCATCAATGATGGCCTGCTTGGCGGCAGCGTTCACAGCCGTGGATTCCGCGTTCCGCGCTTCGGTCACTTCAGCAATGATAGTCGCAAGCTGATCGCGTACATCTGGCTCAAGGCTGTCCCACCAGTCGGTCGACGTCACAAGCATATAATCGATGATGCCGTGGTTGGTTTCCGTCACACCGTCCTGCACCTCAAAGAACTTCTTGCCATAGATGTTGGACCATGTGTTTTCCTGACCATCGACAACGCCAGTTTGCAGCGCGCCATAAACTTCGGAAAACGCCATTGGCTGAGGTGATCCGCCAATCGCGGCCATTTGCGCCTTGAGAACATCAGAATTTTGAACCCGGAATTTCAGGCCATTGGCATCTGCCGGGCTGATCAGCGGCTTGTTAGCCGACATCTGCTTCATGCCATTGTGCCAGAATGCAAGGCCGAGAAGGCCACGGCGGCTCATGCTTTCTTTCATCGCCTGACCAGTTTCAGAGTTCTGGAATTCATCAACCGCGTTGATGTCTTTAAACATGAATGGCAGATCGAAAATGCGGAACTGCTTGGTGAACTGTTCAAACTTCGACAGAGATGGGGCCGCCATCTGCACATCGCCCTGCAACAGCGCTTCAAGCACTTGGTCATCATTATACAGTGTTGAGTTTGGGAAAACCTCTACACATGCTTTGCCGTTCATTTCCTCGTTCACACGGGATTCCAGCAAGGACGCTGCGATGCCTTTGGGGTGTTTGTCTGTATTGGTTACGTGGCTCAGCTTGATGACAATCTCACCTTCGTCACACGCAGCGGCAACAGCGCCTGCGCTGACGGAAAGGGTCAGGGCAACAGTGGCAGCAGTTAAAAATTTCATGGTGTCTCCTCCCAGAGAATAGAATCAGGTTCTCGGCATCCGGAAGCGAATGCGCTGACGCTATAAGAGCGTGGGACAATGAGGTTCACAAGGTTGTGTTGGACGCTACGTAAGGGTGTTAGTTTTATGTTATCTTTCAAGCAAGTATGAGATTATCCTAAAGTCGCGAGATACTCTTGGAGTACTAATTGTGCGACAATCCGCACGACCCCGTGACGCTTTGTGCGGATTCTCGCACAGATTTAGAGGCGAAAATCTTCGGGCTTGATCCCATAGCGCGCCAGTTTGTCATAAAATGTCTTACGTGGCAGCTTGAGTGCCTCTGCCGCCGCGGATGCTTGCCCTGCCGCGCGCCGTAACGCTGCTTCCAGCAACGACTGTTCAACCTGCGCCATCTGTTCGGCCAGCCCCAGCGTCGCGTCATGTTCAGTGTCCCCCGGCAGTCCCATCACAAACCGCATCGCCGCTGACATCAATGCCCGCGCATTACCCGGCCAATCGCGCGCCATCAGGGCCGCCACGACCTGTGGCGTCACCTCGGGCGCGCGCTGCCCGGATTGCTCAGCGGCAAGGTCAACATAGCGGCGAAACATCACCGGAATGTCTTCGGGCCGCTCAGCCAGCGAGGGTATGCGCGCAGTCAACATGTCCAGACGATAATAGAGGTCGGCGTTGAACCGCCCTGCAGCCACCTCAGAGGCAAGGTCTTGCGTGCTACCGCCAATCAAGCGGGCGGCGGCATGCCCTTCCATCGTTTCACTCAAGGTCAGTTGGATTTGCGCAGGCAGCTGCGCGATCTCATTGATGAACAGGCTGCCACCTTCGGCTTCTTTCAACGCCGCCGCCAATGCATCAGGGGTCAGCCCTGCCGCCGCACGTTTGACAAAGGGTGCCTTGGACCGGACAGAGCTAAGGTGGATCACCTCGGCCACCTTTGATACGCCTGCCCCCGGCGCGCCTGTGACCAAAACATCGCCGTCGGTCTGAGCTACCAACCGCACCTGTTTGCGTAGAGCATTGGCAAGTTCCGAACTGCCGAAGAGCATCCGCGCCGCCGGATCACCACTTTCGACCAAACGCCTCAGGCGGCGGTTATCCAAGACCAATGCACGGGTTTTCAAAGCACGTTCCAACACGCCGAGCAGATCACCGGGCGCACAAGGTTTTTCCAGAAATGCAAACGCGCCCTGCCCCATTGCCGCCACGGCCATTGGAATATCGCCCTCACCGGTCAGCAAGATCACTGGCAGGTCCGGATCTTGCTTGCGGGCATACTCCAGCAGGTGAAAACCGTCGCGCCCCGGCATCCGCATATCTGACAGGATCACGCCCTCAAACTTTGGCGTAATGCGGTCTTTGGCGGCAACAAATGATCCGGCGGTGAGTGCGGTGATATCAGCCAATTCCAAGGTTTGCGCCAATGCCTCACGCACCGCCGCATCATCATCAACCAACAGAACGGTTCTTCTCATGCTGCTTTTGCCCCATCCTTGGTGTCAGCGGATGCACGTTCCAGTGTCACCGTGAACAACGCCCCACCGCCCTGCACATTCGTGCCATTGATCTGTCCCCCAAAACTTTGCACGATGCCATAGCTGATCGACAGACCCAATCCCATGCCACCTGTATTACCTGCTGATTTTGTTGTGTAAAATGGATCGAAAACCTTGTCTGGCATTTCAATTCCCGGCCCGGTGTCGCGGAATTTTACGGTTAATGCGTTTTGCTCATCAATGCTGATATTCAAGACTTTGACGTCACTTTCCACCATCGCATCCACAGCATTTGTGATCAGATTGACAAACACCTGCCCCAACCGCACTTCACCGCCACGGACCATCAACGCTGTTTCAGGCGGGTCATAGTTCAACTGAACGCCCGCGTCCTCGACATGGCCTTGTGTCAGATCCAATGCCGATTGAAGCACCGCACCCAGATCAACATTTTCCTGCGGCCCGGTTTCCTGCCGGGCAAAGGCACGCAGGTTCTGAATGATCCGTCCCATCCGCCGCGCCATGTCGGAAATCCGGGTCAGATTTTCGGTCGCCCGATCCGGTCTGCCGCGTTCCATGAATTGCACCGCATTTTCGGCAAAGGATCGCATTGCCATCAAGGGCTGGTTAAGCTCATGACTGATCCCGGCTGACATTTGCCCTAGTGCGCTCAACTTGCCCGCCTGTACCAGATCATCCTGCGCCCGCCGCAGTGCCGCCTGCACCTCTTCCCGCTCTGCCGCTTCGCGCAACAGATTTGCGTTGGTTTCGCGCAGGGCAACCGTACGGTCAGCCACTCGGCCCTCAAGCTGCACATTGGCCTCTGCCAGCGCGCGCCTGCGTTCTGCCGCCAAGAACAACAGCGATCCAAAGGCGAGACACAGGGCCGCAACTGCCAAAGCCTGTGACAGTGCAAAGGCCCGCACCTGAGAGATGTCCAGCAACACTTCGCCGCGCATGCCGATGACAGGCAAATCCCGTGTGAGATGCAAAGCCTCGCCCGGCAAATACTTCCCCCACCCCAGATGCCAGACCTCATGACCGCCGGGCTCGGAAACTGCGAATTCAGGTGCCGCACCGATTGGTGGCATCAAACCCGCGGCGCCCTCAGGCCGTTGCCAAAACAACAGCTCAGATCTGTTGGAAATATACACAATACCCTGATCATCGGTAAAAAAAGCCGCCGGATTGGTGCCGCGCCAATTGTAGTCGATGCCGTTCAAATCGGTGATCACCACCACAGCGCCCTGCACCTGACCCTGTGCATCAAACACCGGAGCAGCGTGATAGAACGCGCGCTCCGTCAAGGGCAATCCGGCACCATGTCCCCACCCTAACGCCCCGCGCAACGCACGTTGGACATGCGGCTGGCCGCTCATGTCACGGGGAAATTCGTTTTGCGCTGCAGCCAATACCCGGCCCGCCCTGTTCAGTACTGCTACATCAAGTGCTGCCGATTTATCCGCCACCTCTTGCAACAACATCGCGGTGGCTTTTGCATCTGCCCCGGACAATTGCGCCGAAATCTGAGGATGTTCGGCCATCAGTACCGCCAAATCGCGATAGCGTTGCAATTGGCTGACCAGCCTGTCGCCCGCCAGCGCCAAATCGGCCTGGCCCCGTGCCTCAAGCTGATCAAGTCCCTGCACATAGCCATAGCGCCACACCGCTCCGGCCAAGACCAGAACAACCGCAAGATATGCCAGCACAAGGGCGACGCGCCGTCGCATTCCGTTTTTCATTGCTCAAGTTTGCACGAGCCCCCTTGCAATGACCAGTGCCACGCGGTTGTTTGGGCGCATGAAAACGCTCAATCTTTCGCCGCTGGATGATGAATTCGTCCAAGACCCCTATGCCGCTTACACGCGCGCGCGCCGCAGTGGCCCGGTGCTGTTCTGGCAAGACTACGGCATGCTTGCCGCTTTTGATGCCTCAACGGTACAGGCGTTGTTGCGCGATCGTCGTTTGGGCCGCGAAGTGCCTGCCGACAAACGCAAGCCTTACCCTGCGCATCTGGCCGATTGGGCGCAGGTCGAGGCGCATTCGATGCTTGAGCTTGAACCACCGCGTCATACCCGATTGCGCGGTTTGGTATTACGCGCCTTCACCTCGCGCCGAATTGCCGCGCTCCGGCCCGATATCGAAGACATCACAACTGAACTACTGGCGCGGTTGCCACATGAACCTTTTGATCTCATCCCCGCCTTTTGTACGCAACTGCCCGTGCGCATCATTGCGCGATTGTTGGGGGTGCCAGAGGACATGTGGCCCGATCTTTTGCGCTGGTCCAATACCATGGTGGCGATGTATCAGGCGAACCGAAGCCGCGCGATTGAAGATGCGGCAAATCAGGCGTCGCGCGATTTCACTACCTTTTTGCGCGGCTATATCGACCAGCGCCGCAATGATCCGCGCGATGATCTGATCACCCATCTGATCGCGGCTGAGGAAGACGGTGAAAAGCTCAGTACCGATGAATTGATCGGCACTTGTATTCTACTCCTGAACGCCGGGCATGAGGCGACTGTGCATAGCCTCGGCAATGCCGTAAAGTGCCTGTTGGAAAACGACACCGCCCCGGCGCTGCTTGGCCCCGACCACATCGCCGCCACGGTTGAGGAATTGCTGCGATTTGATCCACCGCTGCATATGTTCACGCGCTTTGCTTACGAGGATATCACACTGGGTGATATCACCCTGAAACAGGGTGATGAGATTGCCTTGATGCTGGGGGCGGCTGGTCGTGATCCGGCACTCTTTGATGACCCTGACACCTTCAACCCAACCCGTCCCGCCAAACCGCACGCGGCCTTTGGCGGCGGCTTGCATTTCTGCGTCGGCGCACCGCTGGCAAGGCTGGAATTGCAAATCGCCCTGCCCGCATTGTTTGCGCATTTACCGAACATGAAGCTGGCCGATGCCCCACGTTACGCCAACGCCTATCATTTTCATAAATTGGATCAGTTGAAGATTGATCCACGCATCAACCAAGCCTAAACAACTGAAAGGCTTGCACATTTCGCCAAGTGATTGATACGCTGTGAGGTGCTTCCTTGCACGAATGATCCGATGGCGCCCAAGCCGCGACGTCCCGTGACAATCAGGTCCGCATAGCATTTTTCAGCATAGCCGACAATCACATCTGCAGGGTCTCCGCGTTCCACATGGGCGTTCTCAATGTCCAGATCAAACTCTTTTACAATGGCCTTGGCTTGATCAATCACATTGTCGCTTGCTTCTTGAACTTCTTCTACAGATGGCATGGTCATTGCCGCGTGATATCCGGCAACCGCCCCCATCGCAAAGGCCACTGTCTTGGGCTCTGGTGTGTGAACCAAATGGATTTTCGACTTGAATTGCTTTGCGATCTGGCACGCCTTGCGCAAGGCATGTTCAGAATTTTCAGACCCATCAAAACCGACAACTACTTGCTCAAACATGGTTTCCTCCTTTAATTATTGAATGTCTCAATATTAAAGGACCCGGCCGTGCCATGCCTTGATGTGGGTCAAAGTTGGAATGCCTACCAAGTAGGCGGCAATGCAGGCATCTAGAGCGGCAACATCACCGTCGATTTGATTTCTTCCATCGACAAAAGCGCGGTCACGTTATGCACCCTGACTTCCGAAATCAGCGCCTGATAAAATGCATCATAGGCGCGCGCGTTCTTCACACGTACCTTGAGAATATAATCAATGTCCCCCGCCAATCGGTGCGCTTCTTGCACTTCGGGGCGGTCTTGCAGCGCCTTTAGGAACCGCGCCTGCCAATCCGCTTCATGCTCTGACGTACGGATCAGGACAAAGAAACAGGCCTCGAATCCCAATGCTTCGGCGTCCAGCATAACGGTATGCTGTCCGATCACCTTGGCCTCGCGCATTTTACGAATCCGATTCCATACAGGCGTCTTGGACGACCCCACATTTTTGGCAATATCATCCAGTGACTGGCTCGCATCGCGTTGTAGCTCTGCTAAAATCTTCCGATCCGTCTCGTCTATCCGAACGCTCATCCTGTTCATCCTTGCTCAAGTGGTCTTTTGTTCCGAACGCCTCGGTAGATAGAACAAATGTCCTTATATGCGCAAGCACCTAGCGCTATATTGGAATAATTTCCTATATGTACATCCAGACCAAACGTAAAAACGGGTGTCAGACATGGATCATTTTCCCATCTTTTTGTCCACAAAGGGCCAGCGCATTGTGCTGTCCGGTGGCGGTGATGCCGCGATGGCGAAACTGCGTCTGTTGATGAAAACCGAAGGCAAGATCAGCGTTTTCGCACCAAACCCTGCGCCCGAGATTGCCGCATGGGCCGACGCGGGCAAGCTGACACTACATTCTCGTGCGCTGGTTCAGGATGATGTTTCAGGCGCGGCGTTGTTCTATGCCGCGGACGAGGATGCCGATGAAGACGCCCGCACCGCGACCATCGCTCAGACCGAGGGCGCGCTTGTCAACATAGTGGACAACCTCGCAGACAGCGCCTTTATCACCCCCGCCATCGTTGACCGTGACCCCGTCACCATCGCAATCGGCACCGAAGGTGCGGCCCCCGTTCTTGCCCGCGCAATCAAGGCGGACCTCGAAGAACGCCTGCCCACCACGCTGGGCACCCTCGCCCGCATCGGCAAAGGCTTTCGCAAAGCCGCGGACGCCCTGCCCTTTGGTCGCGCGCGTCGCGATTTCTGGCGCGATTATTATTTCAACGCTGGCCCCAAGGCGATCCGCGAAGGCCAGGACGCCGTGCAGCCCGCGCTTGATGATCTGTTGAACGATCACCTGACCAAAACCGCCCGCCCCGGCCACATCGCCTTTGTCGGGGGTGGTCCCGGTGATCCTGAACTGCTGACGCTCAAAGCCCGCCGCGCCTTGGACGAGGCTGACGTGGTGATCTATGACCGCCTGATCAGTGCGGAGATCTTAGAACTGGCGCGTCGTGAGGCAGTAATGATCGACGTGGGCAAAGAAGGCTTTGGTCCTTCAACCTCGCAAGAAATCATCAATGACCTGCTGGTCGAACACGGGCTGGCTGGCGCGCAAGTTGTGCGACTGAAATCTGGCGATGCCACAGTCTTTGGTCGTCTGGACGAAGAGATCGACGCAGTCGATGGCGCAGGTATTGGCTGGCACATCGTACCGGGCATCACCTCGGCCTCTGCCGCGGTGGCCGCCATCGGGCAAAGCCTGACCAAACGCGGGCGCAATGCCTCCGTCCGCTTCCTCACCGGCCACGACATGAAAGGTTTTGCCGATCATGACTGGGCCGCTCTTGCGCGTCCTAACGAGGTTGCCGCGATCTATATGGGTAAGAAATCCGCGCGGTTTGTCCAAGGCCGTTTGATCATGCACGGCGCGGATCGTGCAACGCCTGTGACGGTGATCGAAAACGCATCCCGCCCCGATCAGCGCATTTTGGAAACCACTTTGGCGCATTTGCCGACTGATTTGGCCGACGCCGACATGTCAGGTCCCGCCCTGACCTTCTACGGCCTCGCCCCACGTGCGGCCCTTGCCGCAGCACAAGAAACACGCATTGAGGAGTTTGCATAATGGCCAGACCTTTCACCCCCAAAGTTGTCACCGCCAATGCCCTGCTGGAAGGCGACGTGATTTATCAGACCGCAGACGGCTGGACTCGCAGCTTGGCCGAAGCTGAAATTCTCACCGATGAAGCAGACGCCGACCTGCGCCTGATCGACGCAAGCAGCCAACACGCCGATGTCGTGGGTGCTTACCTCGCTGATGTGGCGCTGGAGGATGGCATCCCGCACCCCACTCATTTCCGCGAGGATTTCCGCGCAACCGGCCCGTCAAACTACGCACATGGAAAACAAGAGCTGCGCAAACAGGAGGCCCTGTAATGTACCATTATACTGATTTCGACGCCCAGTTTCTGGCGAGCCGCAACGCGCAGTTCCGCGCCCAGGTCGAACGTCGCATTGACGGATCGCTGACCGAAGATGAATTCAAGCCGCTGCGCTTGATGAACGGTCTTTATCTGCAACTGCACGCCTATATGCTGCGGGTGGCGATCCCATATGGCACGCTGAACAGTCGCCAGATGAGCAAACTGGCCGAGATTGCCGACAAATGGGACAAGGGCTATGGCCATTTCACCACCCGTCAGAACATCCAATACAACTGGCCTGAACTGCGCAATGTACCGGATATGCTGGATGCTCTGGCTGAAGTGAACTTGCACGCCATCCAGACCTCAGGCAACACCATCCGCAATGTGACCGCAGATCATTTCGCCGGCGCCGCAGCGGATGAAATCGCTGATCCGCGCCCCGTGGCCGAACTCATCCGTCAGTGGTCCACCGACCATCCCGAATTCCAGTTCCTGCCGCGCAAATTCAAGGTTGCGGTCACAGGGTCGGTCAACGACCGCGCCGTGATCAAGGCGCATGACATCGGCTTGCAGATTGTCGAACAGAACGGCGAAACCGGGTATAAAGTCATCGTTGGTGGGGGCCTTGGCCGCACACCGATGATTGGTAAAGTGCTGAAAGAATTCATCGCGCAAGCCGACCTGTTGCCCTATCTTGAGGCGATCGTTTCGGTCTATAACCTGTTGGGGCGTCGCGATAATAAGTACAAAGCGCGCATCAAGATTACCGTACATGAAAACGGCATTGAAGATATTCGCGCGCGCGTCGAAGAACGCTATGCGCTGATCCGGCCGCAATTCACAGGCGTTGATCAGCAAATGCTGTCGCGGATTGAGGCAGATTTTGCACTGCCCTCGTTCAAAACCGCCAGCCAAGAGCCGTTTCATAACGCCTATCAGCATGACCCATTGTTCCGCTCTTGGGCCGACACCAACCTGACCGACCACCGAAACCCCGAATATGCCATCGTGTCGATCAGCCTCAAAGCGCATGGCAAAACGCCGGGCGACGCGTCGTCCAGCCAAATGCGCCTGATGGCCGAGGTCGCAAAACGCTATGGCCATGACGAATTGCGCATCAGCCACGAGCAAAACGTGATCCTGCCGCATGTGCACCGTGGCGATTTACCATCCGTTTATTCTGCGCTGAAAGCAGCGGGTCTTGGCACTGCCAACATTGGTCTGATCAGCGATATCATCGCCTGCCCCGGCATGGACTACTGCGCGCTGGCCACGGCGCGGTCGATCCCAATTGCACAGGAAATTGCGACCCGCTTTGACGAATTGAAGCTGGAACATGACGTTGGTCCGCTCAAAATCAAGATTTCTGGATGCATCAATGCCTGCGGCCATCACCACGTCGGCCACATTGGCATCTTGGGCCTCGACCGTGCGGGCGTGGAAAACTATCAGATCACGCTGGGTGGTGACGGTACACAGGATGCCGCCATCGGCGAACGTGCAGGTCCAGGATTTTCTGCCGACGACATCATCCCGGCCATTGAGCGGCTTGTGCTGGCCTATCTCGACCTGCGCACCGAACAATCCGAAACCTTCCTGCAAACCTACAAACGCCTTGGCCTCGCGCCGTTCAAATCGGCGCTTTATCCCGAAACCGCGGATCGGAAAGACCGGGCCGATGCCGCTTGACCAGCCTGAACTTCACCCTTTTTCAAATACCACCGCGCCGGAGCCTGATACGGTTCCGGCGCTGGTTGAAAAAGCGCTGCGTTTAAACACGCAACTGCGCCATCACAGCGCCACGGACGTTTTGCGCGCCGCGGTTGACGAGGTGCCAAATCTCGCACTGGTGTCGAGCTTTGGTGCAGAATCGGTGGCCCTGCTGCATCTGGCATCAATGGTGAAACGCGATATTCCAGTGTTGTTCATCGACACAGAAATGCTGTTTTCCGAAACGCTGGTGTATCAACATGAACTCACCGAGCGGTTGGGCCTGCGCAATGTGACGATCCTGCGGGCGGCGGATATTGCGCAACATGATCCCGATGGCACATTGCATCAGAGCAACCCGGACGCGTGCTGTGCCCTGCGCAAAACGGTGCCGCTGAACGCAGCCTTAAATGGCTTTGACGGTTGGATCACTGGCCGTAAACGCTTTCAATCCGGCACCCGCGCGGCGTTGGAATTTTTCGAGGTCGAAGCGAACAGTCACCGCCTCAAGATCAATCCACTGGCGTTCTGGAATGCGTCAGACGTGGGTGATTATATCACCGAAAACCGACTGCCACGCCATCCGCTGGTGGCGCGCGGATATCCGTCTATCGGCTGCGCACCCTGCACATCCCCGGTCAATGCAGGTGAAGATCCCCGCGCAGGCCGTTGGAGAGATACGCAAAAAGATGAATGCGGCATTCATTTTGTGAATGGCAAGATGGTGCCTACAGGAGCAAAAACATGACACAACTGATCAACGATACCGGCTTTGTCGCCGACGACTGGACACATGGGTTCTGCACGCAGGCTCCGGCAAACGATTGTGTGGCGCTTGATCTGCCATCGGACACCGACCCCGCCGCGGTGTCGCTGGCGGGCCTTCAGATGATCCGCGTTGATTTTCCATCCTCCGCTGATGGCCGAGGCTTTACCATCGCCCGCGCCCTGCGCTTGCGTGGCTATGCGGGACGCCTGCGTGCGCATGGCGCCTTGATCGCCGATCAGTACGCCATGGCGCGGCGGTCAGGTTTTGACGAGGTCGAAGTGAACGATGACATCGCCGCCCGTCAGCCTGCGGATCAGTGGCAGTTCCGGGCCGATTGGCAGGACAACGATTATCAATCCCGGCTGCGCGGCGCTGCGACCTAAAGCTACGTTGCCCTCCCCCTTCCCATCTTCTAAGACAAGGCCGCAAGCGCCCGCTTGCGCGAGTAATCATGACTGAGCAAACACCTGTGAATCAAACTGCCGCCAAACCCGTACCGACCCTGCCCGATGCGCAGACCGTGACGTCCGTGAAACACTGGACGGACCGTCTGTTTTCGTTTCGTGTCACCCGGCCCGCTTCCCTGCGGTTCCGGTCAGGTGAATTTGTGATGATTGGCCTGATGGGTGACCCACATCCCGAAACGGGCAAGCAAAAGCCGCTGTTGCGCGCCTATTCCATCGCCTCGCCCGCATGGGATGATGAATTGGAGTTTTATTCGATCAAGGTGCAAGACGGGCCGCTGACTTCAAAGCTGCAACACATCCAGCCCGGTGATCAGATCATCTTGCGCCCCAAACCCGTCGGCACGCTGGTGCATGACGCACTGCTGCCCGGCAAGCGTATCTGGTTTTTCGCCACGGGCACTGGCTTTGCACCCTTCGCATCGCTGCTGCGTGAACCGCAAACCTATGAAGATTACGATGAGGTGATCATCACCCATACCTGCCGCGACGTGGCAGAGCTCGAATATAGCCGCACCTTGATCGCGGACCTGCAAGCCGATGAAATGATGCAGGAGTTGATCGGAGCCGAGAACCTTGCCAAAATCCGGTACTACCCAACAACGACCCGTGAACAGAGCCCGAAAATGGGCCGTATCACCACGCTGCTGCAAGATGGCACCCTATTCAAAGACCTCGGTATTGATGGGATATCGGCGGACACCGACCGCGCTATGGTCTGTGGCTCAATGGGGCTGAACACCGATATCAAAGACATCCTCGAAGGGTTTGGCCTTGAAGAAGGCGCAAATTCGGACCCCAAGCATTACGTCGTTGAAAAGGCGTTTGTCGGCTAAAGCAGCGCTCAACCTTCCTTTCTCGACGCAAAGCTTTTCGAAGAGTCACCGATAGCGCAACAAAAAACCGCGCCCTCAGAAAAGGGCGCGGTTCAATAATGTCTCTTTGATCATGCGATCAGAGGTTCAGCGCCTCGCGAACATTTTCCAACAGTACTTTCAGCACTTCTGGGTTGTCCTGTGCCGCTTCCAAACCTTTGATCAAGGTTGTTTTCTGCAACGCGCCAAGGTTGGAGTCTTCAACCATCGTTGTGACCTTATCCAAGTTGAAGCCATCAACGGTCAACAACTCGTCAGCCATCGCTTCTTCGGTTGCAGCTTCTGCGTCTGTCGCTGCTTCGGTTGTTGCCGCTGCCGCATCTGTCGCTGCTTCAGTTGTGGCAGTCGCTGCGTCCGTGGCCGCTTCTGTGGTAGCTTCTGCTGCGTCGGTCGCTGCTTCGGCTGTCGCGTCCGCTGCATCTGTCGCTGCCGCTGCTGTAGCATCTGCCGCATCTGTTGCAGCTTCCGCCGCATCTGATGCTGCGGCTTCTGCTGCTGCTGCGGCTTCCGCTGCTGCTTCTTCAACCGCTGCCGCTGCTGCATCGGCTTCCGCCTGTGCCGCTGCCGCTGCTTCTTCTACGGCTGCCGCTGCTGCGTCGGCCTCTGCCTGTGCTGCTGCTTCAGCGGCTTCTGCCGCCGCTGCGGCTTCTGCCTCTGCTGTTGCTGCCGCTTCTGCGGCTGCTGTCGCTGCGGCTTCAGCTTCTGCCGCTGCCTCGGCTGCTTCGGCTTCCGCTGCTGCTTCGGCCTCTGCGGCTTCGGTTTCAGCCGTTGTATCAATAGCCTCTGGCGCGGTTACAGCCTCGGATGCATCGGTCGCCATTTCGGTGGCCGACTTGCCCGAATACAGCATGTAACCGCCGATCGCGATCACAGCCGCAATGATGATCCAAATAATATTTTTCATGTTTCTTTCCCCTTTTGGTGGGCTTGACTGGCAATACAATTGCATCTGCGCCCCATAAGCGTCAAATGCGTGCCAAACACCGAAGGTTCAAGGGGAAAATCTGCGCAATTGCCTCTTTAGGCCGAATTTTGCGGCTTGAAGATGCCCCGCGCCACGTTTACCTTGCAAATTCGATTTTCATAAACAATCAAAGGACGACCAACATCGCTCGCAGACCTCATAATGCGCCGCCGCAACGCGACACCGGCCCGCGCGTCAACGAAAACATCCGCTCCCCCGAAATCCGCCTGATCGGCGCTGATGGCGAAAACGCCGGCGTTGTGACCCCCTCTCGTGCCATGGAAATGGCCGAAGAAGCGGGCCTTGATCTGGTTGAAATCTCGCCCAATGCCAATCCGCCTGTGTGCAAGATCATGGATTTTGGCAAATTCAAATACGAGACACAAAAACGCGAAGCTGAGGCCCGCAAGAAGCAAAAGATCATCGAGATCAAAGAGGTCAAGTTCCGCCCGAACACCGACACGAATGATTACGATGTAAAAATGCGCAATGTGTTCAAGTTTTTGGAAAATGGCGACAAGGTAAAAATCACCTTGCGGTTCCGGGGTCGCGAAATGGCCCACCAGAATTTGGGGCGCGAACTGCTCGAGCGCGTAGCAGAGGACACCAAGGATGCTGGTAAGGTTGAAAACTTCCCGAAGATGGAAGGCCGCCAGATGGTCATGCTGATTGGTCCAATGCCGAATAAATAAGTTAGCGCTCTGGTCACCGTTTCAGGTGACCAGAGCCAAGCACCATTTCGTGCATTAAGAACGGTGGATGCTCTTTTTCTTCTCTTCGAAAGCGCCGCGATATGTTGCTAGAAGACATCCAAGAGCTTCACACGCGCCACAACCGTCCGGGCTTTGGAACAACCACTGTCGAAGAACTCGATTATATCCAGCGGTTGATACAGAAACATAAACCAAAACGTGTGCTTGAGATTGGCACCGCATCCGGCCTAACCACGGGGTTTATCGCACAGTTTCTTGAAGAAAACGGCGGTAGCTCGGTGACGAGCGTTGACCTGGCCACAACCTTCTTTGGCGCGCGGGACCAACCCGTCGGCTATCTCGCCCGTAAAATCTATGATGGATCAAAGGTTGAGATAGATGTCAGGCCTCGCACAAGTGCGCTTGATCTGGCTGAAATCGGCGGGTCGTGGGACATGGCCTTTATTGATGCCAACCACCAGCACCCCTGGCCCACCATCGACACGCTTGCAGTCGCGGCCCATCTGCGCGGACCACGTATTGTCATCCATCACGACCTTCAGCTTTACCGCCGCTACAAAAGGTTCCGCGGCGTTGGCCCCCGCGTGCTCTTTAACGAAATGCCAGAAGAAAACCGCCATGCGGATATCGCGAATGGCTGGAACATCTTTTCGCTTGACCTAACCCTCGATCCGGTTGTGATCGAACATGTGGCAATCGGGGCATTCAGCATGCCGTGGACGGTGCAACCGCCCTTGACGACACGCACATTTTCCAAAATCAATACCTGCTTGAAAGCCTCGTATTCCCCGCAATTGCTTGCCGAGTTCGAGGAATGTGCAGCCATTAACAAACGCTCTTTACCTGTACGAGCATTTATCCATCTAAAACATGAAATCGCGAGAAGGCTTGCTGATCTTGGGCTGCGTAAATAGCTAAGAATAAATATAAAAGGCCCGGCAGGATCGCCGGACCTCTTTCCATTTCGATCATCAAAAAGCAATTAGCGCAGCAACCCTGTGATGTTACGCACGACCGCGCGACGGTTGGCGGCCTCGGAAGCCAGTGTCGGCACCTTCAACGCAGATTCGCCATAACCTTGGGTGATCATGTTTTCCGGCGGCACGTTGAAATACTCGGTCAAGGCAAGAGCAACCGTTTCCGCACGTCGGTCTGACAAGGCGAGGTTATAGGTGGCATTGCCCACCGCATCTGTGTGCCCTTCAACTAAGATCACCGTGCGCGGATCATTGGCGATCAGATTGCTAAGTGTTGTGCCAATCTTCGCCAAACTGCGCGCCTGTTCCGGCAGGATCGCTGCAGAGCC
>JBPOFE010000072.1:0-16526 GCA_051252035.1 Sulfitobacter sp.
GCACCAAGCGCCGCCGCAACCTGCGCACGCGCCTTTTCGACCAATGTTTTGGCCGCGCGGCCTTCTGCATGCACACTCGACGGATTGCCCATCACATCCATCGCAGCAATCATCGCCGCGCGCGCCTCGGCTCGTAATGGCGTGGTGGCGTTATGATCCAGATAGATCCGTGTCATTCGTCCACCACCGCAAAGAGGTTTGGTACGGCGGGGCATGGCACCAAACCATTAGAAATTACGTCCGATAAACGGGTTTGGTGCAAGAATACGTAGACATGCGCGCTCAACCCCTCCCACAGACGGTTCGTCATGCTTTGGGCACGGCTGCCAGATGATCCGCCGGATGCCCCTGCCCCTTTGTGCATGGCATCAAGCGTTTCATCGACGGCGGCCAGAATATCAACAACGCGAATTTCTGATGGCGGACGTCCCAAACGATACCCGCCACCGGGGCCACGTACCGATGTCACCAATTCGGCGCGGCGCAGTTTCACAAAAAGCTGTTCAAGGTAGGGCAATGAAATTGACTGGCGTTCTGCGATATCGCCCAGCGAGACCAGCGCGTCACCGGGCTGCAACGCGATATCGGCCAAGGCGACCATGGCGTAACGCCCTTTGGTTGACAGTTTCATGTCCATTACCCCATTTGCGCTAGCGTTGATTGACGCGGGCGCGCGAAATGCCTAAGTGCATAATCCAAGCCCCGCAACTCCTGCGGACCCCAGATTAGAACCGTTCTAAGGTGCCTTAGCGAATTCGTCAACTATTCGCCAGCATCATTGGAACCCCCAAGCAGGGACGCATATGCCCGAGGTAATTTTTCCCGGACCCGAAGGCCGCCTCGAAGGCCGCTACCATCCACAAAAAGAACGTGATGCGCCGATTGCCATCGTGCTGCATCCGCACCCGCAGTTTGGCGGGACGATGAACCACAAGGTTGTCTATAACCTGCATTATGCCTTTTATAACATGGGCTTCACCGTGCTGCGGTTTAACTTCCGCGGTGTGGGCCGTTCTCAGGGTGAATACGATCAGGGCATTGGTGAGCTGTCGGATGCGGCCTCAGCGCTCGATTATCTGCAATCGATGAACAACAACTCGAAACACTGCTGGGTTGCGGGTTTCAGCTTTGGTGCGTGGATTGGCATGCAATTGCTGATGCGTCGGCCCGAGATTACCGGGTTCATTTCCGTGGCGCCGCCCGCGAATATGTATGACTTTAGCTTCCTTGCGCCCTGCCCGGCGTCTGGTCTGGTGATTAACGGCACTGCTGACCGCGTGGCACCACCTGTTGATACGGTTGGTTTGGTCAATAAATTGCACGAGCAAAAAGGCATAACCATTACCCATCAGGAAGTTGAAGGTGCCGGTCACTTCTTTGAAGAGCCACATATGGACACGCTGATTGGGTCGACCACGGAATATGTGAAACGCCGCCTGACGGAGACTTCACGCTAATGGCTGATCCAGTTGTTATCGAAATGGCCAACAAACTGGCCGAGGATTGTTTGGCTGTGCAGGCCAAAACCGGAGAAGATCGGCTGTTTATGAAAGTCGGTGACGTGCTGGGTGCGTCATCGCAAACGCTGGAAGAAGCATTCCTGACTGCGATCCGTACCCGGATGGCTGAGTTGCAGGGCCGTGCGTTCCTCAAAAAGACGTTGCAAGAGTTTCAGGCGAAGCAGGCCAAACCTGAATGACGGCACGGCTTGAGCAGCAGATCGCCTTTTTGAATGAGGCGGATAAGCTCAAGCATGTGATGCGCGGAACGACGCTTTGTGATGGGTCACGCGCTGAAAACTCCGCCGAACATTCATGGCATCTGACACTATATGCGCTGGTGCTGGCTGATCAGGCCGCGCCGGACGTGGACATCAATCTGGTGATCCGCATGTTGATACTGCACGATTTGGTTGAGATTGACGCAGGCGATAATCCAATTTTTGGCGATCATGATGTCTCCGACATGGAGGCAAATGAACAGGTTGCGGCGGATCGTATTTTTGGATTACTTCCCAGTGATTTGCGCGACGATCTTCGTGTAATATGGGAGGAATTCGAAGCGGCTGCGACCCCATCCGCACAATTCGCCAAGTCACTGGACCGTTTTCAGCCGCCGATGCAAAACCTGCAATCTGGTGGTGGCAGTTGGACCGACTACAATGTCACCCAAGATCAGATCGCCCAGAAGGTGGGCAGTAAAATCGCCATCGGCGCCCCCGCACTTTGGGCGTATGCCAAAGCTAAGATTGCGGACTTCTTTAATGACGAAAAGAAATAGTAACTAGTTTTGGTCCAATACGCTCATGGCCTCGTACCTCTTATAATCACCATTTTTTGGTGATTTCTAAACAAGGAGAGTACAATGCGTTTACTGACAGCAACATTCCTAATGAGTTTTTCCGCGACGGGTGCCTTTGCTGCGGCCCATGCCGCCCCGCCCAGCGTGGAGGCGTCAGATCAATCTGTTGCCAACGGCGTTGTATCTGCTGAAACCGTTATGGCTGGCGAAAACGGGTGGTTGGTCGTGCACCGCACAGACGCATCTGGCAAACCCGGCGTCGTTGTCGGCCATGCGCCGCTTCGCCATGGTGAAAACACCGATGTCGCCGCAATCCTGACCGAAGATGTGGCCCCCGGCGAAATGTTGATGTTGATGGTTCATGCCGAAACTGGTGGTATGAAAACTGGCATTTTCGAATACACTTTGGGTGCCAAAGAGGACGGACCCATTAAGATCGACGACAAGTTGGTGATGAAAACCATCACAGTCATGGCCGAATAGTCCGCTTAGTACCGGTATTTTCCGGTCCGAACTTGCCTCGCACTTTCCCTCAAGTGCGGGGCTTTTTTGTTCTTCGCGTTCGTTTCTTGTTAGGTTGAGGCCATAATGGCCTCATCGGTGCGTTATTAGCAGTGCATATTTTCTGTATACAGCGGTATACACTCTTTCCGCCCCGTCTGAACTGCGTTACACCGCGCGTAAGCTGATTCAACACTTAAAAAGGAGCGCTCGTATGTCCAAGATTAAGGTAGCGAACCCCATCGTCGAACTTGATGGTGACGAAATGACCCGGATCATCTGGGATTTCATCAAGAAGAAACTGATCCTGCCCT
Source organism: Sulfitobacter sp. (assembly GCA_051252035.1). Taxonomy (GTDB): domain Bacteria; phylum Pseudomonadota; class Alphaproteobacteria; order Rhodobacterales; family Rhodobacteraceae; genus Sulfitobacter. Next base: position 3,117 of record JBPOFE010000072.1, read on the forward strand.
ATCTCGACGTTGATCTGAAATACTACGATCTTGGCATTCAGGCGCGCGACGAAACCGACGACCAGATCACCATCGACGCGGCCGAAGCGATCAAAAAATACGGCGTTGGCGTCAAATGTGCGACGATCACACCGGATGAAGGCCGGGTCGAAGAATTTGGTCTCAAGAAGATGTGGCGTTCGCCCAACGGCACGATCCGCAACATTCTGGGTGGTGTTGTGTTCCGCGAGCCGATCTTGTGCAAAAACGTGCCGCGCCTTGTGCCCGGCTGGACCAAGCCGATCGTCATTGGGCGTCACGCTTATGGCGATCAATATCGCGCAACAGACATGAAGTTCCCTGGCCCCGGCACGTTGTCGATGAAATTTGTCGGCGAAGACGGCACGGTGATGGAAGAAGAAGTGTTCAAGGCACCCTCATCTGGTGTGTACATGGGCATGTATAACCTTGACGAGTCGATCAAGGATTTTGCCCGTGCGTCAATGAACTATGGTCTACAACGCGGTTGGCCTGTGTATCTGTCGACCAAGAACACGATCCTAAAGAACTATGACGGTCAGTTCATGATCTTGTTTCAACAGGTTTTTGATGAAGAATTCAAAGACAAGTTCGAAGAAGCCGGGATCACATATGAACACCGCCTGATCGACGATATGGTCGCGGCAGCGATGAAATGGTCCGGCGGCTATGTCTGGGCCTGTAAGAACTATGATGGCGATGTGCAGTCTGATACTGTCGCACAGGGCTTTGGTTCGCTTGGGTTGATGACCTCCGTTTTGATGACCCCCGATGGGCAAACGGTTGAGGCCGAAGCGGCGCATGGCACCGTGACGCGCCACTACCGCCAGCACCAGAAGGGTGAGGAAACCTCAACCAACTCCATCGCGTCAATCTATGCGTGGACGGGTGGTTTGAAGCATCGTGGCAAGCTGGATGATAACGCCGCCCTGACCAATTTTGCCGAGACTTTGGAAAAGGTAGTCGTGGATACGGTTGAGAGCGGCGACATGACCAAAGACCTGGCGCTGCTGGTGGGGCCGGATCAGAAATGGCTGACCACCATGGGTTTCCTTGAGAAAGTCGATGAGAACCTGAACAAAGCTCTGAAAAGCTAAAATAACAAAGGGGTCGCAGTGATGCGGCCCCTTTCCAGTTCTAAGCTGCCAATGACATGACCTTTGGTTGAAACGGCACGATCTCACATGTCGTTGCGCTAATTCGGCAAAAGCTGCCCTTGGGCACCTCGATCCAATCGCCAAACGCGGTGTCATAGGGTTCTGAGACAACTGCCCAGCCCTGCCAACGGGCGTTCCATTGGTAAAACAATGATGGGGCCAGATCATCAGAGGCATAGCGCACCGCATATAGCGTTTCACCATCGGACATCGCCGCCGTCATCCGCATGTGCGGGCCAACGCCGGATTTGCGGGAAAGCGCTTCAAACTCAGCAACGGTGGCCTCTAAAGCAGATTTTGGATCAGTGTCGAGCCCCTTGCCATGTGCCACCAGAAACAATGCTTCACTGTCTGTGGCGCCCTTGCGATGTGCGTAAAGTTCATCTGTGATCAATGCCTCGGCATGGCGGCGGAACCCTTCGAAACCGCCGACCTGACCGTTGTGCATGAACGACCATTTGCCTTGCACAAAGGGATGGCAATTGTTGCGGCTGGTCGCGGTGCCTGTGGAGGCGCGCACATGTGCCAGAAACAGGCGCGCCTGCACCTGTTCGGCAAGTGATTTCAGGTTCGGATCGGACCACGCCGGAAAGACGTCGCGGTAAAGGCCGGGATTGGGCCGATCCCCGTACCACGCCAGCCCAAAACCATCCGCATTGATTGCGGTTTTGCACTTGCTGGCCTCGCGCGATTGATGGATCAGCGAATGATCCGGCGCGGTTAGAATTTCACTCAAATACAGCGGTTGGCCATGCCAAGCCGCCCAGCGGCACATGGTTACTGACCCCGGTTGTGCGTACGGGCATAGAGTTTTGCGATGATGCCGCTGGCGGTTTTTTCACACAGGCATGGGATGAATGCATGCACCAATGCCGCACCTGCCGCAGCAAACAGCAGACCTGAGAATTTCAGAGCAAAAGCCATGTGTTGAAAGAAAGTTTCATCGACTTTGGCCGGGTGGTCCAGAAATACGCGTGCGATCATGGTCTGCTCTCCTGATGGGGTTACCTCGTGTTGAAGCAAATTAACCCAAGTGCGATGTGAATATTTCCCAAAGATATGGAGATATGGCTTGAAAGCGTGAAAATTTCCCATGATACTGCCTTTCATGTTGAATATTGATGATACAGACCGCCGCATACTGAAAGAATTGCAACGCGACGCGGGGCAGTCGCTGGATGCGTTGGGTGAGGTTGTGCATCTGTCGCGCAACGCCTGCTGGCGGCGCATACGCGCGTTAGAGGCCGCAGGCGTGATCAAAGGCCGTGTGACGCTGCTTGATGCTGGTAAACTTGGCCTTGGCCTGACCGTATTCATGCAAATCCGTACCAACGCCCATGCCCCCGATTGGTTGGCGACGTTTAAGAAGGCCACCCAAGACATGCCCGAAATTCTAAGTGTCTTTCGCATGAGTGGTGATCTGGATTACCTGATCCGGGCGCGGGTGGCGGATATGGCGGGTTATGATCAGCTTTATCAGGCATTGATAAGGCGGGTTCCCTTGTCAGATGTCTCTGCTAGTTTTGTGATGGAAGAGATCAAAGAGACCACGCAATTGCCGCTTTGACGGGTTATTCTCAGGAGCATTTATGCCAACTCACTATATCTGGCTGTTCATTGCCATATTGACCGAGACACTCGGCACCACAGCTTTGCAGGCTTCGCAGCAATTCACCCGATTGTGGCCGTCGGTTGCCGTCGTGGTGTTCTACGGCGCGTCGTTCTACTTTATGGCACTGGCCTTGAAAGTAATGCCTGTCGGCATAGTTTATGCAATCTGGTCCGGGCTTGGCATTGTGCTGATCGCGGGCATTGGTTTTGTGCTTTTTGGTCAACGGCTTGATCTGCCAGCGATCCTTGGATTGTCATTGATCATCGCCGGCATTCTGGTGATCCATTTGTTCTCAGCTGCTTCAACCCACTGAGGCGAACGATACAAAAAAGGAACGTCTTGCGTGTCAGATTTCTTTGGATCGATCTGGGCCACGATGCCCGAAGCCCTTCGTACACAACTTGAAGGCTACGCGACCGGGTTCTGGAAGCTGCTACCGCAATTGATCCTTGCTGTGGTCTTTGTGATCTTTGTCTGGGGTGTCATCAAGCTCATCCAATGGATCCTGCCGCGTTCGTTGCGGCGCGCGCATATGCGCCGGGCCTTGGTCGATGTGATCATGATGTTGATCACCGTGAGCCTTTGGTTGTTTGGTATATTGGTCGCAATCACAATCGCGTTCCCGACCATCACACCGGGTAAGGCGCTGACCGCTCTAGGCGTTGGCGGTGTGGCAATTGGTTTTGCCTTTAAGGATGTGTTTGAAAACTTTTTGGCAGGTATTTTGCTGCTGCTGCGCGAGCCGTTTTCGATCGAAGATTATATCGATTGCGAAGATATCGAAGGTCAGGTCGAAAAAATCACCATACGTGACACCCACATACGTCAAACCGATGGGCAGTTGGTGGTCGCCCCGAATGCGATGTTCTTTAAAAACCCAGTGACCATTCGCACGGCACGTGATGTGCGGCGCACCACAATCATCTGCGGCGTGGCGTATGGCGAAGACGTTGATACTGCACGGGATGTGATTGCCGATGCTGTGCGCAGCGTGGATGCGGTGCGTGACGATGTGCGCGATGTCGAAGTTTTTGCACAGGAATTTGCCGATAGTTCGATAAACTTTGAGGTCACATGGTGGACAGGGTCGCGCCCCATCGATATCCGGTCAAGCCGAGATCAGGTTGTATCCGCTGTTAAACGTGCGCTTGACGAGGCGGGCATCGAAATCCCGTTCCCGTACCGTACTTTAACATTCAATGAGCCGCTGCCCCTGACGCGTGGCGGCAACGATCCTGACGACGCAGCGGAATAGACCTTTTTTCACTGGCCTTTGCTGCGCCTGCACGGTATGGGCGCGGCAACTCCCTTTAAAAGGCTACTCCCATGGACCTGCGCAACATCGCAATTATCGCTCACGTTGACCACGGCAAGACCACGCTGGTGGATGAATTGTTGAAACAATCCGGTACTTACCGGGAAAACCAGGCGACAACGGAACGCGCCATGGACAGCAATGATCTGGAGCGTGAACGCGGCATCACGATCTTTGCCAAACCGACTTCGGTTGAATGGAAAGGTGTGCGGATCAACATTGTGGACACGCCCGGTCACGCCGATTTTGGTGGTGAGGTTGAACGTATCCTGTCGATGGTGGATGGTGTTGTGTTGCTGGTGGATGCCGCCGAAGGACCAATGCCCCAGACAAAATTTGTTACATCCAAAGCGCTGGCCCTTGGTCTGCGCCCAATTGTTGTGCTGAACAAAGTTGACAAGACGGACGCGGAACCGGACCGCGCGCTGGACGAGTGTTTTGATCTTTTCGCCAACCTTGGCGCAGATGATGATCAGCTTGATTTCCCGTCAATGTATGCCTCTGGCCGCAATGGCTGGGCCGATTTGGAACTCGACGGGCCGCGCAAGGATCTGTCCGCGCTGTTCGACTTGATTGTTGAACATGTTCCTGCCCCGAAACAATTGGCGGATATCGATCAGCCATTCACCATGTTGGCCACCACGTTGGGTGCGGATGCGTTTATTGGTCGGATGCTGACAGGGCGGGTTGAAACCGGCCAGCTTAAGGCGGGCGAGCAAGTCAAAGCGCTGTCGCGTGATGGCACTTTGATCGAAAACTTCCGCGTGACCAAGATTATGGCGTTCCGGGGCCTCAGTCAGCAAGCCATTGATGTGGCGGAAGCGGGTGACATCGTATCCATCGCAGGCATGTCCAAAGCGACCGTGGCGGACAGTATCGTGGCACCTTCGGTAACCACCGCCCTGCCCTCGCAACCCATCGACCCACCGACTATCACCGTGACCTTTGGTATCAACGACAGCCCGCTGGCGGGCCGCGATGGCAAAAAGGTCCAGAGCCGCGTGATTCGTGAGCGCCTGATGAAAGAAGCCGAATCAAATGTCGCGATCAAGATCAGCGACACGCCGGGTGGTGAAGCGTTTGAAGTCGCAGGCCGTGGCGAATTGCAGATGGGCGTCTTGATCGAAAACATGCGTCGTGAAGGCTTTGAATTGTCGATTTCGCGGCCACAAGTATTGTTCCGTGACATCGATGGCGTGCGCCATGAACCCATTGAAGAAGCCACCATTGACGTGGATGATGAATATTCAGGGGCTGTGATCGAGAAAATCACTGGTCCGCGCAAAGGCGAACTGGTCGAGATGAAACCCGCTGGTGCTGGCAAGACCCGCATTGTGGCCCATGTGCCTTCACGTGGTTTGATCGGCTATCACGGCGAATTCCTGACCGACACACGCGGCACTGGCGTGCTGAACCGGGTGTTCCATGATTGGGCACCGCACAAGGGTGCCATTCCGGGCCGTCGCGCGGGTGTTCTGATCTCTATGGAAAATGGCACGGCTGTCTCATACGCGCTGTGGAAGCTCGAAGATCGGGGTAAGTTCTTTATCGGTGCGCAAACGGATGTGTATCAGGGCATGATCATTGGCGAACACAGCCGTGAGAATGATCTGGAAGTGAACCCGCTCAAAGGCAAGCAATTGACCAACGTGCGTGCATCAGGAACGGATGAGGCCGTACGCCTGACCACCCCTGTTACCTTGTCACTTGAACAGGCAATTGCTTACGTCGATGACGATGAATTGGTTGAAGTCACGCCCAATGCGATCCGGTTGCGCAAGCGCTATCTGGACCCGCACGAGCGGAAACGGATGTCAAAAGCGGGTTAATGGTGCGCGTGGGTTTCACCCACCCTACGTAGGGTGGGTGAAACCCACGCATCGTTATTCGCTGGTCTCGATGATCATCAACTCACGCTCGGACGCGCCGCGCGCATGGTTTAATGCTTCCTGATAAGCGTCTGAATGGTAGCATTTTTCTGCTGTTTCGACATCTGGAAAGCGTGCCACCACATTGCGCGGGCGTTCTTTGCCTTCAAGCTGAACAAAGCGGCCACCACGTGCAATAAATTCGCCACCATGGTCGGCAATCGCGACAGTCGCACCTGCGGCATATTTCTTGTACGCTTCTTCATCGGTCACAGTAACATGTGCAATCCATAGTGCGCCCATTGGCTTTATCCTTTCAAGATATTCTCAGCCGCAGCAAACGCGGCTTCTGCGTTATCGACACTCGGGCCACCGCCTTGTGCCATATCTGGTCGGCCGCCGCCGCCCTTGCCACCCAGTTCGGCCACCGCGGCTTTGAGGATATCGACGGCTGAGAAACGGGCAGTCAAATCCTCCGTCACGCCAGAAGCCACGGCGGCCTTGCCACCTGCATCAGCGATCAGCAGCACCACACCGGAGCCAAGTTTTGCCTTATGTTCATCCACAAGTGCAGGCAAATCCTTGCCCGTCACACCGGACAACAACTGAGGAATGAATTTCACGCCACCAACATCGCGGGTCTCAACTGACGCCGCAGCGCCACCGGACATGGCCAGTTCACGGCGCAGCTGCGCGACCTCATTGCTCAGGGCCTTGCGTTCATCCATAAGCGCGCGCACGCGGTCGGGCACATCGCTTGCCGATGCTTTCAGATCAAGCGCTGTCTGAGCGAGAAGATGATCCTGCCGCCGCAAATAATCCATCGCCGCTTGCCCGGTCAGCGCCTCTATCCGACGCACACCTGCGCTGCTGGCGCTGTCACCCAGCGTTACAAATGCGCCGATATCCCCGGTCCGGACCACATGCGTGCCACCACATAGCTCGATCGAATAGGTCGCCTTATCCGTGCCTTTCCCAGAGCAAGGATTCCGGCCCATCGTCACAACACGTACTTCATCGCCATATTTCTCACCAAAGAGCGCCTGCGCACCCAATGCGCGGGCATCATCCGGTGTCATGATGCGCGTCTCTACCACATCGTTTTGGCGGATATAGCTATTCACCTCGGCCTCTACACGGGACAGTTCCTCAAGGCTCAATGCTTTGGAGTGGCTAAAATCAAAGCGCAGCCGATCTGCGGCGTTGAGCGAGCCACGCTGTGACACATGATCCCCCAACGCGCCGCGCAACGCTTCGTGCAACAGGTGCGTCGCGGAATGATTGGCACGGATGGAAGTCCGGCGCGTATGATCCACGGTCAGAACAGCATTCTGACCGGGTTTAACCTCGCCTTCGATCACTTGTCCGATATGGGCAAACACCCCCGCCGTCTTGCGGGTATCTGTGATGTTGATCGTGCCTGTGTCGGTTTTGATCACACCAGTATCGCCGACCTGCCCGCCGGATTCGGCGTAGAACGGTGTCTGGTTCAGGGCAATCTGCACGCTATCACCTTTGGATGCGCTGTCTGCAATCGCGCCGTCACGGATGATCGCGACAATCTGGCCTTCGGCAACTTCGGTGTCATAGCCAAGAAAATCTGTGGTCCCGTTCTTGTCGGCGATGTCAAACCATACGGTTGCATCCGCCGCTTCACCGGAACCGGCCCATGCCGCACGGGCCTTGGCCTTTTGGGCCTCCATCGCGATCTCAAAGCCCTCTGTGTCCACGCCTCGGCCCTGTTCACGTAAAGCATCTTGGGTGAGATCAAGGGGGAAACCAAAGGTGTCATAGAGTTTGAACGCAGCATCCCCAGACAAATCAGCCTCCGCCGGCAGAGCACTGACCTCATCCTCAAGCAATTTCAGACCGCGTTCCAACGTCTGTTTGAACCGGGTTTCTTCAAGCTCCAATGTCTCTGTGATCAACGCTTGTGCGCGGCCAAGTTCAGGATAAGCCGAGCCCATCTGCTGCACCAAAGCAGGCACCAGCTTGTACATCAACGGGTCTTTGGCCCCCAGCAAATGTGCATGTCGCATGGCACGCCGCATGATCCGGCGCAACACGTAACCGCGCCCATCATTGGCGGGCATCACACCATCAGCAATCAGGAACGAGGTTGAGCGCAAGTGATCTGCGATCACCCGGTGGTGGACGTTGCCCGCACCAAAGGGATCAACATTAAGCGCATGTCCACTGGCTTCAATCAGGCTGCGGAACAGGTCGGTATCGTAATTGTCATGCTTGCCTTGCAACAGCGCGCCAATGCGCTCCAAGCCCATACCGGTGTCAATCGACTGCATGTCGAGCGGGCGCAGAGTGCCATCGGCAAATTGTTCGTTCTGCATGAAAACGATGTTCCAGATTTCAATAAACCGATCACCATCCTCATCCGGGCTGCCCGGAGGGCCACCGGGGATGTGATCGCCATGATCATAGAAAATTTCTGTGCAGGGGCCGCATGGCCCGGTTGGCCCCATGCGCCAGAAATTATCGTCCGTGGCGATGCGGATGATCCGTTCATCCGGTAGGTTGGCCACTTTTTTCCAGATATCTGCGGCCTCATCGTCGGTATGATATACCGTCACCAGTAATCGCTTGGAATCAATGCCAAAATCTTGTGTTAGGAGTTCCCAAGCAAAGGCAATCGCATCGGCCTTGAAATAATCGCCAAAGCTGAAATTGCCGAGCATCTCAAAAAACGTATGGTGGCGCGCGGTGTATCCGACGTTGTCCAGATCGTTGTGCTTGCCCCCTGCCCGCACACATTTTTGCGCGGTTGTCGCACGGTTATAGTCGCGGGTCTCAAGCCCGGTGAACAGGTTTTTGAATTGCACCATGCCGGAATTTGCAAACATCAACGTCGGATCGTTGCGCGGTACCAAGGGGCCAGATGCCTGAACGGAATGGCCCTGTCTTTCGAAATAGGACAAAAAGGTGGAGCGAATATCGTTTAGCGTCTTCATGTCTGGGCCTTCCGGGGCAAGTGTTAGGTTTCAAATACCCTTGGCACCCGGCGCTGTCCACAGTTTGACTGCACGAAAAAGGACGCCCCACAACTGGCGCGCCCTTTGAATTTTAGGGAACCTTGATCGCCAAGCGTTGGCGGCATGGTTCAGAAGATATCAGGCTTCGAGAATGTCGACGTCGTCCTGCTCTGAGCCATTGAAATCAAGGCCATGCGCGGCGCGAATCTTGTCTTCGATTTCCATCGCCATGGCTGGGTTGTCTTTTAGGAATTGTTTGGCGTTCTCACGGCCCTGACCGATGCGCTCATCCCCATAACTGAACCAAGATCCGGATTTATCGACCACTTCCATTTTGACGCCGATATCAAGCAATTCACCCATCTTGGAAATGCCTTCACCGTACATGATGTCAAACTCGACTTGCTTGAACGGTGCTGCGACTTTGTTCTTGACCACTTTGACGCGGGTGGCGTTGCCGACCACTTCATCACGGTCCTTGAGCGCGCCGATACGGCGGATATCAAGACGGACAGAGGAGTAGAATTTCAACGCATTGCCGCCCGATGTTGTTTCAGGTGAGCCAAACATAACGCCGATTTTCATCCGGATCTGGTTGATGAAGATCACCATACAGTTTGAGCGGCTGATAGACCCGGTCAGTTTGCGCATCGCCTGACTCATCAAGCGAGCCTGCACACCAACGCTGCTGTCGCCCATATCACCTTCAAGTTCGGATTTCGGGGTCAGGGCGGCCACGGAATCGACCACAACCATGTTCACCGCGCCGGAGCGGACCAGCGTATCGGTGATCTCAAGCGCCTGTTCGCCAGTGTCAGGCTGAGAAATCAGTAACTCATCAATGTCGATGCCAAGTTTGCGCGCATATTGCGGGTCAAGCGCGTGTTCGGCGTCAACAAAGGCACAGACGCCGCCGGATTTTTGCTGTTCTGCGATGCAATGCAGCGTCAGCGTGGTTTTACCCGATGATTCCGGCCCGTAAATCTCAATAATCCGCCCCATTGGCAGACCGCCGATGCCAAGCGCGATATCCAGACCAAGAGAGCCTGTTGAGCTTGCCTTGATGTCCTGAATGGCCCCTTCGGAACCCAGCTTCATAATTGAGCCTTTGCCGAATTGACGTTCAATTTGCGCCAGCGCACTGTCGAGCGCTTTTTGCTTTTCCGCGGTTTTCTTGCTGTCCATTGTCAAAAGATCTGCCGTTGCCATTTTGCCTATTCCCTTTAGTGTCACAGTGGACCGTCCGCCACAATCATTGATGGGGCCACTTGGGTTTGTTCTTCTAATGTTCTATATGGGACCAAAAGAAGAACATATCAATCAAATTATTTCATTCCCTATCTTTTTCCCAACAAAGTTAAGAAGTAGTTTACGCTTCTAAATGAATGACGTTGATGCAGGAGTACCTCTTAAGTGCTGGTTTTTTTTAAGGAACGTCTGGCTTTTTTATCGGTGCCCAAAACTGGAACAACGGCCTATGAGGCGGCATTGGCCCCGCGCGCGGATATGGTGATTTCCGAACCGCCGATGTTGAAACATGCGCCGGTCTATCGCTACAATCGGTTCATTCGCCCGATGTTTCTCAAGGTGTGTGATGTCGAACTTGAACTGATGGCGGTGATGCGTGAACCGATATCATGGCTGGGAAGTTGGTATCGTTATCGGCAACGGCCATTCATGCAGGGTAAACCCAACGCCACATTCGGCATCAGTTTCGATGACTTTGTGCTGGCATATATGAAGGGCGACAAACCGGGGTTTGCCGATGTCGGAAGCCAATTTAACTTTATGAAGAGCCAACCCAACGGCACCGGGATCAGCCATTATTTCCGCTATGAAGATCAGCCGCGTTTGCAGGCGTTTCTAAAGGAGCGCTTGGATGTTGACCTGACCCTGTCCCGTGAAAATGTGTCACCTGCGATGGCGCTGAACTTGTCACCTGAGGTCGAGATGCGTTTCAAACGTAAGTTTGCCGATGAATTTGCGCTGTATGACAGTATTGGCTGATACCTAGTGCAACTGTCGATGCACGGTATCGGTTAGGTCATTCAGCGAAAATGGTTTAGGTAAAAACACCGAATTCGGAATTTTGGTTTGCTCTTCGCCAAAGCTGTCCTCGGCATAGCCTGAAACAAAGACCACCCTGACATCAGGGCGGTTTTTCAGCGCCTCACGCACCCAACTGGGGCCATCCATGCCGGGCATTACCACATCCGTGACAAAGACATCGATATTCAAACTCTCGTCCTCAAGCGTTTTTAATGCGGCCTCGGCGGAATCCGCCTCAAAAACGGTGTAGCCACGCAATCGCAAGGCGCGGCTGGCAAAGGCGCGCACGGGGGCTTCGTCTTCGACCAGTAAGATAACGCCATCATCATGTTTCGGCGCATTGCGCAGTGGTTTGATGGCCTTTGGCTCGGCTTCCGTGGGTTGCACTTCAAGCACCTGAAAATACAATGTAAATGACGTGCCAAGCCCCACGGTCGAATCCGCAAAGATGAAGCCACCGGTTTGTTTCACGATGCCATAGGCGGTTGAAAGTCCAAGCCCGGTGCCTTCCCCGGTGCGTTTGGTGGTGAAAAACGGTTCAAATACTTTTTGTAATTTATCCGGCGGAATGCCGACTCCATCATCGCTGACTTGTACAGTCACATATTGCCCCGCAGGGACGCTCGCCCGGTCGCGCACCAGCGGCTTGGTCAAGGTGATACATTCGGTGACGATCCTGATCTCGCCACCTGCGGGCATGGCATCACGGGCATTGACCACAAGATTCATCAACACCTGTTCCAACTGGCGCTTATCGGCCCGGATCGGTTTGAGTATCGGATCATGGCTGAGCGTGAGCGTGACTTTTTCACCAACCAAGCGGTTCAGCAGATGGGTGAGATCCGCAAGCGTGTCGCGCATGTCAATGGTTTCAGGGCGCAAGGTCTGTTTGCGTGAAAACGCCAGCAATTGGCCGACAAGTGCGGCGGCACGGTTGGCATTCTGGTTGATTTGGACCAGATCGGCGTAATCCTGATCGCCTTGATCATGGCGCAGCAGCAACAAGTCACAATGACCTGAAATGGCGGTCAGTAGATTGTTGAAGTCATGCGCCACCCCGCCTGCCAATTGGCCGATGGCCTGCATTTTCTGGCTTTGTACGAATTGTGCTTCCAGCGATTTTAGCTCGGTCGCATCGTGCAAAACAGCAATCAAGGCTGGTGTGCCTTCCTCGGTGATGCGGTTCAGTGTTACTTGCACAAACACTTCGCGATCCGATCGTGTCAGGCGCAAGAACTCGGATTTTTGAACCGATCGGCCCGCCAAAGTATCGCCGAGCCAGTCAGATATCGACCGACCCAGCCCTTCCATCAGGTTCGATAAAACCACGTCTTTCGTCAGTGACACGCCAATAAGCTCCGACGCCATACGGTTAAACGACAACACCGCCCCATCGGGGGCGACTTTGATCATCGGCACCGGCAGGTCCTGAAACACGTGCCAGCCTTTTCCGGTATCCCGTCCCTCGGGTGTCGGCAGCAAATACAGCGCCCTGCGCCCTGCCCCGGCAGGCACATCCGCCACCAAAGCCATTTTTGGTCCATCCTCGGTCGTGATTTCGGCTGGCGCACCGGAAAGGACTGGTAGGGTGGTGAACACCCTGTCCAGTGATTTCATCCGCGCGCCGATCAATTGTCGGGCCGCATCATTCATAAATAAAATCGCGTCGCCACGCCCGACCATCAACATCGGCAATTGTATCCCGTCACCGGGATTACGTGGTGCTGCGCGTTCTGCAATCTGTTCGACCCGCCAGATATAGCCATCAGAGTGCATTTCACGCACGGATAGTCGGATATGGCCGTTGCGGGTGATGATGTCTTCCTGAGCCGCCCCATCAGCGTTTGCGCGTGTTTGCAGTCGGATCACGATGCCGCCGGGATTGGCGAATTGTGTCTCTAGAACCCCGGCAAGTGTTTCTCGGTTCGGGCTGGTAAACTGTGCCTTGGCTGCGGCGTTTAATGAGGACACTTTGCCGTTGCTATTGGCGATGATGCTGGGTGCGGTGTCTTTTTCGATGAAAGTGGCAACTACATCAAATGCATCTGTTTGTTTGCGGGCCTTAGCGCCAGCCAGAAGCGTCGAGACCACCGCGACAAAAAACAACGTCACCGCGCTGGTCGCCAGCCCCAATGTTGCGCCTGGGTGGGGCGATAAGGTCGCTAACACCGCAAGCACAAAGGCAAGCAGGAACAATGCCTTGCCCCGGCCCAATGCTGGGCGTGCTTTCAAAGTGTTGTCGCTGGTATCTTTGTGCAATGCCGTCCCCGATGTGCGCGAATCGTACCAACAGTTACGCGCATCAAGGGTTAAGCAGCCTTTAACTAAGCTGCATATTGCACGCATTGGTTGAGTATGCGCGACATTACGCTCGGGTCAAGTGTGCAATAAAAAAGCCATCGCC
>JBPOFE010000073.1:0-16266 GCA_051252035.1 Sulfitobacter sp.
TAAAATTCTGACGGCGCTTGATGCCGGATTTGCTGCGATTTGAGAATTAGGAGGTTTTAGTGGTGCCCAGGAGAGGACTCGAACCTCCACACCGTTGCCAGTACTAGCACCTGAAGCTAGCGCGTCTACCATTCCGCCACCTGGGCAGGTCACGTGAGCCGTGCATCTAAGGGCGGCGCGACTGCGTGTCAATTGATATCTGCGCTAAAATTGCTGGATGGGCCGTGTGGTATAGGAGAATTGCAATTCCGGCTTGTCCGGGGGATGTGCGACAGGTACATCCTTTGGTGAGTTTTACGTGCGCAGGAGCATTATTATGTCCAAGCTAGTCACCATCTATGGCGGATCGGGGTTTATCGGGCGCTATATTGCGCGGCGGATGGCCAAGGCGGGCTGGCGGGTTAGGGTCGCTGTGCGCAACCCGAACGAAGCGATGTTTGTGCGTCCCTACGGTGTTGTGGGACAGGTTGAACCAATCCTGTGCAATGTACGAGATGATGCCTCAGTACGGGCCGCGATGCAGGGGGCGAATGTGGTGGTGAACTGCGTTGGTATTCTGGTCGAAAGCGGTAAGAATCGATTTGATTCCGTACAGGCCGAAGCGCCGATGCGTATTGCCCGATTGGCATCCGAGAACGGTGTGGCGCGCATGATCCATATTTCCGCGATTGGTGCTGATGCGGATTCAGAAAGTGATTATGCCCGCAGCAAAGCTGAGGGTGAGGCGGGCGTGTTGGAGCATATGCCAGATGCCGTGATCCTGCGTCCTTCAATTGTGTTTGGCCCAGAAGATGAGTTTTTCAACCGCTTCGCTGGCATGACACGGATGAGTCCAGTTTTACCAGTGGCCCATGCTGACACGAAGTTTCAGCCGGTATATGTCGACGATATTGCCAACGCGGCCGAGATGGCGATCAAGGGTGAGGCTAAGGGTGGCGTTTATGAACTTGGTGGGCCTGATGTCGAAACCTTCCGAGAGTTGATGCAGCGGATGTTGGATGTGATTCATCGCCGCCGTTTGATCTTGAACTTGCCAGGCCTGGTGGCGCGGATGATGGCGTTTGGCTTTGATATGCTGCAGGCGGTGACGTTTGGGTTGTTCATGAATACAATGTTGACCCGTGATCAGCTCAAGAACCTTAAGCACGACAATGTCGTTGCGGATGACGCCATGGGCTTTGACGCCTTGGGTATCGTACCTGTGTCGATGACATCCGTTTTGCCTGACTATCTCTGGCGGTTTCGCCCTTCCGGGCAATATGACGCCATCAAGGATTCGGCGCGGAACCTGCGTCGCGGCTGATGGACCAATCGACCACGCTTGTCGCCGCCTTTCTGGGTTTGCTCGAAGGGCTGACCGAGTTTATTCCTGTTTCGTCAACCGGGCATATTCTGTTGGCCGGGCATTTCCTTGGTTTCGACAGTGCGGGTAAGACGTTTGAAGTAGTGATCCAGCTTGGTGCTGTGCTTGCCATCCTGACGATCTATGCCTCACGGCTCTGGGCGGTGTTTAGCACGGCGCCGCATGATCCGCAGTCGCGGCGGTTTATCCTTTCAATTCTCATCGCATTCCTGCCTGCGGTATTTATCGGTGTTTTGGCACATGATTTCATCAAAACTGTGCTGTTTGAAACGCCGATTTTGATTGCGGTGATGTTGATCCTTGGTGGTATTGTGCTGGTGTTTGTGGACCGGGTTGCGCCGGAAACCACTCAGCATGAGGCGATGGCATTCCCGCTGCCAATGGCGCTTAAGATTGGGTTTATTCAGTGTCTCGCAATGATCCCCGGTGTTTCACGGTCTGGCGCGACAATTGTGGGTGCATTGATGTTAGGGGCGAGCAAGCGTGCAGCTGCTGAGTTCTCGTTCTTTCTATCAATGCCGACTATGGCCGGGGCGTTCGCCTATGATCTTTACAAGAATCGCGACGTTTTGGATGCGTCGGCTTTGGGTGAAATCGCCATTGGGTTTGTGATGGCGTTTGTCACTGCGGTTTTGGTTGTGAAATGGTTGTTGGGCTATGTCAGCAAGCATGGGTATGCGCTTTTTGGATGGTGGCGAATCATTGTCGGGGCTATCGCTTTGATTGCTTTAACCGCTGGATATTGAATTTAGGTCCATATCGGACCAAAAAATGATAATAAATAGGCTCATAACTTAGGCGGCATTGAATTATTTACAATATAGGTCAGCATTACTGACTTTATATTCTTTCCAACATGTAATATTCGGAGCCTCTGATTGATTTCTTCTGAGGAGCGGACCAATGGCAAAACAGCCAATGCTGAAATTTACGAGCGTTGAGCGGGATATGCCGGAGAAACGGCCCCCTGATTTACGTCGAACAGACTTCAAAGAGATTTATGCCGAGTACGCGGATGCCAAGGCTAAGGAGCAATCCAGCAGGTGCAGCCAATGTGGTGTGCCATATTGCCAGTCACATTGCCCTTTGCATAACAACATTCCCGATTGGCTGCGTCTGACCGCTGAGGGGCGTTTGCAGGAGGCCTATGAGCTTAGCCAAGCCACCAATACTTTCCCCGAGATTTGTGGCCGTATCTGCCCGCAGGATCGCCTTTGCGAAGGCAATTGTGTGATTGAATCCTCGGGTCACGGCACGGTGACGATTGGATCGGTTGAGAAATACATCACTGATACCGCTTGGGAAGAAGGTTGGGTGCAGGCCATCAAACCCGGGATGGAACGCACCGAAAGTGTCGGGATCATTGGTGCGGGCCCCGGCGGTCTGGCAGCGGCAGATGTGCTGCGACGGCAGGGCGTGCAGGTCACGATCTATGATCGCTATGACCGCGCGGGCGGCTTGCTGACCTATGGTATTCCAGGTTTTAAGCTGGAAAAAGACATCGTCATGCGCCGCAATGATCAGCTGGCCGAAGGCGGTGTGACCTTCAAACAGAACTGCGATGTGGGTCGCGACATTTCATTCGCCGATATCCGCGCGGCACATGACGCGGTGATTATTGCCACGGGCGTTTATAAAACCCGTGAAATACAGGCCCCCGGTGTCGGCGGTTTGGGTGTAGAGCGCGCGATTGATTTCCTCACTGCCAGCAACCGCAAGAGTTTTGGAGATACGGTTGAAGAATTTGAAAGCGGCCGTCTGAACGCGAGCGGCAAGAGTGTTGTGGTGATTGGTGGCGGGGACACTGCGATGGATTGCGTGCGCACCTCGATCCGCCAAGGTGCGACCAGTGTAAAGTGTCTTTATCGCCGTGACCGAGCCAACATGCCAGGCAGCCAACGCGAAGTTGCCAATGCCGAAGAAGAAGGCGTCGTGTTTGAATGGCTGAGCGCGCCAAAGGGCTTTGTCGGTGATCCAGTGACAGGTGTGATGGTGCAAAAAATGCGCTTGGGGCAACCCGATGTGTCAGGGCGCCAAGCCCCCGAAGTGATCGAAGGCGCGGATTACGTTGAAGAGGCGGACCTGATCATCACTGCGCTGGGCTTTGAGCCTGAGGATTTGCCGACGCTTTGGAATGAACCTGATCTACCAGTGAACCGCTGGGGCACGATCAAAGCAGATTACGTGACCGGGGCAACCGCATTGGATGGTGTCTATGCCGTGGGTGACATTGTGCGTGGTGCATCGTTGGTTGTCTGGGCGATCAAGGACGGACGCGATTGTGCTGAGGCAATTTTGAAACGCTTGGATTTACCGGCAAAGATGGCGGCGGAATAGCCGATTTAAGCTGTCTGTATTACGTCGGTAAAACATCGGTAATGCGTCGGTATTGGCACCGTCATCTGCCATGCAAAGCGGAATAGGGACTGACCTTTTTCAGACAAAGGTAAGAAACGTTAATGTGGAACAATCATCAAGGAGAAGCAAAATGAGCGGATCAAAAACAGGTGGATGTTTGTGTGGTGCAGCACGATTTGAATTGAGCGAGGCACCCACCGAATATGGTGCGTGTCACTGTGGCATCTGTCGCAAGTTTAGCGGCGGCATTGAGATGGGTGTTCATGTGCCACCCGGTGGCATTACTTGGACGCGCGCCGACTCTGTGCGCGCTTATACCTCGTCTGAATGGGCAGAACGCGGATTTTGTAGCGCTTGCGGATCAAGCTTGTTTTGGCGGTTAACCGCACCGGGACCGATGCAGGGTATGTTGAGCCTGTCAGTTGGGGCGTTGGATGACATGAAGGGGATGAAGTTCACCACCGAAGTCTATGTCGATGCCAAACCTAAGAGCCATTCCTTTGCCGGAAAGCGCAAGAAGATGACGGAAGCCGAAGTCTTGCAAAGCGTCGGGATGTCCGATGGCTGAGCGCATTGAGGGGCAGTGCTTGTGCGGCGCGGTCAAAATTCAACTTGATCAACCAGCCGGTTGGGTCGGGGTTTGCCATTGCAGAATGTGCCAACGCTGGTCCGGGATGGTTTTTGGCGGCTTCCCAGCCGAGGAAGCAACGGTTCACGTTACGGGTGCCGTGCAACGGTACAATTCTTCAACGCTGGCAGAGCGGGCGTTTTGTGGCACCTGCGGCACCCATCTTTGGATGCGGGACCGCAATGATGGCGCACCCTATGATTTGATGCCGGGTTTGTTTGATGAGGCCCTAAGCTGGCCCCTGCATAGTGAGATATACGTGGACGAAGCAATGAACGCGATGACGCTTGCCGGGGATCATCGCCGTGCGACGGCTGCGCAATATCAGGCGAAAAATCCGCAGACGAAAGGCGTTGGAGATGCGTGAACAGATCAACGGCCAATGCCTGTGCGGTGCAGTCACGGTCACAGCGACCGTCACGAACCCCATTGTCAGAGCCTGTCATTGCGACATGTGCAGACGCCACACATCGTCGATGTTCATGTCGCTTGCTACCGATCCGGGGAGTGAGACAATCACAGGCCCGGCCAAGGTCTATCCTTCGTCAGAATGGGCGGAGCGCGGGTTTTGCGAGGTCTGCGGGTCGACGCTTTGGTATGGCACGCTGCATGACGGCGCCAAGAACCTTGCCGCGGGATTATTTGACAATGCTGCTGCGGCACCACTGAAATTGGAATTTTTCGCGGATCAATGTCCGCAGGGATATAAGTTGGCGGGCGATCACAAACGCCTGTCCACACAACAGACAATCGCGATGTTCGCGCCCGATGAAGGAGACGCCAAATGACCGTATATGATGACGCATGGGTTGCCCGCGAAGAAGCGAAGCGTGCCATGATGGCCGAACAGGGCCTGTATTCGACTGAAGAAGAACATTCATCCTGCGGAGTTGGTTTGGTCGTAAATATCGACGGATCAAAAAGCCGCGATGTGGTGCTGAATGGGATCAAAGCGCTGAAAGCGATCTGGCATCGCGGGGCGGTTGACGCGGATGGAAAGACCGGCGA
This sequence comes from Sulfitobacter sp., assembly GCA_051252035.1. Taxonomy (GTDB): domain Bacteria; phylum Pseudomonadota; class Alphaproteobacteria; order Rhodobacterales; family Rhodobacteraceae; genus Sulfitobacter. Next base: position 5,358 of record JBPOFE010000073.1, read on the forward strand.
TGGCGCAGGCATTCACGTGCAGATCCCGGTGCCGTTTTTCTATGATCAAGTGCAGAGGACCGGCCATCATCCACGCGAGGACGAGTTGATTGCGGTAGGTCAAGTGTTTCTGCCGCGCACGAATTTTGCCGCTCAAGAAACCTGCCGCACAATTGTCGAAACCGAAGTGCTGCGGATGGGCTATTACATCTATGGCTGGCGGCATGTGCCGGTCGATATTTCTGTCTTGGGTGAAAAGGCCAACGCGACGCGACCCGAGATTGAGCAAATTCTGATTTCTAATGCCAAGGGCGTGGATGAGGACACCTTTGAGCGTGAGCTTTATGTGATCCGTCGCCGCATCGAAAAGGCCGCCATCGCGGCGCAGGTGCCGCAGATGTATATCGCGTCGATGTCGTGCCGCAGCATCATCTACAAAGGTATGATGTTGGCCGAACAGGTGGCAGAATTTTATCCTGATCTGAAAGACGACCGTTTCATCAGTGCCTTTGCGATTTACCATCAGCGGTATTCGACCAACACCTTCCCGCAATGGTGGCTGGCGCAACCGTTCCGCATGTTGGCACATAACGGTGAGATCAATACGCTCAAGGGCAACCTGAACTGGATGAAGAGCCATGAAATTCGCATGGCGTCGTCGACGTTTGGCGATTTGGCGGGAGATATCAAACCGATTGTGGCGGCCGGATCATCGGATTCTGCCGCGTTGGATGCGGTGTTTGAAGTATTGGTGCGCGCAGGGCGGAATGCACCGATGGCCAAGACGATGCTGGTGCCGGAAAGCTGGTCCAAGCAGGCGGTGGAACTGCCACAGGCGTGGCGTGACATGTATTCCTATTGCAATTCGGTCATGGAACCTTGGGATGGCCCGGCTGCTTTGGCGATGACGGATGGGCGCTGGGTCTGTGCGGGTCTTGATCGCAGTGGTTTGCGCCCGATGCGCTATGTGGTGACGTCGGACGGCATGCTGATTGCCGGGTCCGAGGCGGGTATGGTGCCGTTGGATGAAGCGAATGTCGTGCAGAAAGGTGCTTTGGGACCGGGGCAATTGATTTCGGTTGATATGCGCGAAGGCAAGCTGTTCCACGACACGGAAATCAAAGACCAGATGGCAGCGCATCAGCCGTTTGGTGAGTGGGTCGGCAAGATTGTGGAGCTTGACGAGGCGCTGGGCGCAGTCACCGAAAAGCCGTTGTTTGAAGGCAACGAATTGCGGCGGCGTCAGGTTGCGGCAGGCTATACTATCGAAGATCTGGAACAGATTTTGGCCCCGATGGCGGAGGATGCAAAAGAGGCGCTTGCGAGCATGGGCGATGACACGCCTTCTGCCGTACTATCTGCGCAGTACCGCCCGTTGAGTCATTTCTTCCGGCAGAACTTTTCTCAGGTTACGAACCCGCCCATCGACAGTTTGCGTGAATATCGGGTGATGAGCCTGAAGACTCGGTTTGGCAACTTAAAGAACGTGTTGGACGAGGACAGCAGCCAAACCGAAATTCTGGTGTTGGATAGCCCGTTTGTGGGCAACGCGCAATTTGACGAACTGACACGGCATTTTAATGCTGATCTGGTGACGATTGATTGTTCGTTTGAGCCAGGGGATGCCAACTTAAGTGCTGGTTTAGCCCGTATTAGAGCCGAAGCAGAGGACGCGGTGCGGTCGGGTGCGGGACATATTGTTCTGACGGATCAGATGAGCGGCGAGGGCCGTGTCGCCATGCCAATGATTTTGGCCACCAGCGCGGTGCATTCGCACCTTGTGCGCAACGGGTTGCGGACGTTCTGTTCGCTGAATGTGCGGTCGGCCGAATGTGTTGACCCGCATTATTTTGCGGTATTGGTGGGCTGTGGTGCGACAATCGTGAATGCCTATCTGGCCGAGGATTCATTGGCGGATCGCATTGGGCGTGGATTGCTTGATGTGTCTCTAACTGAGGCAATTGGGCGGTATCGTACTGCGATTGATCAGGGTTTGCTCAAGATTATGGCCAAGATGGGGATCAGCGTCATCTCGTCCTATCGTGGTGGCCTGAATTTTGAGGCTGTGGGGTTAAGCCGTGCGATGTGTGCCGAGTATTTCCCCGGTATGACCAGCCGGATTTCGGGCATTGGTGTCACTGGCATTCAACGCAAAGCTGAGGCTGTACATGCCAAGGGCTGGCAGGGTGATGGCGTTGTCATGCCCATCGGTGGTTTTTACAAAGCGCGTAAATCGGGTGAGACCCACGCATGGGAAGCGTCGTCTATGCACATGCTGCAAATGGCCTGTAATAGAGCCTCATATGAGATGTGGAAGCAGTATTCGGCAAAGATGAAATCGAACCCGCCGATCCATCTGCGCGATCTGTTGGACATCAAGCCGATGGGTGCGCCGATTGGTTTGGAAGAGGTCGAAAGCATCACCTCGATCCGCAAACGGTTTGTGACGCCGGGTATGTCATTGGGTGCATTGAGCCCTGAGGCGCATAAGACGCTGAACGTAGCGATGAACCGGATCGGCGCCAAGTCCGATAGCGGCGAGGGTGGCGAAGATCCGGCGCATTTCACGCCGGAACCCAATGGCGATAATCCGTCTGCCAAGATCAAACAGGTGGCATCGGGGCGCTTTGGCGTAACCGCGGAATACCTGAACCAATGTGAAGAGTTGGAGATTAAGGTCGCGCAGGGGGCGAAGCCGGGTGAAGGTGGCCAATTGCCAGGGATGAAGGTGACGGATCTGATTGCACGGCTGCGGCATTCGACCAAGGGCGTGACGTTGATCAGCCCGCCGCCACACCACGATATCTATTCGATCGAGGATTTGGCGCAGTTGATCTATGACCTGAAACAGATCAATCCGCGCTGTAAGGTCACGGTGAAACTGGTCGCTTCTTCTGGTGTCGGAACAATTGCTGCCGGGGTTGCCAAGGCCAAGGCGGATATCATTTTGATCTCTGGCCACAACGGCGGCACGGGTGCCAGCCCCGCGACAAGTATCAAATATGCGGGTCTACCATGGGAAATGGGCCTAACCGAAGCGCATCAGGTTTTGAGCATGAACAATCTGCGCGACCGGATCACGCTGCGCACCGATGGTGGTTTGCGCACCGGGCGTGATATTGTGATGGCGGCGATGCTAGGGGCCGAGGAATACGGCATCGGCACAGCGGCATTGATCGCGATGGGCTGTATCATGGTGCGGCAGTGTCAGTCGAATACCTGCCCTGTTGGGGTTTGTACGCAGGACGAGGCGCTGCGTGATAAGTTCACGGGCAATGCCGATAAAGTTGTGAACCTGATCACCTTCTACGCCACCGAAGTCCGCGAGATTTTGGCAAGCATTGGTGCGAAATCGCTGGACGACGTGATTGGTCGTGCGGACCTGCTGACCCAAGTAAGCCGAGGGTCAGCGCATCTGGATGATCTTGATCTCAACCCGTTGCTGATCACGGTCGATGGCGCGCATGCAAATGTCTATGACCGCGACAAACCACGCAATGCCGTGCTTGATACGTTGGATGCCAAGATTGTACGCGATGCGGCAAGGTTCCTTGAGGACGGTGAAAAGATGCAATTGAGCTATGCGGTGCAGAACACGCACCGCACGGTTGGCACGCGCACATCGAGCCATATTGTACGCCAGTTTGGGATGAACAATGCGTTGCAGCCAGATCACCTGACCGTCAAATTGACCGGGTCGGCAGGACAATCCTTGGGTGCATTTGCGGCCAAGGGTCTGAAGCTGGAGGTATCCGGCGATGCAAACGATTATGTCGGCAAGGGCTTGTCTGGAGGCACGATTGTCGTGCGCCCTGCAATGGCAAGCCCGGTCGTGGCGTCCGAAAATACGATTATCGGGAATACCGTGCTTTATGGCGCAACCGCGGGATATCTTTTTGCCGCGGGGCGTGCTGGTGAACGCTTTGCCGTGCGCAATTCAGGTGCGAAAGTTGTCGTTGAAGGCTGCGGTAGCAACGGATGTGAATATATGACCGGGGGTGTTGCGGTGATCTTGGGTGATATTGGCGCAAACTTTGGTGCGGGGATGACCGGGGGTATGGCTTATTTGTATGACCCCCACGGTCGGGCGCAGGCATTGATGAACAGCGAAACGATTGTGACATGTGCCCTGACCGTTGACCTGTGGCTGGGGCAGGTCGAAGAGATGCTGGAAATGCACCTGAAAGAGACCGGCAGCCGACGTGCGGCAGATATTTTGCAGCATTGGGATATGGAAAAGCATCATTTCTTGCAGGTTTGTCCAAAAGAAATGTTGGCGCATCTGCCTGCGCCGCTGAGCAATGATCAATCTGCGGTGCCTGCTGAGTAAGGTCGATCTAAAACAGCGCCATCCAGGTTTTTGAACGGCCTGGATGGCTTCACGGCCCTATCCTTACCTTCGTTGCGCCTTAATTGGCTAAGATTTTGCCGCATTAAATGCTTATTAAAAGAATATGCCGATGATTGATTCCAATCGGGGTGCATAGATGCCAACGGCATACGAAGATCAGTTTTATACAATCGATCCGGGCAACGCGCCGCCGGTTGGTACCGCTGTTACGTTTCAGCGGGTTGAATTCATTGATAACAATGACAACGGATTGATTCAGCCAAATACCGGCGACACTTACGATGGCGTTCAGGTCACAAGTGTCTGGCAGAATGACACAGTGACGATAAACGTCCCCGGTGTCGGCAATGTGACCTACACAGGTGTCACATTCTATTTGGCCAGCGGCCCTGCGGTATTTACACCGACGGATGGTCAAGTTTTGCAGGACGGTACATTTGTCAGTTCGACATTTGTAAACACCAGCACGCAGACGCCCGTTGGTGCCTTTGGGCCAACCTGTTTTACGCCCGGAACAATGATCGATACCCCCGACGGCCCAAAGCCCATCGAAGACCTGAAAGTTGGTGATATGGTTACAACGCTGGACCACGGTGCGCAGCCGATCCGCCTGATTACCCGTGACCGGTTTTGGGCCATTGGTGATTTTGCACCAATCCGTTTTGACGCCGGTGCCATCGGCAACGACGCGCCTTTGGTGGTATCGCCGCAACATAGAATGCTGATCACGGGATGGCAGGCCGAACTGTACTTTGGTCAAAATGAGGTGTTGGTTGCCGCAAAGCATTTGGTCAACGGAAGTTCGATCACGCATGTGACCGGTGGTACGGTTGAATATATTCACCTGATGTTTGATCAACATCAGATTGTGTTTGGTGGTGGAGTTCCGTCAGAAAGCTATTTTCCGGAATATGCCATGACCGGATCAGACTCCGCTGTCATGTCTGAACTGCTGATGCTGTTCCCAAAACTTAAGGCCCATGCTGAAACAGGATGGCAATTGGCCCGTCCTGAAGTGCGCCGGGCAGAGGCGCTCTTGCTGGCTGCGTGAGCGGTTGCTTTACCTCTGGCTTTGCCGGGCTAAATTGCAGGCATGCACCATTTTTCCAAACCACAATTTGCGATAGGCCGGGTTTTACGGGCAATTATTTTAATACCTTGCTTTGCCCTTCTGGTGGCCTGCGTGGATCAGGGCGCGCGCGGCAGTGGCGATATCGTCGTGATCGGTGATTCCGTTATGGCATGGAACCGATCTTCTGATGCGTCGATCCCGGATGCGATGGGCCGCACTCTTGGCCGCGATGTCGTGAGTAGGGCGGTGCCGGGCGCGCAATTTGACAATACATCCGGCATTGCAGGCGCAGTTGGATTTGACATTCAGCGGCAATTACCCGCCGGGCGTTGGAATTGGGTTGTGATGAATGGGGGTGCCAACGATTTGAATGCCGACTGTGGGTGCGGTGCCTGTGGTCCGGTTGTTGATCGCCTGATCGGAGCAGATGCTAACAGCGGTTCGATCCCTGCATTTATCAGAACGGTACGCGCGACCACTGGCGCGAATGTCCTGTGGATGGGCTATTATGCCGGTTCAGGGGCGGGATCGTTTAAAGGCTGCCGCGATGATTTGGTTGCGATGGAGGCGCGTATTGCCCGATTTGCGGCGTCGAACGCGTATGTATCATTTCTTGATGCTGAGGATGTTATTGACCGTAGTAACAGGTCACTTTTTGCGCGTGACAACACGCATCCGTCGCCAAAGGGATCATCCCTGATCGGCACATATTTGGCACAACACATTATATCCAGAGACCGATAGCCATAAATAGCGTCTAATCATTGAGTTTAAATATACTTTGACATTATAGCTAAGCATGGCTCGGCGCACGAAAACCACCAAGAGTAAGGCGAAAGAACCCGCAAAGCGGTCGATCAAAAGGCGCGTGTTCCGCATGTTGCTACGGGTCATTTCAGTGGCGTTTATTCTGGCTGTTTTGCTGGTGGTTTTGACCGCATTCATCAACCCGCCGACAAATATCTATATCTCATCAGAGAACCGTCGTTTGGGCGGGGTCAAACAGGATTGGGTCGCGATCGAGGACATCGCACCGGTAATGGCGCGGTCCGTTGTGGCCGCCGAAGATGCTAATTTTTGTGAACACTGGGGCTTTGATTTGGCGGCGATCAAGCTCGCAATCGCTCAAGGGTCATCGCGTGGGGCGTCGACCCTGAGTCAGCAAACTGTCAAGAACGTGTTTTTGTGGCAGGATCGGTCATGGGTGCGCAAAGCGATGGAGGCGATGATGACGCCCTTGGTTGAAGCGATCTGGTCCAAGCGGCGCATTGTAGAGGTTTATATGAATGTGGCCGAATTTGACGAAGGGGTGTTTGGCGTTGCGGCGGCGGCCAAGCATTACTTTGGTGTTGAACCAGCAAAGCTGTCGCCGACACAAGCGGCGCGGCTGGCGGCGATATTGCCCTCACCCAAAACACGCTCTGCATCCCGCCCAAGTAATTTTGTGCGCAAACGCACCCGTCAGATCCTTAGCGGGGCGGCGACGATTCGCGCGGACGGTCGCGCGGAATGTTTCGAGAGTTGAATTGCTTACCGATACCGGGCATTGAAGGGCACCATCACTTTGCACCGGAATCCAATTATGGCCCGCCTGTTTCACGTCCCGCTGTCCCCGTTTTGTCGCAAGGTGCGGCTGAGCCTTGCTGAGAAAAAGGTTGAGGTCGAATTGGTTGAGGAGCGATATTGGGAGCTAGACCCCGACTTCCTGCGCCGCAATCCGGCGGGCAAGGTGCCTGTACTTCGCCTAGATGGCATCATGATGTCCGAAAGTGCAGCAATCTGTGAGTATATCGAAGAAACCCGCCCGGAACCGTCGTTGTTGCCAAGCGATCCAGTGCAGCGGTTGGAGGTGCGTCGCTTGGTGAGCTGGTTTGATGATAAATTTCATACTGAGGTGACGTCAAAGCTACTTTATGAGCGGGTGAATAAGAAGGTGATGAAGCAAGGTTATCCTGACAGCACCAATGTCAAAGCCGGGGCCAAGGCGATTAAATATCACTTAGATTACATGGCGTGGCTTTTGGATCATCGGCGGTGGTTGGCAGGCGACAAGATGACGTTGGCCGACTTTGCCGCCGCCGCGCATCTGTCATCACTTGATTATATCTCTGATGTGGATTGGAACCGCAGTGAGGGCGTCAAAGATTGGTATGCCAAGATCAAGTCGCGCCCGGCGTTCCGTGCGCTGCTGGCGGATCAGGTATCGGGTTTCCCGCCGCCAAAGCACTATAACGACCTTGATTTCTAAACGGTGAGTGCCGGGGGGGTCCCCGGAACCCCAAAGTTTGTTTGGCCAAATGAATATGGAACAGAGCCTGAAAGACAGATTGGTCGAACAGGCGGTGGCCGAAGGATTTGTGGCCTGCAAGATCTGTAGACCATGTGATGTGCCGGATGTTCCTGACCGTTTGGCCGCATATGTCGGTGCGGGATATCATGGACAGATGGGATGGATGGCGGAGCGTATGGCATGGCGCGGCAATCCCGCGGCGCTTTGGCCAGAGGCGCGCTCTGTTATTATGCTGGCAGAATCTTATGCGCCATCACATGACCCTTTGGCCGTGTTGCAACGCCCCGACAAAGGCGCGATTTCAGTTTATGCGCATGGGCGCGACTATCATGACATCGTCAAGAAGCGGTTGAAGCGGTTGGCGCGTTGGCTGATTGCGCAACAGGACTGTGAAGTGAAGGTGTTTGTGGATACAGCACCCGTGCCTGAAAAAGCGCTGGCGCAGGCGTCCGGGTTGGGCTGGCAAGGCAAACATACCAATGTCTTGAGCCGAGATTGGGGCAATTGGGCCTTTTTAGGGTCTATTTTTACAACACTGGATTTGGAAACTGATCCACCAGAAGTGGATCACTGCGGGTCATGCACATTGTGTCAGGACATTTGCCCGACAGATGCGTTTCCGACGCCGTATAAGCTGGATGCACGGCGCTGTATTTCGTATTTGACGATTGAGCATGAGGGGCCTGTTGATCTGGACCTGCGTGCCAAATTGGGCAATCGGATCTATGGTTGTGATGATTGTTTGGCGATCTGTCCGTGGAATAAGTTTGCTGTGACAGCCAGTGACATGCGGTATCATGGGGCAGAAGTGAAAGCGGCTGATTTGGCGGAATTGGCGCTGTTGGACGATGCGGCATTTCGTGCTCGGTTTTCGGGGTCTCCCATCAAACGCATCGGGCGAAACCGATTTATCCGTAATGTGCTGTACGCGATTGGCAACTCTGAAATACCCGGCTTGATCTCTATTGCGCGGGGTCTGACGGACGACGCGGATTCAGCCGTTTCCGATGCCGCGCGTTGGGCCGTTTCACGTTTGTCCGATCTCTGATCTAAACAGGCTGGACCTGCCGGGGATAATCCCTAAACCTTTCATAAGTTTAGCAAGGAGAAGTCTGTGGCGTTGCTGTTGGGTGTAGATACGGGTGGAACCTATACGGATGCGGTCCTGATCCGCGACGAAGAGGTTGTGATTGCGTCTGCAAAGTCGCTGACCACCCGGCATGATCTGGCGATTGGTGTCGGCGGAGCCGTGCGCGCCGTATTGGCGGAGGCAGGCGTAAGCCCAGACGAAGTATCTATGGCATCACTATCGACCACCTTGGCCACCAATGCGTTGGTCGAAGGACAAGGTGGTCGCGTCGCACTGATTTATATTGGGTTCAAAGAACGTGACTTGGCGGCGCATGGGCTGGCCGAAGCATTGAAGGGTGATCCATATGTTGTTCTCGCTGGTGGTCACAATCACGCCGGGGGTGAGGCACAAACACTTGATGAAAACGCACTAATTGCCTTTTTAGAGACACATAAGAATGATGTGAGTGGCTTTGCTGTGGCCAGCCAATTTGCCACGCGAAACCCGGCACATGAGTTGCGGGCAGCGACATTGGTTGCGCAGATTACCGGGCGGCCTGTCTCATCCTCGCATCAGCTTTCGGCGAAATTGAATGGTCCCAAGCGGGCGATGACGGCGGTTCTGAATGCGCGGCTTATCGGGATGATTGACCGTTTGATTGGGCGGGCAGAAGACACGCTGATAGATATTGGCATCACGGCGCCGTTGATGGTGGTGCGAGGTGATGGCGCGTTGATTTCGAGCGCACAGGCGCGCGAACGGCCGATTGAAACCATCCTGAGCGGCCCAGCGGCATCCATCGTCGGCGCGCGTTGGATGACCGGAGCAGACCACGCCTTGGTCAGTGATATTGGCGGTACAACGACGGATGTTGCTTTGCTTAAGGGGGGGCGGCCTGCGATTGATCCGGGAGGGGCGCGTGTTGGTGCCTATCGGACCATGGTTGAGGCTGTTGCAATGCGCACGACGGGTCTGGGTGGTGACAGTGAGGTTCATTTTGTCTCCGAAGGGCTGGCCGGCGGGGTGACGCTGGGGCCGAAACGATTGGTGCCGGTGTCATTGATCGCGATGGATGCCGCCGATGTTGTTCACACGGCACTGGATGCACAGCTGCGCAGCGTCACACCGGGGGAATATGATGGACGTTTTGTTCGGGCGGTGCCGGGGCATGCGCGCGAGGGGATCAGTCAGCGGGAGTTGGCGCTGCTGGAACGAATCGGTGAGGATGTACATCCGCTGGGTGATATCCTGCGGGCACGGATCGAGCAGGGCGCATTAAAACGCTTGGTCGAGCGTGGTTTGGTGCAGGTCGCCGGGGTTACGCCATCTGATGCAAGCCATGGGTTGGGTCGTGTCCTGCATTGGGATGCAGGTGCTGCGCGCAAGGCTTTGATGCTGTTTGGGCGCAGGCGTACCGGGGCGGGAAATATGCTTTCCACCAGTGCGGAAGCTGTGGCGGAGATGATTGTTGATCGGTTAACACATCAAACCGTTTTGGCCTTATTAGAGACTGCTTTTGCCGAAGAAAATCCCAGTTTCGATTTGTCGCCAGAGGTGTTGGCCAATCACGTGTTGATGCAACGCGGAATGACCGGGCACGATGGATTGGTTAAGTTAGAGACTGGTTTGAGCATATCTGTAATCGGTTTGGGCGCATCTGCCCCGAGTTATTACCCGGCTGTTGGCAAAGTCGTTGGCTCTGAAATGATCTTGCCTGAACATGCGGGGGTGGCGAATGCCATTGGTGCCGTTGTGGGGCGGGTTACGATGCGCCAGAGCGGCACAGTGACATCGCCAAGTGAGGGTAAATACCGGGTGCATCTGGCCGATGGGCCGCAGGATTTTGGCGATCAGGACAGCGCAATGAACTTGTTAGAAAGTGTTTTGCGTGAGCATGCCGAGGCTGATGCCCGGTCTGCGGGGGCCGCAGATATTCAGGTGAGCGTGACAAGAGATGTGCGCAAGGCAGGCGTGGAATCACGCGAGGTGTTTATTGAGGCAACGATTACCGTCGAAGCGGCGGGCAGGCCAAGAGTGGCGGAGGGATGAGCCCCCGCCAAATAGTCTAAGTTATTCCGCCGCGGCGCGTTTTGGCAGCACCCAATCGGGACGCGGGAAATGGCAGGTGTAGCCATTTGGCACCCG
>JBPOFE010000074.1:0-16062 GCA_051252035.1 Sulfitobacter sp.
GGGTGACAGGGGCGTTGGACATATTGGAAGCCTATGCGCTGCGAAAGGTGCTAAGCCAGTGGAAAATGCGCAAATGTGGGCTAGCTCGTGATTTTGACAATAAAGGTATGTTCAAATGAATTTTGGAGCAGTGCTATGGCCCTTCTTTGACGCGGCGGTTTTGGTGATCGTATTGATCGGGCTGACCCGATTGGCCGGGCTGCGGTCATTTTCAAAAATGTCGGGGTATGACTTTGCCATAACGGTGGCCATGGGTTCGGTTCTGGCATCGGTTGTGGTGACCAAAAGCACGGGTCCAACAGTTGGTGTTGCTGCTTTGGTGGCTTTGTTTGCAGTTCAGATAGTATTATCAAAATTGCGGGTAGGGATTGATGTGGCAGCTCAGGCGATGGACAACGCGCCGTTGCTGATCATGCGTGATGGCGACATATTGGAGGGCAATTTAAAACAGGCGAAAATGACCCGTGCTGATCTGGCGGCGAAACTGCGCGAAGCGAATGTTCTGCGATTGTCAGACGTGCGTGCCGTGGTGTTCGAGCAGACTGGCGATGTGTCGGTGTTGCATGGAGAATGCGAGATTGATGATGAGATCATGCAAGACGTGCGCAATACCTGCTAACGCGTCAGATGCTTGATCCCGCGGCTCAACCCCTCGAGCGTCATCGGCACCATGACATCCGGGCCGAAAACTTCTTGGATCATCGCAATGGATTGGGTGTAGGGCCAATATTTCTCGGGCACTGGGTTGATCCATAGATGGCTTTGCCACTGATCGCGCGCACGTGCCAGCCAAGTTGAGCCAGCCTCGGCATTCCAATGTTCGTTGGCGCCACCGGGATAGGCAACTTCGTAGGGCGACATCGAGGCGTCACCGACAAAAATACATTTATAATCAGGGCCATAGGTGCGCAACACTTCATGGGTCAATTGCTGTTCGTCCCAGCGCCTGCGGTTATCACGCCACACGCCCTCATAAAGACAATTGTGGAAATAGAAGTATTCCAGATGTTTGAATTCAGCCTTGGCGGCGCTGAACAACTCCTCCACCAGTTTGATATGCGGGTCCATCGAGCCACCCACATCGAGAAACAACAGCACTTTGACGGCGTTGCGCCGCTCTGGCCGGGTTTTGACGTCGAGGTAGCCATGCTCCGCCGTGGCGCGGATGGTGCCGTTTAGATCAAGTTCATCATCAGCCCCGTCGCGCGCCCAACGGCGCAGGCGTTTTAACGCAACTTTGATGTTGCGCGTGCCCAGTTCTACGGTGTCATCCAAGTTCTTGAATTCACGCTTATCCCAGACCTTGACCGCACGTTGGTGGCGCGATTCATTTTGGCCCATTCGCACACCTTCGGGGTTATACCCATAGGCGCCAAACGGCGAGGTGCCTGCAGTGCCAATCCATTTGTTGCCGCCTTGATGGCGGCCTTTTTGTTCCTCAAGGCGTTTCTTGAGCGTTTCCATGAGCTTATCAAAGCCACCTAATGCATCTATTTCGGCTTTTTCTTCGGCGCTGAGATGTTTTTCCGCCATCTTTTCCAGCCACTCGCGGGGAATATCAACAGCTTCAAGAACGTCGTCCAAGCTGATGTTTTCCAAACCTTTAAAGGCTGCGGAAAAGGCGCGGTCAAATTTGTCGATGTTACGTTCATCTTTGACCATCGACACACGGGCGAGGTAGTAGAACGCCTCAAGGTCGTAGGTCGCCAGACCCGCCGACATACCATCCAAAAACGCCAGAAATTCGCGCATTGAGACAGGTAGACCATGTTTGCGCATCTGCTCAAAGAACGGCAGGAACATCGCTTAAGTCGCCCAGAGCAAACGTTCCAGAAGCACGGTCAGGATCATGCCGATAATTGCGAAGGCCATCGCAAAGCCAACTGCGTATTGCGCGATGTCCTTGCGGTTGCCGCCGCGCTTTTGCGCCTTGCGCGCACCAATCAGCGCACCCAGAATAGCCATCCCAATAAAAATCATCGTATTTTGCCCGCCGCTTTATCCTTTGAGCGGGTTCAGCGATGCAATCTCGCGCAGCTTGGCCCGCACAGCCCAATCTGGACCAAAGCCGTATCGCGCCCAGCCGATGCTGTCCAGCCTGACAATGTTGGCTTCAGCCGCACGGTTTTCCAACTCAAGTGCTTCGGAACGCAGCAATAGCAATGTTGACAACAGGGCCGCGTTTTGGCTGTTGCGCGCAGTTTGCACATGTGGGGCAATCAACTGCAGAGCTTCCGCGCCTGACCCTTTGCTGACCGCATAGGCGCCAAGCTGTGTCGCAACATAGGCGCGGTGTAATGCGGTGCCGGGGGTGCGGGCGTAAAACCGATCCGCAGTGACATAATGCGCTTGCGCGGCTTCGGGGTTGGTGTTTTGCAACACGCGGCCCATGGCATAATGGGCAAAGGCGCGGCGGTTGTCCTGCCAACCCATCGCCGCGGAAATACGGATAGCTTCATTTGCGGCGGCCTGGCGGCTTTTGTAGGAAATCGAACGGCCAAGGGCGGTCTGCACGGCAACACTCCAGGCACGTGGCGTCCGGGTGGCATAGCGACCGGGCAGGTGGTTTCCGCGCGGATTGATCCGTGAGAAAATCGCGGGCAGGGCCGCGGAAACTTGACCGCGTGTCATGCCGGAGCGCAGCGCGGGATCATAATAGGCCTGCAGGATCAGCATATCAAACCCGGTCAGCACCGTGTGCACATTGTCGTCGTTAAACACGCTGTCGGGCAGGCGATAGAGGTCATTGAGCGGGCCAAGCGCCTGCGCCAGTTCTTCGTGAAGGCAATCGCGGACTTCTTGCGGGCTTGCGTCATTTGGCAGGAAAATCGCCAGACGTTCACGCTTTTTCATCAGACCCCAATTGGTGCGGGGTTGGCGCCGGGCCGACTTGTATTCTGACAGAGTGCTGACATTGGGGGCGACAAAACACGCGGCCTGCGGCAGTACTTTGCGGATTGCTGCGCGGCTGACGGCTTCGATCGTGATGTTCGCATTGGAACTTGTCGTATAATTGATGTCGATCCGGGCTTCAGAACGCAGCCGCGAAATCAGACGGTTCAGATCAGAGCCAAGGGTTGCGGGTGGCGCACCCGTCACACGCACAGAGATCGGCGTTTCAAACCGGGTCAGCACGGGCAAGGTGCGGCCGCTTTCCATTTGGAAAGACAATTCGATAAAATCCAGTGCCAGATCATTGTTCGACCGAATGGGTGCGACGGGTTGACTTGCACCAAAACTTTTCATCGGGGGCAGGGTGCTAACGCTTGAAATCGCGCGGGTGGCGACACCGGGATGTGACGCTGGCACACAGGCGTTCAGTAACATCACGAGCGGCAGGACAATACGACCCCTCATTCGAAAAATCCCGCGGAAACAGGAGTTTGAACTAAGTACTTGCGGTCCGTTGCCACGCATAGCGTGAGCACGGAACGTGCATTCTGGATCATCATAACTGCCTGCCTGCCCTTTTTGAGCGTTGGATTTAGGGTCTTTTCGCCCCTCATCCCGACCTTAGTAGGGAGCAATTAAGGCAAAATAGAGGCAAATTGGGCAGATTGAGGCAGACCGATTCAATCAGGCTTGGCTATTTGAAAATAGACGCCTTAATTGAGCCGCCATCATCGGGTCAAGCGGCGTTAAAAATCAACTCTAGATGAATCATCTGTGTGTGATTATCGCTGACCGCGCGCCATGAAAGCCAGCCTTTCAAACAGGTGCACGTCTTGTTCATTCTTCAGCAAGGCACCATGCAGCTTGGGCAGGGCAGATTTGCCATCTTTTTTCAGATCGGCGGCGTCCATGTCTTCGGCCAACAGCAGCTTGAGCCAATCCAGCACTTCGGAGGTGGACGGTTTCTTTTTCAGGCCCTTTTGATCACGGATTTCATAAAACTGCGTCAGCGCTGTGGTCAGCAGAGTTTCCTTGATGCCCGGATGGTGCACTTCGACGATTTTTTTCAATGTCTCCATCTCTGGAAAACGGATGTAGTGAAAAAAACAGCGCCGCAGGAAGGCGTCGGGCAGTTCTTTTTCATTGTTCGAGGTAATGATCACAATGGGGCGATTCACGGCTTTGATCGTCTCACCGGTCTCATAGACAAAGAACTCCATCTTATCGAGTTCTTGCAGCAGATCGTTAGGGAATTCGATGTCGGCCTTGTCGATCTCATCAATCAACAGCACCACCTTTTCGTCCGATTCAAACGCCTGCCACATCTTGCCTTTGCGGATGTAGTTTTTCACATCATGCACACGTTCTTCGCCCAATTGACTGTCGCGCAGGCGCGAAACCGCATCATATTCATACAGCCCCTGTTGCGCGCGCGTAGTGGATTTGACGTTCCACTCAATCATCGGCAGACCCAAGGCATGCGACACTTGCCGCGCCAATTCGGTCTTGCCGGTGCCGGGTTCGCCTTTAACGAGCAATGGACGTTCAAGTGTCACCGCGGCATTTACCGCGATGGTCAGGTCGTCAGTAGCGACATAATCGGCAGTGCCTTGGAATTTCATAGTATTTTCAACCTCTCAAGGTGCTGCATGAATGTCCTGCCTTTAACCAAAATTCGCAGGGATTGTGTAGTGACAATCGACAAATGCTGGGTTAAACGCTGCGCAAAGGGAGTAAATCCTAGGGGAGAGACCTCAAATGTCAGCACTGAATTCTGTCGAGGGAGACAATATGAAACAGGAAGTGTTTCTGGCCGATGATTATACACCGGCCGAAGACGAACCGTTCATGAATGATAAGCAGGTTGAGTATTTTCGCCGCAAGTTGCTGAACTGGAAAGCCGAGCTGCTTGCGGGCAGCCGTGACACCATCGAAACCATGAAGGGTGGCACCCGCAACATCCCAGATGTCACAGATCGTGCGTCTGAGGAAACCGACCGTGCGCTGGAATTGCGAACACGGGACCGGGCGCGCAAGCTGGTCAACAAGATCGAAGCCGCATTGCGCCGCATCGACGAAGGTGAGTTTGGCTATTGTTCGGTGACGGGTGAACCGATTTCGCTGAAGCGTCTGGACGCACGACCTATCGCAACGATGAGCCTTGAGGCACAGGAAAAGCATGAGCGTCGCGAAAAAGTACATCGTGACGATTGATCTGCTGAATTAGAACTTTCTTAAACGCCGGGGCAAATGCTCCGGCGTTTTCGTATCGGGGGGACCGTGCATGGATATTTCAAACGCCATTGTAATCGGCGGCGGTATTGGTGGGCTGGCCGTGGCCACAGCACTTGCTCGGCAGGGGGTGGCGGTCACACTACTTGAACAGGCGCCGCGCATCACCGAAGTCGGCGCCGGGCTACAGATCAGCCCCAATGGTCTGGCGGTATTGCGCGCGCTTGGGCTGGAAGATGCGCTGCGCCAACGTCACGCCGTTCGGGGCAAAGCGGTGGTCTTGCGGGACTATGTGGCTGGCAAGGTCGTTGCGCGGTTGAATTTGACGCGGCTGGCCGCAGATCAGCGATATTATTTTGTCCACCGCGCTGATCTGGTGCAGGTGCTGGCAGCAGCGGCGAAACGCGCCAATGTGACATTTGAGATGAACGCACAGGTTGCATCGGTGCGCCCTGGTGCATTGCCCGTTGTGCAGATGGCCGACGGCAGCACAAGGCGTGCCGAGGTTGTGGTGGCCGCAGATGGCATTCATTCCGTGGTGCGGCCTGTGTTGAATGGCGCGGATGCAGCGAAGTTCACAGGTCAGGTGGCGTGGCGTGCATTGGTGCCGAACCGGATCGACCACCCCGATGAAGCGCATGTAGCGATGGGACCGGCGCGGCATTTGGTCAGCTATCCACTGCGCGGTGGTGCGATGATCAATCTGGTCGCAGTTGAAGAACGAGAGGGCTGGGCGGCTGAGGGGTGGAACCATGTGGACGATCCAGCAAATCTGCGCGCGGCATTTGCCGGGTTTGGCGGCGATGCCAAACACATGTTGGATGCGGTAGAGGATGTAACATTGTGGGGCCTGCATCGGCACCCGGTGGCAAAAACCTGGCAACGTGACGGGGTTGCGATGTTGGGCGATGCCGCACATCCGACCCTGCCGTTTTTGGCCCAAGGCGCGAATATGGCGTTAGAGGATGCATGGGTATTGGCCGATCACATTACGCGCCTGCCACGGAATAAAGCGCTTGCCGACTACCAAACCACTCGCGAGGAACGCGTACGCCGAGTGATCAACGCTGCCGAGGGCAACGCCACCCGCTATCATCTGCGCCCCGGTCCGCTGCGCAGCGCCGCGCATTTAGGGCTGCGGCTGGCCAGCAAGGTTGCGCCGGGGCGGATGATCGGGGCCTATGATTGGCTTTATGGGCATGACGTGACCCGCAAGCCGTGACTACTTGGCGCGCTGTACCATGCCAAACAGATCACGTGGGTCTTCGGGATCGGCCAACAAATCAAGCGGTTGGAACAGCTTGGTTTCGGCAATCTGATCACGGACAAACCGCAGCGCGGAAAAATCCTCGATCGCAAAGCCGACGCTGTCAAAAAGCGTGATTTGTTTGTCGTCTGTACGGCCTTGCGCCTGACCGGTCAGCACCTGCCAGATTTCAGTCACCGGATGGTCGGCCTCCAACTGCTGAATTTCGCCTTCAACCCGGGTCTGTTCGGGATATTCTACAAAGATGCCGGCGCGGTGCAGAATGGCGGGGGCCAATTCGGTCTTGCCGGGGCAATCGCCACCAATCGCGTTGATGTGGACACCAGCACCGACCATGTTGTCGGTCAGGATGGTGGCATATTGTTTGTCGGCGGTGCAGGTGGTGATGATCTGAGCACCCAGCATCGCGTCCTCGGCGGTTTTACACTGCACCACCTTGATGCCTTGATCCTTGAGGTTGGCCGCACATTTCGCGGTGGCGGCGGCGTCGATGTCATAGAGACGAACCTCATCAATGCCTGCAATGGCCTTCATCGCCAATGTTTGAAACTCCGACTGCGCACCGTTACCGATCATCGCCATCACATGCGCACCCTTCGGGGCCAGCAATCGAGCCACCACAGCGGAGGTCGCCGCCGTGCGCAGCGCTGTCAGGATGGTCATCTCGGTCAGCAAAACCGGATATCCGGTGGCCACATTTGCAAGCAATCCAAAGGCGGTCACGGTTTGCAGCCCATCTGCGGTGTTGTCGGGGTGGCCGTTCACATATTTGAAGCCGTACACATCACCGTCCGAGGTTGGCATCAGTTCGATCACACCCACGTCGGAGTGGCTGGCCACACGCGGGGTTTTATCAAAGAGTTCCCAGCGTTTGAAATCCGCTTCGATATAGTCGGCAAGCCCAACCAACATCGGTTCTACGCCAATATGGTGGATCAATTTCATCATGTGATCGACAGAAACAAATGGCACAAGGGCCTTTGCAGAGGGGTTCAGGTTGGTCATTTTAATATCCTCAGTTTTCAAGTGCGGCGGGCAAGGTGCAGACCGGCAATCATGCAGCGGACAGAGCCGCCAGCGGTTTCAATGGTGGGGATGGTTAGCGGCACGATCTGAGCTGTTGCCTCGATGCGGCTGATTTGGTCGGATGTAAGGGCTGCTAGCGCGCGGTCCGACAGCGCCATGATCAGGCCATCCCTGCCTTCAAGTTCAATCGCGTTGCCGGCGAATTCGTTGATTTTATACTCGGTCAGGTCGATCACATCACGCCCGGTTTCGGCCAGACGGTCATGGACCATGGCGCGGCGTTTGTCGCTGGTGATCATTTCAAGCCCGACCATCGCCACGCGCGTGCCGATCGCCATCAACACGTTGGTATGATAGACAGGGCGGCCTTGATCGTCAGTGGCATCAAAGGCGATGGGTTCAAAGTTGAAGTTGGTACAGAACCGTTCCAGCAACACAGGATCAGCGCGGTGTGACCGCGCTACATAGGCGACGCGACCGATGTGATCGAGGACCATAGCGCCCGTACCTTCAAGCGCCAGATCGTCATGCTCCAAACCGGAATAGTCGATGATATCCTGCACGCGGTACTCGGATTTCAGCAGTTCAATCACATCCCAGCGCCGTTCGCGGCGGCGTGAAGCAGCATACATCGGATAGACCGCGACGTGGCCGCCAGCGTGGGTCGAGAACCAGTTGTTGGGAAACACCGAATCTGGTGTGTCGCTGCCGGTGTCATCAAAGTCATGCACAGTGATGCCGTGATGGCGTAGAGTATCGACCACATGGTCAAATTCGCCCCGCGCCGCAGATGAGACATCTTCATCTCCAAGGCGCTGAAACGCATTATCCGCTGCCGTTTCCGGGTTCGAGCGGAAATGATGTGGTCGGATCATCACCACCGCCTTGGGAGATTGCACGTACATGATCAGTAGGCCCGTGTTGGACGGTCGAACACGCGGCGTCCAAGCGCGGAGGCGGCCAGATCAACCATCAAAGTGGCTGTGCGCCCGCGTTCATCCAGAAACGGATTGAGTTCCACCAGATCAAGCGAGGTCATCAGCCCTGAATCGCTGATCATTTCCATCACCAAATGGCCTTCGCGCACTGTGGCGCCACCGGGAACGGTTGTGCCAACAGCAGGGGCAACGGATGGATCAAGAAAATCAACGTCCAATGACACATGCAGCATCCCATTGGCGGCATCAACTTTTTCGAGAAATGCGGACAGGGGGCTGGCAATTCCGGTTTCGTCAATTTCGCGCATATCGACATGGGTAATGGCGCTGTTTTGCAGCGCTTCGCGTTCTGCGGTATCGACAGAACGCAGACCTATGATGGCGATGTTTTCTTCGGCCAGTGGTTTGGCGATTTCAGGGAAGCCAATGAATCCCTCACGGCCCGTGACATAGCCCAAGGGCGTGCCATGCAGGTTGCCGCTGTCTGTGCTGTCTGGGGTGTGAAAATCGGTATGTGCATCCAGCCAGAGCACGAAAAGAGGGCGGTCAACGCTTTCGGCGTGACGCATTGCGCCAAGAACGGTGCCTAACGATAAAGCATGATCGCCGCCCATAAAGATCGGCAGGCCGTCTTTCAACGTGGCCTCAGATGCGTCTGCAAGGCTCTTGGTCCAGGCAATGGTTTCTTCCAATTGCACCAGCTTGGGGTGATCTTTGGCGGTAAACGGGGCAGGGGCGACATTGCCGTGGTCGGTCACACCGTGACCCAAGCCGCGGATAGCATCGGCCAGACCCGCAGTGCGATACGCATCGGGCCCCATCAAACAACCCTTACGTCGTTTGCCACTGTCCATGGGTGCGCCCACCAAAATGCAGTTTTGCTGTGTCATCTGTCCGCTCCTTTAGAAACTGTTGATCTGTCATATCCGGCGGATCGGGTCATAGACAATTGATCAAACTGACCGTATTGAGGGGTGATTGAACAATTCGGGAGATCATAATGGACGAAACGGACAATCGGTTGATCGCGGCCCTGCGTCACGATGCGCGTGCGGCGCTGTCGGATCTGGCGCTGACACTGAACCTATCACGCGCCACGGTCCGCGCGCGCATTTTGCGGTTGAAAGAACGGGGCGAGATTGTTGGTTTCACCGTTGTCACCCGCAGTGATGTGATGCGTGACCCGGTGCGCGGCATGATGATGATCGGGATCGAGGGGCGTGGGGCGGAACGGATCACCCGGCAACTCAACAGCATGCCGGAGTTGCGCGCGGTGCATTCTACGAATGGCCGCTGGGATGTGATTGTGGAAATCGGCACCAAAACGCTTGAGGATTTTGACGCGGTGTTGGCGCAGATCAGGCGGCTGGATGGGGTGGTTGCAAGCGAGACAAGTCTGCTGCTCAAGACCCGGAAATCGGGGTGAAATCGCAGGCTGTTTAACGTCGGTATTATGTCGGTATCACGTCGGTGCGTCATTGCCTGTGTCGGGCGCAGGCAACAGCGCCTCAATCTCGGCAAATCCAATGGCTTTGTGAGAATACGTGAAACTGCCCTGACCGACGATCTCGCGCGCGGCATCTATGAACGCACCATAGGCGATCCGCGCCAATGCGGCCCCCACGCTGATCCGGCGCACGCCTGCGTCTGAGAGTTCGGTGATGGTAAAGGTTTTGCCGGGCAGGCCCATCACCACGTTGACGGGTTTGGTGACACTGGTGCAAACGGTTTTGATCACCTCAAGATCATGCAGACCCGGCGCATAAAGCACATCGACACCTGCGGCCTCAAACGCTTGCAGGCGGCGAATGATGTCGTCGATATCGGTGCTGCCCCATAGCAGGGCCTCGGCCCGCGCGGTCAGGACAAAATCATGTGGAAGCGCGCGCGCGGCCTCTGCGGCGGCGGCGATACGATCAACGGCGTGGTTGAGATCATAGATCGGCTTTGCCGCATCGCCTGTGTGATCCTCAAGCGAACAACCTGCCAACCCGGTCGCGGCCGCGGCGCGGATGGTTTCAGCGGCGGCGTCGGGGTCATGGCCAAACCCATATTCAAGATCGGCAGAAACAGGTAGCTCGGTGGCTCCGACAATATCGCGGCAATGATCCAGCACAGCATCGCGGCTTGCCTGACCTTCGCGTAAACCCATGGAAAACGCCATGCCCGCGCTGGTGGTCGCAAGCGCAGAAAACCCCATCGCTGCCAGCATTCGGGCGCTGCCCACATCCCATGGGTTTGGGATGACAAAGGCACCGGGGCCGTTGTGTAGCTCTCTGAATGTTGCTGTCATGGCGTGTCCCCCTCAAAAGCAGCTTAGGGGTAGGTGGCAAGGAATGACAGTATTATGCGCGCCGCGCGGCCATCACCCAAATCACGGCAAGGCCAAGCGAGATCACGCCGTTCCAGCCAGCCATCGAGAGGCCGAACAAGGACCAGACGATTTCGTCGCAGAGCACAAGACCCGTGGGTGCGTCCATTGACAACAGGTCGCTGCCGCCCATTGCGCCCAGATCAAGACCGCCGCCTGTGCAGGATTGCGGTCCCGGCCACCAGCGCCATTCAACACCTGCATGATAAAATCCGATAAAGCTGGTCGCGGCAGCGGCGAGGGCGCCGAGCCAAGCCAGTAAACGCGGACCACCAGCGAGCAATATCAGACCAATCACAATCGCCGCCGCATGCGGCCAGCGTTGCCACAGACACATCTTGCAAGGCAGCAGCCCACCGATATGTTGAAAGCCGTAAGCGCCAAGCAGAACCGCGGCAGAGCCAAGCGTGGCGATCAGGATCAGGGTCTTGCGGGTCATAGATATTTCACCAAAGCAAAGCCGCCCATCAGCAGCACCACGGCAAGCGTAAACATCAAGCCCAGCCGTTTTTCAATGAAATCCTTGATCGGTGCGCCGAACTGCCACAGCAGGCCTGCGACGATGAAAAACCGCAAGCCGCGTGCCAGGATCGACGTTACGATAAAGGTACCCAGTGGCATGCCCGTCCAACCCGACATGATGGTGATGACCTTGTAGGGAAACGGCGTGACGCCCGCGACCAACACGGCCCAAAACCCCATATCATTAAAGCGCCCGGAAAACTCAGCCATTGCATCGGCTTTGCCCATCGCCGCCAAAATCGGCTGACCAAGTGTTTCAAACGCAAATGCCCCAATCGCATAGCCCAGCAAGCCCCCAAGGACCGATGCGACCAAGGCCACACCTGCAATCAGCCAAGCCCGGCGCGGTTGAGCGATAATCATCGGGATCATGATGATGTCCGGCGGGATTGGAAACACTGAGCTTTCGATAAAAGCCACAATCGCCAAAGCCCAGAGCGCGCGCGGATGCTGCGCAAGGCCGAGCGTCCAGTCATAAAGGCGTTTGATCATTGCGGGCTCCGGCAAGTGTTGCACATTTCAACAACACGCGCATTGGCCGGGGTCAAGTGGGGTGGGGTATTTGCGTGAAATTACTCTTGCCCATGTGTGCGATGCGGGTTACATGGCGCGTGTGCCCGAGTGGCGGAATGGTAGACGCAGGAGATTCAAAATCTCCCGCTGCGAGGCGTGCCGGTTCGAGTCCGGCCTCGGGTACCAACCTAACTTTAGTTAGGTCTCCGTTCAGATGAAAAAGTCGACGAAGTTTGGGATGTGACATCTCAAGTCTGCTTGACGCAATTTGAGCGCAGCAGAGATCAGCACATCACAGATCGTTTTGAAGCGTCGACGTATTTGATTTGGATTTGGCTCTGATTCGACTCAAATGTGGCATAGGCCTGCACATAGGTGAACCAATGTTGGATTCTGGCAGGTATTGTTCGGGAATGGCGCTTGGTATTCGTGAAATATGACGAGAAAATGGCACGTCAGGGTCACGCGTTGAGATCCGGTATTGTTTCCAAATTGGAACCCTCGTGCGATATCCAAAATCAGGTCGAACATACCTCATCCGCGTGAAAATTTGATTTTCCCGGGTAATTCCGGCGGGTCGTGTTGGAAACAATACGGCCGAATATATGGTTAACTCTGCATCAGGCCAAGAAAAACGTAGCAACATCAACGCGTTCCCCGACACTTTTCGGACATTTTTCCCTTTGTTGCAGCGCGCCCGTTGCCTATGAATGCCTTGCCCATCTGGGGGGCAATGATCGTAGGTCGGGGGCGAACGCAATGCACGCATCACATGATGCGGGAGATGTGCGGACGCTGTACGCAATGCGCCCGTACGCAGAAAAGTGTTCGAAGGGGGCGCCCGCCGATGCTTTTCGCCCTCACGGGCCTCCCCTTCATATTGATCCGAATATGCGCGTCGCCAATGTCTGAGGTCATGTCTTTGCAGGGCGTGTGTGTTTGTTTGGAGTGACCAAGAATGTTCTGTGTTGTCGTTACATGCCTTTCTGTTGGCGCGCCGAGAACAACAACGCCTAAAATGATATCTCTATGATCAGAGCGTTTAACTGCAACGCCTTTGCCGCCAGAACCATCCTTGACGATGATGTTCTGCATGGTGGTGCGGGCAACGACGGCCTGAACGGCTGGGCGGGGCAGGACATACTCCTCAATCTTAACGCAGGGGATGTGGTTGATGGCGGGCCGATTGACTTTGACACGCTTGATCTGCGGGGGGCTGCACCAGCGGGCGGCGGTTTTCAAATCACCTATACCTTGGCGGATCGCAAAGACGGGATTGTCAGGTATTTCGATGACGCGGGAGCGGACGCAGGTCAGCTGATCTTTAAAGACATCGAAACCATCATTCCGTGTTTCACGCCCGGCACCCGCATTGCGACACCAAATGGTGAACGTCGGGTCGAAGCCTTACAGGTTGGCGACCGCGTGATCACCCGCGACAATGGGATTCAGACGATCCGCTGGGCTGGTCGGCGCGACATGTCCGGGGCTGAATTAATCCGCGCGGCACATCTGCGCCCAATCCTGATCTGTCAGGGTGCGCTTGGCAATGACCTGCCCGAACGGGATATGATGGTGTCACCCAACCACCGCGTATTGGTGGCGAACGATAAAACTGCATTATATTTTGAAGAACGTGAAGTGTTGGTTGCCGCCAAGCACCTGACCGGATTGGCGGGCGTGGAAGTCGTTGATGTCTCAAGCACGACCTATATCCACATCATGTTCGACCAGCATGAGGTGGTGTTGTCGGATGGGGCCTGGACCGAGAGTTTCCAACCCGGCGACATGTCATTGGCAGGGGTGGGCAACGCGCAACGTACCGAAATTCTAGAAATTTTCCCGGCATTGGCCACGGGTGAAGGTTTGAACAATTACGCCGCGGCCCGGCGGTCTCTGAAAAAACACGAGGCGCAGCTTTTGATGAAATAGTGCAGCGGATAAGGCGAATCGCATGACTCAACAGTGTCATGATCAGGAATATTCAGCGGTTTGTCGGCCTTAGGGCTAGGGCTGGCAACCAAAAACGGGGCGCGTAATCGCCCCGTTTTCTTTTGTTGGGATTAATGATGGCTACAACCTATCATTGTATCTAAAAGCGAAACAATAAAACGTAAATGTGAGCAAAACCGCTGTAAATTCAGCAATTTGCAGCCGATCCTGATCTTTTCCCCTCAAACATTTTTCAAAATATTGTACTGATGGTCGGTGCGCTGGGGTTCTGCGCGTCTGTGTAAAAGTTGTTGTTAGTTCGAGAGGTGTCACTGCCATGGCCGTTATCAACGGAACGTCCGGTTCGGACACGCTTCAAGGAACATTTGAAAACGATCAGATCACATCTGGCGCGGGGGACGATCTGGTGTCCGGCGAAGGTGGGGATGATCTTATTGACGGCGGCGCGGGCAATGACACGTTGTTTGGTGATGCGGGCGAAGGCACGGCACCGGGTTCTGACGCGTCACCGATCACGCTCGACTTTGGCAACCGCGAGACCAACACCGGCAACAGCGCCGATCCGGGTGACAGCGTCGTATATCGTGATGTCGCATTCTTGGAGGATGGCACCGCGGTTTGGGGGCGCTTGGTTCTGGTATCGGTGTCTGACGAGCGCATGCCGATTGATCTGACCGGGGGTGCGGGCGCGGAAATCCTTTTGAACCGGGGTGGCGGGTCCAGATATCAGGGCGAAACCGCGACCTTCCGGTTGGAATTCTTTGATCCGGTGACAGGGGCGCCTGTTGCGCTCAATTCAATCGGAACATTCAACGATCTTGACCGCAACGGTCCCGGTGATCAGGAATCCGTATCCATCGACGCGGGCAGTTTCACCGCGTATGGCATAAGCGGCGATACATCGCTGAATGTCACGGCAAGCGGCGGGACGATCACCGCGGCTGGTTCGGAACAAAATAACGCGTCTGATCAGGATGCGTGGTTTTCAGCGCAGTTTGAAAATCGCGAATTCATCGAATTCACACTTGAAGCACGGTCAAGCACATCCGGGTTCACCCTGTCCGGTGACCAGATCGACGATGCCGTTGTTACACCCATCATAGCGGGCGATGATACAATTTCCGGCGGCACGGGCGAAGACGTGATCTTTGGTCAGGGCGGCAATGACAGCCTTGACGGAGGCGCGGGCAGCGACAGCATTGATGGCGGCGCAGGGGATGATACGCTTTTGGGTGGCGCGGCAGCCGATACCTTAAGCGGCGGTACGGGCAACGATGTGCTTGATGGTGGTGATGGCAACGACCAGAGCTTTGGCGGGGCGGGGATGGATACCATCACCTCTGGCATTGGCAATGACAGTGCCGAGGGTGGCACGGGCAGTGACACGTTCAATTTCAACGCAGGCGGCAATCATACAATCATTGGCGGTGAAGATGCCGATGGGTCGGACATTGATGTGCTCGACCTCACCGGATTGGATCGATCTCTTTACACGCTGACCCCGGGCGCAGCCGAGGCCGGCACAATTCAGTTTTTCGATGCTGCGGGCAATGTAGTTTCGACCACCACATATTCCGAGATCGAGGAAGTCATCATCTGTTTTACGCCCGGTACCCGCATCGCGACCATTCGCGGTGAAGTTGCAGTGGAAAATCTGAATGTCGATGACCGGATCGTCACCCGCGACAATGGTGTGCAAAAGTTGCGCTGGGTCGGCCGTCGCGACCTGAGCGCCCGGGAAATAACACAGATGCCCGCGCATGCACCCGTATTGATCCGCGAAGGCGCATTGGGAAATGGTGCGCCGCAGCGCGATATGCTGGTCAGCCCAAACCACCGCATGTTGATCACTTCGCAACTGGCCGAAGTGATGTTTGGCGAACGCGAGGTTCTGGTCGCGGCCAAGCATCTTGTCGGGCTGGACGGCGTCGATGTCGTGCGCGCCGACACAGTCAGCTATATCCATCTGATGTTTGATCATCACGAGGTGATCTTGGCGGATGGGTGTTGGGCAGAGAGCTTTCAACCCGGCGATCATTCAATGGCCGGTATCCAATTTGAGCAGCGCCGTGAGATTTTAGAACTGTTCCCGGAACTGGCCGACGTTGAAGGGTTGAATTCTTATGCCGCCGCCCGTCGGTTGCTGCGCGCGCATGAGGCGCAGTTGCTGGCCTTGGAAACACGGGTCTGATTGTGGGGGCTAGCTCTGGCGTGATGTGCGCCAGAGTGCCCATTGTTCCGGCGTATTCAAATCACTGCGCGCACGGGTATCGGGCAGGGGGATCAGCATTGTTTGATCGCGATGTGCCGCGACAACTTCGCGTCCGCCCGTATCGCCCGTCAGTGCC
>JBPOFE010000075.1:0-15990 GCA_051252035.1 Sulfitobacter sp.
TCGCAGCTGCCATTCTTTTGATCTTCTCCCGTAAACCGTTCTTTTATCCACAGAGTTATCCACAAAATTGCCAGCACAACCTAGAGCTGTATTTGTTACCTAATCGTTAAAATAACCCGGTTTGGTAATCATTGTTTCCAAAAGATAAACAGTCGTAAAAGCATCGCACGCGCGAAACCCGCACCACGCAACACCCGCATGGGTTGTGTCAAAGTGATGGTGACAAGACGATTCCTACGTCTTTGCATCAAGCCACAAGGACCCAACATGCAAGATTTGATTTCAATGCTTCATACCCTTCACCGCCCCCGTTTGTTGATGCGTGCCGCGCGCATCGGGGCTGAGCAATATGTACGCACGAGCCACTTGCCCCGTCTGCTGGGTTATGGGGTGTTACCGCGCCATGGTCAGGCATTGCTCAAGCTGATGGAGATCGAAGCCGAGCTAAACACACAACGCAAAACGGCGGATGCAGGGTATAGCCTGATCCGCCATGTTGATGTGCTAATTGCAATGGTCGGCGAGGCCCGTGTGCTGAAGGCCTCGCAATTGGCTGATGTGCCGGGTTAAGTGGGCCGCGGCGACGTTTCACTTACATAAAACTGTCAGGTTCCGCAGCTTTCTTTTGTGCGACAAAGGCATCCAATGCTTCACGAATGCTTGGATCCATCGCTGGCTGCTGATAATCGGCCAACATCTTTTCAACCCGGATCGCCGCCAGCGTCTGCGTATCGCGCGCGCCTTCGTCTTCCCATGTCTCAAATGGTTTGTAATCGAGCAGATCGGATTTCCAGAACGCAGCCTTAAAGTTCGCTTGGGTGTGCTCGCAGCCAAGATAGTGACCGCCCGGGCCAACTTCGCGGATCGCATCCATGGCTTGCGCGTTTTCGTCGATTGGTACACCACGTGCGATGTGGTGCAAGGTGCCCAATTGATCCGCGTCCATCACGAACTTTTCGAACGAGCTGACAAGCCCGCCTTCAAGCCACCCACAAGAGTGGAGCATGAAGTTGACCCCTGCCAGCAGACCCATGTTTAGGCTGTTCGCAGTTTCATAGGCCGCCTGTGCATCGGGCAGTTTTGAACCGCAGAACGATCCGGCCGACCGAAACGGCAAGTTCATCCGCCGTGCCAACTGGCCTGCGCCATAGGTGATATGCGCAGCCTCTGGCGTGCCAAAGGTCGGCGCACCGGAGTTCATATCGATTGAGGTCACAAACGCGCCCATCACAATCGGCGCACCGGGGCGGATCAGCTGGCTATACGCAACACCCGCCAATGCTTCGGCCATCACTTGCGTCAATGTGCCCATAATCGACACAGGGGCCATCGCCCCGCCAACGATAAACGGCGAGATGATACAGGCTTGATTATTTTCAGCATAAACCTTGAGCGCACCCATCATCACATCATCAAATGTCATCGGTGAGTTGATGTTGATCAATGACGTCATCACGGTGTTTTGCTGTACAAATTCCTCACCAAAGAGGATCCCGCACATATCCACGCTGTCTTGCGCCCGGCTCGGTTCCGTCACCGATCCCATGAACGGTTTATCACTCAGCGTCATATGCGCATGCAGCATGTCCAAATGGCGCTTGTTCACCGGAATATCCGTAGGTTCGCAGACTGTGCCGCCGGAATGGTGCAGCCATTTTGACATATAGCCCAATTTCACGAATTTATTGAAATCCGCCATTGTGGCATAGCGACGCCCACCAGCGGTATCGCGTACAAAGGGCGGGCCATAAACAGGGGCTAGCACAAGGTTCTTGCCGCCGACCACAACGTTACGCTCAGGGTTACGCGCATGTTGGGTGTATTCAGAAGGCGCGGTTTTGCACAATTTGCGCGCCAACCCTTTGGGAATGCGCACGCGGTCGCCATCAATCGACGCCCCGGCTGCGCGCCACAACTCAAGCGCTTCTGGGTTGTCAGGGAAATTCACGCCAATTTCTTCAAGGATGATGTCGGCGTTGCGCTCGATGATATCCAGCGCCTCGTCTGTCAGCACTTCAAAATTCGGGATATTACGCTCAATATACTTTGCCGTTTCAAACGAAACGGCGCTACGTTCTGCGCGCCGTGCGGCGCCGCCGCCGCCGCGTGCGCGTCTGCCCGCGGCTGGCGCGTTTGATGCATCTGACATGGGTGTCTCCCCTGAATTGGAATCGCTGTTACCTGCTTCATACGCGAGCACCGCAACCCTGCGCACCGGATTTGCGGCGATTGCGGGGCGAAAGCGACATTTGCTTTGTTGCAGTCATGATACAAAGGGCTTTATTGCATTAACCTTACTTAACAAGTTTGATGAAATAGTGTATTGACTTATTATTATTTTTTCGATTCGACAATTTAACATGGCGAAAGTTCTGGGGCGTTTTCGCTGTGAGTTGCCTTTTTAAGCTCCATTTTGCTCGGTCTCTTTTTCGATTGAGCGCATCTGGGAGAAATATTATGAATAAAGCTGCATTTACCTTTATTACTTCGACAGCTCTGGCTCTGACTGTAAGCAGTGCCTCAGCTCAGGACTGGACCGGGTTTTATGGCGGTATCACACTTGGCGCTGGGGGCGGATCATACGGCAATAGCCCCCCCGGAGGAGCGTTTCCTGGGGATCGCGATGGTTCATGGAACGGTGCGACATATGGTATTGTCGGCGGTTATAACCACCAAAACGGCAATATGGTTTACGGTGGTGAACTGACCTATTCTGGCACGTCGATTGATGGCAGCGAAAACTGCACAAACGCCGCATTTCAATGCATTGGTGAAATCAGTTCGCTGGCGTCCCTGCGTGGACGCGTCGGTTATTTGGTCCAACCAGACACGATGGTCTATGGTACACTTGGTGTGGTCAGTGCGCGACTTGAATTCGCCACCGACAACGGCACACGTGTGGGTAGCAAACAGACGGTCGGCGGTTACTTGGTCGGGCTGGGTGCAGAAAAAGCGTTTACTCCCAAAATCAACGGTCGTGTTTCCGTCAACTACTACAAATTCGATGCCGACAACTATCAAACCGATGTTCTCTACACCGGGATTGATGGCGATTTGACTGAGCTTGAATTTGGTCTGATCTTTCGGTTCTAGGCAATCCGACGAACGATAAAGATCGATCATACCCTGATGGGTGTGATCGATCTGTTTTCGACTTGCCTGATGTTGCGTCCAGCCGTATTCGGGTGGCATGACGAAAGATATAACCCTCCCGCCTTCCCCCGCCGAACATGACCGCTTGCTGATCATTGATTTTGGCAGCCAGGTCACGCAACTGATCGCCCGCCGCCTGCGCGAGTTGAGTGTGTTTTGTGAGATTCACCCGTTTAACACCGTTACAGACGACTTTCTGACGAATTTCGCACCTAAGGCGGTGATTTTTTCCGGTGGCCCCAGTTCGGTATTTGCCGAAGGGGCGCCGATGCCGCCGATGTCGGTTTTTGAATTGGGCGTCCCAATCCTTGGCATCTGCTATGGCCAGCAAGTGATGATGCACTGCCTTGGCGGCAAGGTGGAGCGTGGCCATGGCACTGCCGAATTTGGCCGTGCCTATGTGACACCTGAGGTGAACCGCCTCCCTCTCTTTGACGGATGGTTTGAAGACGACCGCGAACAGGTCTGGATGAGCCACGGCGATCACGTCAGTGAGATTGCAGATGGCTTTGAAGTCTTTGGCACCTCACCCAATGCGCCTTTTGCGATTACCGGGGATGCAAGCCGCAATTTTTACGCCGTGCAATTCCATCCAGAGGTTCACCACACGCCCAATGGCGCGAAACTCTACGAGAATTTTGTAAAACTGGCGGGGTTCAAAGGCGATTGGACGATGAGCGCCTACCGCGAAGAAGCCATTGCCGCGATCCGCGAGCAGGTTGGCGATCAAAAAGTGATCTGTGGCTTGTCGGGTGGTGTGGATTCGTCTGTTGCCGCCGTTTTGATTCACGAG
The DNA here is from genome assembly GCA_051252035.1 of Sulfitobacter sp. Taxonomy (GTDB): domain Bacteria; phylum Pseudomonadota; class Alphaproteobacteria; order Rhodobacterales; family Rhodobacteraceae; genus Sulfitobacter. Next base: position 3,947 of record JBPOFE010000075.1, read on the forward strand.
GCAATTGGCGATCAGTTGACCTGCGTTTTTGTCGATCACGGATTGCTACGCAAGGGTGAGGCTGAGGAAGTCGTCACCATGTTCCGCGACAATTATAATATGCCGCTGATCCATGCAGATGAACAAGAGTTGTTCTTGGGTGAACTTGACGGCGTAAGTGACCCTGAAACCAAAAGAAAAATTATCGGTAAGCTGTTCATTGATGTGTTCCAAAAACACGCAAAGGAGGTCGGTGATGCAACGTTCTTGGCCCAAGGCACGCTTTATCCCGACGTGATCGAATCTGTCTCCTTCTCGGGTGGTCCATCCGTTACAATCAAAAGCCACCACAACGTCGGCGGCCTGCCCGAAAAGATGGGGCTGAAGCTGGTCGAACCGCTGCGCGAATTGTTCAAAGACGAGGTCCGCGCGCTGGGTCGTGAACTTGGCCTGCCCGCCAGCTTCATCGGGCGTCACCCTTTCCCCGGCCCCGGCCTTGCCATCCGCTGCCCCGGTGAGATTACCCGTCCGAAACTCGACATCTTGCGCGAGGCGGATGCGGTTTACATCGACCAGATCCGCAAACACGGGTTGTATGATGAAATTTGGCAGGCGTTCGTGGCGATCCTGCCCGTGCGCACGGTCGGTGTAATGGGCGATGGCCGCACCTATGATTTTGCCTGCGCCTTGCGCGCGGTCACTTCCGTGGATGGCATGACAGCGGATTATTATCCGTTTACCCATGAATTTCTGGGCGAAACTGCGACACGGATCATTAACGAGGTCCCCGGCATCAACCGTGTGACATATGACATCACCTCCAAACCCCCCGGCACGATTGAATGGGAATAATCCGGCGCATCATTCTTTGGTGCGTTGGCTTGCTTGCCGTCACAGTGGTCGCCATCACCGCCGCTGCGGCGTCCCTGGCCATCAAACCAGCAGCAGATTTTGAGAGCGCTGATGTAATTGTTGTGTTCGGTGCTGGCATGTCAGCCGATGGTACATTGCACGCCCCCAGTATCTTGCGTGTTGAGCGCGGTGTTGACTTATTTATAGCAGGCAAAGCCCCTAAGATGCACTTTACCGGCGGCCGTGCGGTGCCAGATGGCCCCGCCGCAGGGGATCAAATGGCTGCCCTTGCGATCGAGTTGGGCGTGCCAAACGCCGCAATCAGCCGCGAAACGGAATCGCTTTCGACCCTTCAGAACGCACTTTTCTCAATGCCGATGCTCAAGTCAGAAACCAAGGCTATTCTTGTCACCGAAGGATTTCATCTGCCCCGTGCTGCCGTTGCGCTGATTTGGGCGGGCGGTCCGACCGACCTGCAACTGGCAACCTCAACAAAATTCCGAGGCGGCGTTGCCTCGAGCGCCCGCATGATCCTGCGTGAAGCTGCGGCATGGTGGTTCAACTCAGTCCGCGCTTTGGGATACACCCTTGGCGGCTGGGTCGGCGTCACGCGTGACACACGGATCGGATGGCTCGATTGACCGACAACAGCACCGCTCACCCCATCAACACCACGCTGCGCGCCGCGCTTTGGATGATCGGCTCCATCGCGTCGTTTTCCGCCATGGCAATAGCCGGGCGTGAGTTGGGACCACGTTTTGATACCTTTGAGATCATGATGTACCGAAGCGCCTTTGGTGTGCTGATCGTGGTCGTAATGGCCCTTGCCACTGGCGCATGGCGTCAGATCAACACCCGCAACATGGGGTCGCAGGTCATTCGTAATCTTGCGCATTTCACAGGACAGAACCTGTGGTTCTATGCCGTAACAGTGATCCCTTTGGCTCAGGTTTTTGCGCTCGAATTTACGTCGCCGATCTGGGTTATCGTGTTGTCCCCCCTGATCTTGGGCGAACGCCTGACCATGGTACGCGGCGTTGCGGCGATTTTGGGGTTTGTTGGCATTTTGATTGTCGCCCGGCCTAGTATTGAGGGCATTAATGCCGGGGTCATCGCCGCCGCATCCTCGGCCATTTTTTTCGCCCTGACCATTATGTTTACGAAACGTTTAACCCGCAGTCAGACCATCACAGGAATCCTATTCTATCTTACTACGATGCAACTGGTCTTTGGCATTGTCGCGGCGGGGTATGATGGTGATATCGCTCTGCCCGACGCCAGCAGCCTGCCACTACTGGCCCTGATTGGTGTGTGCGGGTTGGTTGCACATTATTGTCTGACCACGGCGCTTTCCATCGCGCCCGCGACCGTTGTGGTGCCAATAGACTTTGTGCGTCTGCCAGTGATCGCGGTACTGGGCATGTTGCTCTATAACCAAGCGCTGGATATTTGGGTTTTTGTTGGTGCTGCGGTGATTTTTGCCGGAAACTACCTCAATATCTCGTTTGAGACGCGAAAAACTGTTGCTAAAAAGCCGTAACGCAGGGTCACAATAATATGTTCCCTAGCGTAACGAATTGACCGATGGGGGTGTTTTGCCGCTATAAATCCGTCATCCCGCGCACACCCTGTGATTGTACCCGCGACGGGCGACTTCTGGGGAGGAGTAACATGACAGTAAGATTTTTGGCCGCCGCGGCCCTCTTGAGCAGCACCGCAATCGCCCACGCCGGTGGTATTGATCGGTCAGGCCAAGGCATCAGCGCACTTTTTGAACAGGGCCGCTATGGTGAGTTCTCATTGGGCAGCATTTCGCCAAGCACATCTGGTTCGTCCGTCGCTGGATTGGGCAACCGTCCCTCAGGTGACCTGACACCGAGCTATTTTCAGTTCAGTGCCGCATACAAGGCCGACATCAATGATCGCCTGTCTTATGCGATTATCTATGATCAACCATTTGGTGCCGATGTCGCCTATCCTGCTGGCACAGGCTACTTCGCGGCAGGCACCACAGCCGAGTTTGAAAGCCATGCCCTGACGGGTATCCTGCGCTATAAACTTGAAAACAATGTCAGCTTCCACGGTGGTCTGCGTGTTCAAAGCGTATCCGCCACGGCAAATATCCCGTTTGTGGGCGGCTATAGCGTGGTTGGCGATAGCGATGTGAGCCTCGGTTATCTCGTTGGTGTAGCCTACGAGCGTCCCGATATCGCCCTGCGCGTATCCCTGACCTATAACTCAAAGATCAAACATGACGTCAGCACGTCCGAGAGATTCGGTGTTGGCCCTGTGTCGAACACGATCACGCAGATCGAGACACCTCAGTCGGTCAACCTTGAGTTCCAAACAGGTATCGCCGCTGACACATTGTTGTTTGGTGGGCTGCGTTGGACAGATTATTCCTCGTTTGACATCACCCCTGCGGGATATCAGGGCGCTACAGGCGGGTCCCTGCTCAGCTATCAGGATGATGTTTACACATGGTCCTTGGGTGTTGGGCGTCGCTTGAACGACACATGGGCGGTTTCTGCGTCTGTTGACTATGAAAAAGCAAATGGTGGTTTCGCGGCGAACCTTGGCCCTACCGATGGAAAAAAGAGCCTTGCCTTGGCGGCGGTTTACACGCGCGACAACATGAAAATCACTACTGGCATTCGCTACGTGAACATCGGCGACGCACAAACGGCAATCCCGGGCAATGCGCCAGCGTCAAACTTCACTGACAACGACGCTATTGCCATCGGTGTGAAGGTTGGTTTTTCTTTCTAATCAACCCACTGTATCTATAAAAAGCCCGGATCGCAGTTCGCTGCACCGGGCTTTTTTTATGCGTTGCGCAAGAACCGGGTCGCGTGAGAGCCGCGCGTTCGGTAAGGCTGCGACATGATGATCCAAAAAACCATATCCTCGCGCGCCTGGGGCGAAATGATTTTGCTGGCGCTGATCTGGGGTGGCTCATTTCTGGCCGTTCGTGTCGCCTTGGACGAAATTGGGCCGCTCACCTCCGTGGTGCACCGGGTTGGCTGGGCGATGCTGGCACTCTGGATCGCCGTCGCGGTGATGCGCCTGCCCCTGCCCCGCGAACCGCGCGTTTGGTTTGCGTTTCTGGGTATGGGTCTGCTCAACAACGTCATTCCCTTTGGTCTGATAGCGTGGGGCCAGTTGCATATTGAAAGCGGTCTGACCTCGATCCTGAATGCAGCAACAGCGATCTTTGGCGTGTTGGCAGCGGCGATCTTCTTTGCGGACGAACGCATATCAACGCGCAAAGCGATTGGCGTCATCTTGGGCTTTGCTGGTGTCGCAACGGCCATTGGTCTTGAAAACCTGCGCAATTTTGACATTCGGTCACTGGCGCAACTCGCGGTGATTGCAGGCACTGTATCTTATGCACTCGCGGGTGTCTGGGCACGCAAAATGTTATCGGATCAGCCGCCGCAAGTCGCTGCTGCAGGCATGGTCACTGGCGCCACATTAATCATGTTGCCCGCCGCGTGGATCATCGAAGGGCCGATTACGCTGTCCCTGCACACACCGACCCTCATCGCCATTGCCTATTACGCGCTGGTGGCAACTGCGTTGGCCTATCTGCTTTACTACCGCGTGCTTGCCATGGCGGGCAGCGGCAATCTGATGCTCGTCACACTACTGGTCGCACCCGTCGCAATCATTCTTGGTGCGTGGTTGCGTGATGAAACTCTGCGCTCTGCGGCATTCGGCGGATTTGCCCTGCTGGCCCTTGGATTGATCGTACTGGATGGCCGCATCTGGCGTCTGCTGCGCGGCTGGGGTAGTCAAGGGAAACGCTGAACAACGGACCGACGCATATGCTCTATTCCTCTGCCCAAGACTGGCGTGATGCGCCAAACCGCAAAGTACTGGTCTTCGGCATGTCGGGGCTGGGAAAAACCCATTTGTCAGGGCTGTTACGTGGATCAGGAAATTGGTTTCACTACTCGATAGATTACCGTATCGGCACGCGCTATCTGGGCGAAACCATCGCGGATAATGCCAAGGCCGAGGCGATGAAAGTGCCGTTCCTGCGGGATCTGCTGCTCAGTGACAGCATTTATATCGGTTCAAACATCACCTTTGAAAACCTAAACCCCGTTGCAACATGGCTGGGCAAACCCGGTGATCCGGCCAAAGAGGGCTTGGCAATGACCGATTATGCCAGCCGCCAAGAAGCGTTCAAGCAGGCCGAAGTCGCAGCACTGATGGACACGGGCCATTTCGCCAATCGCGCACAAACCCTATATGGCTATGAACATTTTATCTGTGATACGGGCGGGTCGATCTGCGAATGGGTTGATCCTGGCAACCCCGATGATCCACTGCTCAAAACCCTTTCAGATGAATGCCTGCTGGTCTGGATCAAAGGCGACGCGGCCCACACCCAGGAATTGATCCGCCGGTTTGACAAGGCACCCAAACCGATGGCCTATCAGCCAGAATTTCTCATGCGGGTCTGGCAGGAATACTTGAGTGAAAACAAATGCTCAGAAGGTGACGTTGATCCAAACGCCTTTATCCGCTGGACCTATGCCAAGGCGCTGTCACATCGCCAACCACGATATGAGGCGATGGCAAACTGGGGGGTGACAATCACTGCCGATCAGATTGGCATGCTGCAAAATGAGGGGGATTTTGTTGATCTGATTGCCACAACATTACCGGATCCGGCCTAAGCCATCGGGCGCATGACCCCATCGTGATGCACGCCCTCTTGGCAGCCTGATCATCCCGGCCTATCTAAAGCATCCAAAACAACGGAATTTGCTCAATGCCCATCAAAATCCCCTCCAACCTGCCCGCCTATGATGTGTTGACGCGCGAGGGTGTGATGGTTGTGGACGAAGAATTGGCCGCCCGGCAAGACATCCGTCCGCTGCGCATCGCGCTGTTGAACCTGATGCCGAAGAAAATTCAGACGGAAAACCAGTTTGCCCGTCTGATCGGTGCCACCCCGTTGCAGATTGAGCTGACCTTGCTGCGGATGTCGGACCACCAGACACGCAACACTGCCGCCGAACATATGGAGAGTTTTTACCATCCGTTTGAAGATGTGATTGACCAAAAATTTGACGGGCTGATCATCACTGGCGCACCGATTGAACATATGCCGTTTGAGGATGTGACCTATTGGGACGAGTTGATCCGTGTGATGGAATGGACCCAAACAAACGTGCATTCCACATTCGGTGTATGCTGGGGCGCGATGGCGATGATCCATCATTTTCATGGGGTCAATAAACACATTCTGGATGCCAAGGCGTTTGGCTGTTTCCGGCATAAGAACCTGAATACCGCCTCGCCTTTCCTGCGCGGCTTTTCCGATGAATGTGTGATGCCGGTGTCGCGCTGGACCGAGATGAAGCAGGCGGAAGTTGATGCAAAGCCCGGCCTTATCACCTTGCTGGGCAGTGACGAAGTCGGACCCTGTTTGATCGAAGATCCGGCGCACCGCGCGCTCTATGTGTTCAACCACTTTGAATACGACCGCGATACGCTGAAACAGGAATACGACCGTGATGTCGCGGAGGGCGTACCGATCAATGTACCATGCAATTATTATCCGAATGACGATCCAGCCATCATGCCTGTGAACCGCTGGCGCAGTCACGCGCATTTGCTTTATGGCAATTGGATCAACGAGATATACCAATCCACACCGTTTGAGATATCAGAAATTGGCCGTTAAAATAGGCTTGTTGCTTGCCATATTGTTCGGGGCGGTCGCCCTGACCCAATGGCGCGCGCATGTTCGCGAAACAGCGGCTAAGGCAGCGTATGCCCCAATCGGCGATATGATCATGGTCGACGGCATCCCAGTGCACGTTTATATGCGCGGCACTGGCCCTGATCTGGTGCTGATCCATGGGGCCAGCGGCAATTTGCGCGACTTTACTTTGGACTTTACCAAACACCTGACGGGTGATTACCGGGTGATTGCCTTTGATCGTCCCGGTTTGGGGTGGACGGGCCGCCTGCCCGGTAATTCCGGCGCTTGGAACACCTCCGCTGAGACACCACAGGAACAGGCCGCCCTTTTGCAAAAAGCGGCGGATCAGATCGGCGTCAAAACCCCGATTGTGCTTGGTCATTCCTACGGTGGTACCGTGGCGCTGGCATGGGGGTTGGCACGGCCTGATGACACGGCGGCGCTGGTCTTGGTCGCTGGGGTGGGAGAACCTTGGCCCGGTAACCTCGGCTGGCTGTATCAGGTCACCAGTTCATCTCTGGGCGGTGCAATCCTCGTCCCCTTGATCACGGCTTTTCTGCCGCAATCGGCTGCGCAGGACAGTGTGACTGCGATCTTCGCCCCGCAAACACCGCCGAATGATTATGCCGATCATGTCGGAGTTGGCCTCACCCTGCGCCGCCACTCGTTTCGTGCCAATGCCCAACAGGTCAACGGATTGCGCCCGCATGTGGTTGAAATGCAAAAACGATATGACACCCTCACCATGCCAATCGAAATTGTGCATGGCGACGCGGACACTATCGTACCCGCCTCAGTGCATGCACAGGTCCTGATCAATGATGTGCCAAACGGCGTGCTGACCATGTTACCCGGTGTGGGCCATATGCCACATCATTCCGATCCCGGCGCCATTGTCGCCGCCATCCACCGCGCCGCGACACGTGCGGGTTTGCGTTAATCGGCTTAACATCCCATATAAGAACAGAAACGACAATTTCAGGAGGCCATATGGACCTGCCCTTTGACGGCGCAATAAGCGCGTTTTTTGAAGACGAAGCGCCCGAAGATATCCGCAACGCCCTGCGCCGCGCCGACAAGGATGAAATCCTGACGCCCAGCTATCCGCATTCGGAACGGTTGGGCCGCAAGCGGTATGGCAAAGACTATGACAAACTCCAGATTGAACTGGTGAAACTGCAATCATGGGTCCGCGAAAGCGGCACGCGCATTGCCATGGTGTTTGAGGGCCGCGATGCCGCTGGCAAAGGCGGCACCATTGGCCGCATTCGTGAAAACCTGAACCCCCGCGCCGCACGGGTTGTAGCCCTGTCCAAACCCACCGAGACCGAACAAGGCGAATGGTATTTCCAACGCTATATCAAACACTTGCCCTCTGCCGGTGAAATGGTTTTCTATGACCGCAGCTGGTACAACCGTGGCGTTGTGGAACCGGTGTTTGGCTTTTGCACCGATGCGCAGCGCGCGCATTTCTTCAAACAGGTGAACCCGTTCGAGGCAAGCTTGGTTGAGGATGGCATTCACCTTTTTAAGTTCTGGCTCAACGTCGGCCGCGCCGAACAATTGGGCCGTATGCTGGCACGCGAACGTGACCCGCTGAAACAATGGAAGCTCAGCATCATCGACGTCAAAGGCCTGTCAAAATGGGACGCCTATAGCACCGCGATCAAGGACACCCTGACCCGCAGCCATACGGATGCCGCGCCTTGGACGGTGATCCGCTCTGATGACAAGCGCCGCGCGCGTCTCAATGCGATGCGGGTCGTGCTGCATGCGTTTGATTATCCCCAGAAAGACGTCAAAGCCATCGGGCCGATTGATACATCCATCTGTGGCGGCCCGGAAATCTGGGATGTCTAAGCGCGGCTATCACCATGGCAACCTGCGCCAAGCGCTGATTGACGCCGCCCTTGAATTGATCGAACTGCGCGGCCCCACCGGGTTCACCTTGTCCGAGGCGGCGAAACAGGCGGGTGTGACACCCGCGGCAGTCTATCGGCATTTTGAGGGCCGCGAGGATCTGATCGCCGAAGGCGCGATGCAGGGCTATGAGATTTTTGCCGATCTGATGGAATACGCCTATAAATCCGGCCAACCCTCTGCGCTCAAGGCGTTTGAGGCAACGGGCCGCGCCTATCTGGCTTTCGCGCGCAAATACCCCGGCCACTACATCGCGATGTTTGAAAGCGGCATTTCCGTGAACCGCACGCCGGAACTGGCCGCCGTGGCCAACCGTGCCAATGGCGTGCTGGAACAAGCCGCCGCTGACCTGAGCCAGCATATCCCCGCTGATAAACGCCCACCTGCGTCGATGTTTTCAGCGCACATCTGGGCATTGAGCCACGGTGTCGTCGAACTTTTCGCCCGCAACTCCCCCGGCCGCGCTTCGCCGTTTCCGCCCGATGATCTGCTGGAAACCGGGATTGGGATTTATCTAAGGGGGCTGGGGTTGGTGACGCCGGATGAATAGCCCGGCCTCTCCCAGAGGTCATCGCTGGGTGAAAGCCCCGAAGTGAAATAAAAAAAGGCCGCCCCAAACTGGAGCGGCCTTTTCCAAATATATCGTCGTAAAACTTAACGCTTGGAGAACTGGAAGCTCTTACGCGCTTTGGCCTTACCGTATTTTTTACGTTCCACTACGCGGCTGTCGCGTGTGAGGAAGCCAGCGGCTTTCAACGCGCCACGCAAGGCGGGTTCATACAGCTGCAATGCCTTGGAAACACCGTGCTTTACCGCACCGGCCTGACCTGACAAACCGCCGCCTTTGACTGTGGCAACAACGTCGAACTGGTCAACGCGGTCGGTGATCGAGAAAGGCTGTGCAAGGATCATCTGCAAAACAGGGCGCGCAAAATATTCGTTCTGCGGCTTGCCGTTGACAGTTACCTTGCCGGAACCCGGCTTGATCCAGACGCGGGCAACCGCATCTTTACGCTTGCCGGTGGCATAGGCACGACCGAGTTCGTCACGGACGGGCTCGCGTGGGGTCAATTCGACTTCTGGTGCTGCGGCAACGCCTGCAACTTCGGCCAAATCTTCGAGTGTGTTGATTTCGTCAGCCATGCTCATGCGCTCCGTGTGTTTTTAGGGTTCATGGATTTCACATCCAGAACTTCGGGGCTTTGGGCCTCGTGGCCATGCTCTGTGCCTGCATAAACGCGCAGGTTGGTCATGATCTGGCGGCTCAAACGGTTGCCGGGCAGCATGCGCTTAACAGCTTGGGTTACGATCCGCTCTGGGTGCGCGCCATCCAAGATCATCTGCTTGGTGCGCTGCTTGATCCCGCCGGGGTGGCCGGTGTGCCAGTAGAAGTTTTCTTCGCGCTTCTTGCCGGTCATTTGGATTTTTTCAGCATTGATCACGATGACATTGTCGCCGCAATCCATGTGAGGGGTGAAAGACGGCTTGTGCTTGCCACGCAGGCGCGTAGCAACGATCGATGCAAGACGGCCCAAAACAACGCCTTCTGCGTCGATAATGATCCATTTCTTGTCGATGTCTGCCGGTGTTGCAGAATAGGTTTTCATCGGAGTATCCCGTTTGGTGGTGAGGGCCGCGCCAAATAGCAATGCCTTCATGTGATGGGCGGGTTATAAACATCGCATGTACCACGTCAAGCGATGTTATCTTGAATTAAATAAGCAATAACAGAGTGTTACAAAATAGGTATTATAATACCCCAATACATCACACCGATATCTGCTCTGGCGGATTGTCTAATAGGTCACGCAATCGCTGCAACGCGGCGCTAAAGCTCTCTATCGACACGCCCGCATTTACCGCCAAGCGTACCTTATGGCGCACACGCGCGTCGCGTCCGGCAAATTCTTCGGCGGGCCGCACGGGCACATCTGCGGCCTCTGCCGCCTGACAAAACGCCACCGCGCGCCAGCCAACGGGCAAAGTCAGCCATAAGAACGGCACATCAAGCCGCCAATTCACTTCGTAGCCGTCTAAAATATCCGCAGCGACCTTGATATATTGCCCATAAATATCACGCGCCTTTGTTGTCAGGTCATTGACCCGTGTATCCCCCAGCAACAGCGCCGCCAGATCCAGCATGGGCGTGGGCAGTCCAAAAAAACCATGTTCCTTGGCGCGGCGCACGGCGGTGACTTTGCCTTTGGGAGCTACAGCAAAGCCAAGCCGCACGGCGGGCGTCAGGGTCTTGGCAATTGATGAGACATACCAACCACGTTCCGGGGCCAATTCACGGTAAGATGCATCACGCGTGTCCCCCATGCGGTAACAATCATCCTCCAGAATCTGCAAATCATGCGATCGCGCCACCTCGACCAATTCCTTGCGCCGCGCAAGTGGGGTGTTGATCACTGTCGGGTTATGAACTTCGGGCGAAGTGCAAAATACCTGTGCGTCACAGCCCCGTGCTGCCGCATCCAAGGCGTCAGGAATTACCCCGTGTTCATCCATGGCCACCGCCACCACATCTGCGCGCAACAATTCTGCCGCACGCCGCATGCCCGGATAGGCAAGTTCTTCTACCAAGACTGTAGGCCGCCTGCCGCTCAGCACAGCCTGCAACACCAGAAAAATCCCATGCTGCCCCCCCAATGTCATCACGACATCCTCAGCGCTGACAGGCCCCAGCGGCGTATCCTTGAGCCATGTCAATGCTGCCTCACGTGCAGGAATGGCTGAAACACGTGTCGGATAGTGCATTACGCCCGACGCGGGGTCTTTGGCCACCTGCCGCAGCAGTTCCTTGATCAGTTCGGCCTGACCGATGCTTGGCAACACAGGCGAAAACAGGTTCACCCGAAACATGTCATGCGGGCTGTTATGGGTCAGGGCGTCAATTTCAATGGGGACAAAGGGCACATCGTGGATCGGCGCCGCCACAAAGGTGCCGCGCCCAACCTCGGCTGTCAGCACGGCTTCGTCTGTCAGAATGGTATAGGCACGTGCAACGGTGCCCGGTGTGATGCCCATTTTCCAAGCCAGATCACGCACCGGGGGCAGCTTATCCCCTACGGCCAGATCACCTTTTGTGATGCCTTCGCGGATTGCGGCCACGACGGCCTTATACTTGGGGCCGATGTCGGCGGGCAGCTCAGGTTGCCAAATTGTACCCATTACAATGTTTTCCTAGTCATCCTGTACCATATTTTGTACCAATAATGTGTAGCAACTTGCTACATTGTGTCAATACAATTCATAATTTAGTAAGGAGATTCCCATGACACACGCATTGACCCTCTCATCCGAGATGACAACCACTCTCAACACGCGCGGCTTGCCGATTGCCGCGATTTTGGCGGTTAAGTTTGCGGTCTGCGTGACAAAATGGGCCACACGCCGCCGCAGCCGGGCCGCATTGCGCGGGCTTGAGCCATGGCAGCTGCGCGATGTGGGACTTACACGGGACGAGGCTTTAACAGAAGGCTCGCGCGTGTTCTGGAAGGCATAACATCCCTGTGGTGACTTTCAGACCTCTTCACTTGGGCCGGTTCATTCCGGCCCATTTTTCGTT
>JBPOFE010000076.1:0-15910 GCA_051252035.1 Sulfitobacter sp.
CGGATGATCAAATCCGACGAAGAAATCGTGTTGATCCGTGAAGGCGCGCGTATTGCAGATCACGGCGGTGATGCGATCCGTGCGGCGATCAAGGAAGGTACGCGTGAGATCGACGTGGCCATGGCAGGTCGTAACGCGATGGAACTTGAGATTGCCCGTGCGCACCCCAATTCCGAAATCCGCGACAGCTGGGTCTGGTTCCAATCCGGTCTGAACACCGATGGCGCACACAATCCAGTGACCACACGCAAGCTGGAACGTGGCGATATCCTGAGCCTCAACACCTTTCCGATGATATCTGGTTATTACACAGCGCTGGAGCGCACCCTGTTCATGGGAGAGCCTGACAAAGCATCGCTGAAAATGTGGGAGGCCAACGTGGCGGCGCATGAATTGGGCCTGTCATTGATTCGCCCCGGTGCGACATGTTCGGGCATCTGTGAAGAGATTAACCGTTTCTTTGCAGATCAGGGTTTGTTGCAATATCGGTCGTTCGGCTATGGTCATTCGTTCGGAATCTTGTCGCATTATTATGGCCGCGAGGCGGGGTTGGAACTGCGTGAGGACATTGATACCGTTCTGGAACCGGGCATGGTTGTGTCGATGGAGCCGATGATCTGGATCCCCGAAGGCACACCGGGTGCGGGTGGTTACCGTGAGCATGACATTCTGGTCGTGGGCGGAAACCATACTGAAAACATTACGAAATTCGCCTATGGACCTGAGGCGAATATCATCGACTAACAAAGGAATACGGGCATGCTGACAAATGATGTATTGGATAAATGGGATCGCGAGAACTTTTTCCACCCTTCCACACATCTGGCACAGCATGCCCGCGGCGAAAGTGCATCGCGGATCATCAAGGGCGCCAAAGGCAGCCACATTGTTGACCGCGACGGCAACCAGATTCTGGATGGGTTTGCAGGCCTTTATTGCGTCAATGCGGGCTATGGCCGGACCGAGATTACCGATGCAATTGCCGCCCAAGCCGCCGAGCTTGCCTATTACCATTCCTATGCGGGCCACGGCACCGAGGTGTCGATTACCTTGGCCAAAATGGTCATGGAGCGTGCGCCAAGCCACATGTCAAAGGTGTACTTTGGTCTGTCCGGATCGGACGCCAACGAGACCAACATCAAGTTGATCTGGTATTACAACAATATCCTTGGCCGTCCTGAAAAGAAAAAGATCATCAGCCGCTGGCGCGGCTATCATGGGTCGGGCCTGATGACCGGATCCCTGACCGGGTTGGAGTTCTTTCACAATAAATTCGACCTGCCGCTAGCGGGCGTGCTGCATACACAAGCGCCGGATTTTTTCCGCCGCGATGACCTGAGCCAAACCGAGGCTGAATTTGTCGCTGATTGCGTGCAAAAGCTGGAAGATTTGATTGCCAAGGAAGGTGCCGACACCATCGCCGCGTTCATTGGTGAGCCGGTTTTGGGGACGGGCGGCATTGTGCCGCCCCCCACCGGGTATTGGTCCGCCATTCAGGCGGTGTTGGACAAGAACGACATCTTGCTAATCGCGGATGAGGTCGTCACCGGGTTTGGCCGAACTGGATCAATGTTCGGCTCTGATCACTATGGGATGAAGCCTGACTTCATGACCATCGCCAAAGGCCTGACCTCCGCTTATGCGCCGATGTCGGGATCGATTGTGTCGGACCGGGTGTGGAAAGTGCTTGAGGATGGCACCGACGAGAATGGCCCACTTGGCCATGGTTGGACATATTCGGCGCATCCCATCGGGGCAGCTGCAGGCGTTGCAAACTTAAAATTGATCGATGATCTGAACTTGATTGAGAATGCAAAAACTGTTGGCGATTATCTGAACACTGGCCTGCATGACGCGCTGGGATCGCATGCGCATGTCGGCGATATCCGAGGGGTTGGCATGCTCAGCGCAGTGGAGCTTGTTAAAGATCGGCCCAGCCGCACTTTCTTTGATGCAAGCGACAAACTTGGCCCGAAACTTGCAGAGGCCTTGCTGGCCAAAGGCGTGATTGCACGGGCGATGCCACAGGCTGATATCTTGGGCTTTGCACCGCCATTTTGCCTCACCATGTCAGAGGCGGATGAAATCATCTCGAAGACCCATGAGGTGATTGTCGCGCAATTGGGCAAATAGTGAATAACACCGAAATTTCATGCAAATAAAGGAAATGTGGATTGTCTAAGTAGTTGCAACCGATGCAATCCTGTGTTCTCTTCCACGAATAATCTGTCGCAAAGACAGAACATAACCACCTGGGGAGGTGTCGTTTGTCTGAAACAACCACTCACGACGGTTTCGTCGTTTTTGATCGCGTGCAAAAGAGCTATGATGGCGAGAACCTCGTTGTCAAAGACTTGAACCTCTCAATCGGAAAAGGCGAATTTCTGACAATGCTTGGGCCATCGGGGTCTGGCAAAACCACATGCCTGATGATGCTCGCGGGGTTCGAAACAGCCACCCATGGTGACATCCTGTTGGATGGAAAACCGATCAACAATATCTCACCGCATAAACGCGGTATCGGCATGGTGTTCCAAAACTATGCGCTGTTTCCCCATATGACGATTGCTGAAAACCTCGCCTTCCCGCTCGAGGTCCGCAATATGGGCAAATCCGAGCGCGAGGAAAAGGTTCAGCGCGCGCTTGATCTGGTTCAGATGGGCGAATTTGGCGGGCGTCGCCCCGCGCAGTTGTCCGGTGGTCAACAGCAACGGGTCGCTTTGACACGCGCCTTGGTGTTTGAACCTGATTTGGTACTGATGGACGAACCGCTTGGCGCGCTTGATAAACAATTGCGTGAAACCATGCAGTTTGAGATCAAGCGCATCGCGGATAATCTGGGTATCACGGTTGTCTATGTGACCCACGACCAGACCGAAGCCTTGACCATGTCGGATCGCGTTGCCGTTTTTGAGGACGGTCGCATTCAGCAGCTTGCCCCACCAGATCAATTGTATGAAGAGCCACAAAATAGCTTTGTTGCGCAATTTATTGGTGAAAACAATACCTTGAGAGGTGTTGTTAAAGAGATCAAGGGTGGCATTGCGCTTGTCCAACTGGATGATGGCAGCCTGATTGATGCAAAACCCGTAAACGTCGATAAAGTCGGGGATCGGACACAAGTGTCGATCCGCCCCGAACGCGTTGAAATCAACCCGAAGCTGGGCAAAGACTCACACACACTCAAAGCTGAAGTGCTTGAGTTCATTTACATGGGCGATGTGTTCCGGACCCGCCTGCGGGTTGCTGGGAATGACGACTTTATTGTCAAAACCCGCAACCGGGCGGATCAAGAACGCCTTGTTCCCGGCACCCAAGTCGATATCGGCTGGCTGCCGCAAGATTGCCGCGCGTTGGACGCTTAGGCGCGCGCGTCATGTCGTCGCGTCCCTATAGGGCGCGCGATAATTGAAAGGCCGGAACCAAACCCGATGTGACGGCCTTAACGAGTAAATCGGGTAATACTGGGAGAACCTAAATGAAACTGACCAAAACGCTTATGGCAACCACGGCGCTGACAATTGCGGCTGGTATGTCTTTTGCCGATGGCCACATGGCCAATGAAATGACCATCGTCAGCTGGGGCGGCGCGTATTCCGCATCACAGCAGAACGCCTATCATAACCCCTATATGGAAAATACAGGCGTCAAGATCATCAACGATGAATCTTCAGCCGAGGCCGTATCCAAGCTGCGTGCAATGAAAGAAGCAGGCAACGTGACGTGGGATGTTGTTGACGTCGTTGCCGCAGACGCATTGCGTTTGTGTGATGAAGGTCTGGCGATGGAAATCGACCCGGATGAAATGTTGGCAGATGCGCCTGATGGCACAAAAGCCTCCGAAGACTTTGGCGACCTGTTGGTTGGCGACTGCTTCATCCCGCAGATCGTTTATTCAACAACTGTTGGTTATCGCACCGATTTGGTGGGCGACACACCGCCAACCAAAATCTGCGACATCTTCGACACCGAAGCCTATCCAGGCAAGCGGTCGCTGGAAAAGCGTCCGATTGGCAACATGGAATGGGCATTGCTGTGTGATGGCGTTGCCAAGGACGAAATCTATGACGTTCTGGAAACAGCCGAAGGTCAACAGCAGGCGCTGGATAAACTGGGAACCATTAAGGACGACGTGATCTGGTGGTCTGCAGGTGCTGACACACCACAGCTGTTGGCCGATGGCGAAGTCGTTATGGGCTCCACGTACAACGGTCGTCTGTTTAGCTTGATTGTTGAACAAGAACAGCCCGTTGCGATGCTTTGGGACGCGCAAGTATTTGACCTTGATGGTTGGATCATCCCAGCTGGTCTTTCTGACGAACGTAAGGCCCGTGCGCTTGACTACATCATGTTCGCCACAGACACACAGCGTCTGGCGGATCAGGCCAAGTACATCTCATACGGTCCTGCGCGCAAATCCTCGGCTCCGCTGGTGGGTAAGCACGCAGATTTGGGCATCGACATGGCACCACATATGCCAACCGACCCAGAGAACGCCAAGAACACGTTCTTGTATAACTACGAGTTCTGGGCAGATTATCGCGACGATATCGACGCGAAATTCCAAGCATGGTTGGCGCAGTAAGCACAACTTTGAAAGGGGCCTTCGTGGCCCCTTTCGCTCTATATTCGTTTGATAATTTACCGACTTAAACCAATCCGAACGGGGACCTCATGAGCGATACAACAAAAACGGGCCCGGTGCTTGCCGCTGATGGTACACCGCTCAAGAAATCGCTGAACCGTGCCTTGCGCCTGCAAAAAATGCGGGCCTTAGCCTTGATCGCGCCCCTGCTGATCTTTGTTCTGGTCACCTTTGTGGCCCCTATCGCCGACATGCTGTTCCGCTCTGTCGAAAACGACATTGTGTCTGATACACTGCCGCGCACGACAGAATTGCTGCAAGAATGGGATCCAGAAAGCACAACGCCACCTGATGAATCGGTGTTCAAAGCGCTTTACGAAGACATGTTCATTGCCCAGGAAGGCAAGACCCACACGGTGTTGGGCGGGCGTTTGAACTATGAGATGACGGGCATGTCATCGCTGTTTCGCAAATCCGGCCGTAAGGTCGAAGATATGGGCGAAGTGTTTCAGGACCAGTTCGAGGATCTGAATACATTCTGGAAGGACGGCGAAAACTGGAACGCTCTCATGGGTTCTGACAAATGGCTTGAGGCAATGGGCACTTGGGATCCCAAGTCAAATACCAAACAGCCGGACTTCAAACTGCGCGATGGTATCGAAGAACTACTGCCCCAGACCGCCAGCAAATTCGATATCTATGCCGATTTCATCCAAACCGTCGATGAGGACAATCTCGCCAAGGAAGACCCTTGGGCCGTGGTGTATTCAGCGCTTTATGATGACCTGAGCACGAACGGTGCGGCTCTTTCCGATTATTCCGGCCCTGCAAGCGTCGAGTTGAAAGAAGCGGCCGCAGCGGTCGGAAGTTTCGAGACCGTTGATTTCATGGCTGCGTTCAAGAAGATTGATAAAGATTGGGTTGATCCACAGGTCTGGCAAACCATCCATACCTATTCACCAACCATCACCAACGGTTACTTTCTGAATGCAATCGACATGCAGAAATCACCTGATGGGCCAGAAATGCGCCCCGAAAACCAGCAGATTTATCTAAAGCTGTTCTGGCGCACGATGGTGATGTCGGTGATGATCACTTGTTCTTGTATCCTTCTTGGGTATCCTGTTGCCTGGATATTGGCCAACCTGCCAGCACGCACCGCAAACTTGTTGATGATCCTCGTGTTGCTGCCTTTCTGGACATCTTTGCTAGTGAGAACATCCGCGTGGAAAGTCATGTTGCAACAACAAGGCGTGATCAATGAAACCCTTGTCTGGCTGGGCATCGTTGGCACCGACGACAGATTGGCCTTGATCAACAATCAAACCGGCACGATCATCGCGATGACACATATCTTGCTGCCGTTCATGATCTTGCCGCTGTATTCGGTGATGGCGACAATTCCACCCACCTATCTGCGTGCCGCGAAATCATTGGGTGCGACCAACTGGACCGCATTCTGGCGGGTCTATTTCCCACAGTCTGTACCGGGCATCGGCGCGGGGTCTATCCTCGTATTCATCCTCGCAATTGGCTATTATATCACCCCTGAAATCGTGGGCGGTACGTCGGGTACGTTTATCTCGAACCGGATTGCCTATCACATTTCCAGCTCACTGAACTGGGGTCTGGGTGCTGCGTTGGGGGCCATCCTGCTCGCCGCGGTCATGATGCTTTATTATGCCTACGACAAGATTGTCGGCATCGACAACGTTAAGCTGGGAGGGTGATCAGATGGTTGCTTTAACACCAATTTCACGCACGCCCGTTAACTTTTACCTGCCCGTGGTCGCAGCTTTTGGCGCCTTTGCCGGCTTGCTGGTCGGGACGGCGCAAGGCAACGGGTTTATTGGCCTGATTATTGGGGCGATCTTGATGGCCGCAATTGCCTTTGCCCTGACCAAGCTGATCCCAAGTGAACGCGCCGGGCGTTGGGGCCTGTTTGCCCTGATGGCCCTTGCAGGGGCGTGGATTGGCGGTATTCCTGGCTTCATCATCGGCGGTGTCTTTGGATGGTTTTTTGGCTGGTTCAGTTTTTGGCTTTACGAAGGACGCTACCGTGAAAAGCTAGCACCCTATCTAACACCGGGTCAGGTGCTTTGGCATTTTGCGTTCCGCATTATCTGTGGATCAATCTTCGTCTTTTTGATCACCCCGATCCTCGTCGTAATGCCTCTTAGCTTTAACGCCGAAAATTTCTTTACCTTCACACCGGAAATGTTGAGGTTTGATCCGGCGGGGTATTCGCTCAAGCATTACCGCGACTTCTTTAGCAATCAAGATTGGCAGAATGCCGTACGCAATTCGATCAAGATTGCGCCAGTTGCAACACTGTTGTCGGTCAGCTTTGGCACCCTTGCCGCGATTGGGTTAAGCCAACCGCATGTGCCGTTTCGCCGTGCGATCATGGCGGTGCTGATTTCACCGATGATTGTGCCACTGATCATTTCGGCCGCTGGTATGTACTTTTTCTACAGCCGCATCGGCCTACAGGGCACGTATGTTGGTGTGGTACTGGCCCATGCGGCCCTTGGCATTCCGTTTGTGATCATCACAGTCACTGCCACGCTTGTGGGCTTTGACAATTCACTAACCCGTGCCGCAGCCAATATGGGCGCAGACCCGGTGCGTACCTTCTTTAAAGTACAGATGCCGCTGATCCTGCCTGGTGTGATCTCTGGCGGTCTGTTTGCCTTTATCACCTCGTTTGACGAAGTGGTTGTTGTGCTGTTTGTCGGGTCCGCTGGTCAAAAGACATTGCCATGGCAGATGTTCACTGGTCTGCGCGAACAGATCAGCCCGACCATTCTGGCTGTGGCGACATTGCTGGTGATTATTTCCATCATGCTACTGACAACGCTGGAACTGCTGCGCCGACGGTCAGAGCGGTTGCGTGGCATTTCACCAACTTAGGAAATGTGATCTGGCGGTGCTCCATGAGGGCCGCCAGAAATCCCTAAACCAGCCCTGATCACGCCACCACTGCGCCCTATTTTCGGGATAGTCCTTGTGTTCCCGTTCACAAAGCGCCTGATGACATGTCTTATTTACACGATCCATCCAATCCACGACACGCCCGTATGTTTGAGCTGTTGCGCCAAACCCAACAGGCGACGCGCGCGACCCAGCGAATCAATATCATCTCGGTAAATCCATTGGATGAACAAGTGGCTCAGAAGATTAAAGAAAGCGCCCGACACTCATTTCGGCTGCCTAAACTGAACGCAAAGCAACCGTAAGGTCAGCTTGTTCAATGCTGCCGAATAGGTTATTCGGCGCCCTTATACCCCGTTGCGACCACGAATTTTTCAGAGCTATCTGCCCTGCTGGCGGGTGGCTTAAAATTCGATACCTTGGTGAAACGCGTTTTGAGCAGTTTTTGCAACTCACCCTCTGCCCCACCTGCCAGTACTTTGGCAACAAACGTGCCGCCTTCTTCGAGCACATCAAAGGCAAAATAGGCCGCCGCCTCGCAGAGCGCGATAATGCGGATATGGTCGGTTTGTTTGTGACCCGATGCCGATGCCGCCATATCTGACATCACCACGTCGGCTTTGCCGCCCAACCATTCTTTGACCTGTAGATCCGCGTCGTCTTCCATGAAGTCGAGTTGGTAGAGTTCACAGCCCGCAATCGGCTCCATCTCTTGCAGATCAATACCGAGGATCGTGCCCACCGCCTTGCCACCGCGTTCGCCCAGCACGTTACAGCGCTTGACCGCCACCTGACACCAACCACCGGGCGCGCAGCCCAAATCAACAATCCGCGCGCCGGGGACAAGGAATCGGAATTTATCGTCCAGTTCCAGAATTTTATAAGCAGCGCGCCCACGGTATCCATCCGCCTTGGCACGTTTGACATACGGATCATTCAACTGACGTTGCAACCAGCGGGTCGAGCTAAGCTTGCGCCCCCGTGCCGACTTTACCTTGACCTTGAGGTCACGCTGCCCGCGGCCTGAGGTGTTTTTGCCATCCGGTGTCTTGGCCATCAGTATTTACCTTCTTCCAACACGCCATCGGCGCTCATTTGCGCATATAGCAGGCCTTCGCGCAGACCGCGATCCGCAACTGACAATCTGTCTGTAGGCCAGCACCGCATTAGCGCCTGCAAGATCGCGACCCCCGACATGATCAAGGCTGACCGATCCTGGCCGATGCGTGGATCGGCGCGCCGCCCGCCCGGTCCCATTGCGAGATAAGAATGGATCACCTTGTCGATTTCCTGACTGGTCATGCTAAGTCCGTCCACCTTGGTCCGATCATAGCGCTTCAACCCCAGATGGCTCGCCGCAACGGTGGTCACAGTGCCGGAGGTGCCAACGATCTGGAACCGTTCCTGCGGCTGCGCGGATTGATAGGGGGTGAAATCGGTCAGGTTTTCCTCAAAAAACCACGACATCAACGCAAACCGCGCAGCATCATCCTCGACATCGGAAAACTGATCGCGAAGGGTCGCGACACCCAAAGGCACCGAAATCCAATCAACAACTTTGGCCGCAGGAATGTCCGTAAGTGCTTGGGTAAAACCCGAATGCAGCCGCATGATCGACTGGGCGCGATCAGCTTTTGGCACATGTTTGATGTCGATCCAGACCAGTTCGGTCGATCCGCCACCAATATCCACCACCAGCAGGTTCTCGGTCTTGCGGCTGACCAGCGGCGCACAGGAAATCACCGCAAGCTGCGCCTCTTCCTCAGGCTTGATGATATCCAATCGCAGACCGGTTTCGCGATGGATGCGTTGCATGAATTCTTCGCCATTATGCGCCCTGCGGCAGGCTTCTGTCGCAACCAGACGCATACGGCGCACTTTATTGCGACGCAGTTTTTGCTGACAAATACGCAATGCTTGGATGGTACGCGACATCGACCCGCGCGACAATCGCCCGGTTTTTTCCAAACCCGCCCCCAATTGGACGGACTTGGAAAAGCTGTCGACCACATGAAAACCGCTGCCCTTGGGCTGCGCGATTAACATGCGGCAACTATTTGTACCCAGATCGAGGGCCGCATAGAGTTCGGACGATCTGGGCGGAACTGGCGCGGGGCTCAGAGCCGGTATCGTGTCCTTTTCGAGCGCCCCCGCACCTTTGGGACGCTGTGGCGCCATGGGTCGCGCCTTTCATATCGAGTTGAGATCAACGTAGTGGTTGCGCTGCGTTCACGCAAGCGCCATCGCAAGCCGCATTCTAAATCCCCGATGCAGTTCTCATAAACTTAGTGAGAATTTTGATGGCATATCCCCCTCGTCGCAGCGCATCGCTTGGCCTACACAGACCCCCAAGTCGCTGACAGTCATTGTTCTGTCGAAAAACGCCATCGGCAAAGGTCGCGCTTGCCTTAGAGAAGGCGCAAGGCATCCACTGGGAGGGGAATCATCATGGCACAGGTCATCATCGTCTATTGGCGTGATATTCCCGCACAAGTCATTGTGGGCAAGGGCCGCCGTGGTGCAAAACGCCAGCTTCCCGAACGTTTTGAACAAGCCATTGACCGCGCCGCAATGAAGATCGGGGCCGAAGATACCGACGCCTATCTCGCCGAATGGCGTAAGGCCGATCCGGTTGAGGTTGCGGGCGATAGTGATGACGCCGTAGCGGACGCGGAACTTGCCCGCATTGATGCAGAATATGACCGCGCCCGGATCAAGGCGCTGATTGACAACGACGGTTGGGCGTAAGACCCCATGTTCAAGGATAACATCATGTCATTATTGAATTTTCGCAAGAAACAAGCGCCTGAACCGGTTCTGCCAACAGCAGAGATCGAAGCGTTCATGCAAGATTATTCCATTGAGGTGATGCCACGCACCGCCGAGAAGGTTGAGGATTTCCGCGCCCTGCTGCCCGAGGCCACCCGTGTTTACATCGCACATATCGAAGGCACGCCGATTGAAGAAATGGTCGCGACCGCCAAGCGTTTGACGGCCGACGGGTTCAAGGTGATGCCGCACTTTCCTGCACGCATCATCAAGGATAAGGCCACACTGGCGGATTGGATCGCCCGTTACCAAGGTGAAGCTGACATCAAACAGGCTTTGCTTTTGGCTGGTGGTGTCGCATCCCCGCACGGTGATTTCAGCGATTCAATGCAATTGATGGAAACAGGGCTGTTTGATCAGGCTGGATTTGAGCGCTTGCATGTTGCGGGTCATCCCGAGGGCAACCGCGACATTGATGCGACCGGGACTGCAGGCGTTGATGCAGCGCTGAAATGGAAAAATGATTTCCAGACACGTACAGATGCCAAGATGGCCATCGCCACACAATTTGCATTTGAAGCGAAACCAATCATCGCTTGGGCTGATAAACTGAAAGAAACAGGTATCACCCTGCCCGTTCACATCGGCATCGCCGGCCCCGCCAAACTGCAAACCTTGATCAAATTCGCCATTGCCTGCGGCGTTGGTCCATCGCTCAAAGTGCTGCAAAAGCGTGCGATGGATGTGACCAAGCTGCTGTTGCCTTATGAACCCACAGATGTGATCAGTGAACTTGCGCTGCACAAGGCTGCCAATCCTGACTTTAACATTTCCCATGTGCATTTCTTCCCGCTGGGCGGGATCAAAACCAATGCCACATGGGCCATTGAAAACGGTGGCGATGCTGCCAAACCTGCAAATGCTACCTAAAGGACTGTCTTCATGACCCGCACCATCGTCGAATCCAAGACCAAGACCGCCATCATCGGCTTTGATCAGCCGTTCTGTGTGATCGGTGAGCGGATCAACCCCACGGGCCGCAAGATTTTGGCCGAAGAGCTGGAACGCGGTGATTTCAGCCGGGTCGAAGCAGACGCAGTTGCGCAGATGGCAGCGGGTGCTAACATCCTCGACGTGAACTCCGGTGCGGTTTTCTCAAACAAAATGGCCGAAGATCCACGCTATGCTGACAACAACTTTGTCGAGCCCATGCTGATGCCTGAAATGATCAAGATCGTGCAATCAGTGGTCGATACGCCGATCTGTATTGACAGTTCGGTACCCGGCGCGCTTGAGAATGGCTTGCAGGCCTGTGAAGGTCGCCCATTGCTCAACTCGGTCACAGGTGAAGAAGAACGCTTGGAACTGGTGCTGCCACTGGTCAAGAAATACAACGTGCCCGTGGTCGCAATTTCCAACGATGATACCGGGATTTCCGAAGACCCCGATGTGCGTTTCGCCGTGGCCAAAAAGATCGTTGAGCGCGCTGCTGACTTTGGCATTCCGGCACATGACATCGTGGTCGACCCACTGGTTATGCCCATCGGTGCGATGGCGACCGCCGGGCATCAGGTGTTTACATTGGTCCGCCGTCTGCGCGAGGAATTGGGCGTCAACACGACCTGTGGTGCCTCCAACATCAGCTTTGGCTTGCCGAACCGTCATGGCATCAACAACGCCTTCCTGCCAATGGCAATGGGCGCGGGCATGACCTCAGCGATCATGAACCCTGTGGGCCTGCCAGTGAATGCCACCAAGATTGCTGAGAAAAAGGCAGAGCTTGCGGCACTCGGCGTGGTACTGCCCGAAGGCATGGACGATGAAGCATTCGTGCAGCTGTTTGGCATGGGCTCCACCCTGCCCCGCGCAGGTAAGGAAATGGAAGCGATTCGCGCCGCGAATTTCTTGTTTGACCGCGACCCACACGGCGGTGACTGGATCAAGTTCAACAAAGTCGCCCCGAAAGCGGGTCAAGAAGGCCGTGGCCGTGCAGGCCGCGTCGGCGGTCGCCGCCGGGGTTAAACCCGCATCCGAAGAGCATTTACAAAAGCCTCCGTCGTTTTCCGCGCCGGGGGCTTTTTTTATGAATAAGTCGTTTGGTAGCTATGATGATAGTTTTATTTTAAAACAGTGGCTTAGAAAACAGTCTTAATCTGCCATCTGACCGAACTGCTGCTGCAGCGCCAGTATTGCTTCGGACTGTGCCTTGCCAAAGTTATCCGTCATCGCGGCCTTGAACACCATCAAAAAGCTGTTCAGCGTATCCTCAAAAAACACTTTGGCCACTTTGGCACTGCACAGCTCGGCTTCGATGCATAGGGCAAGACGGGTAAAGAAGTAGACCACCTCATCCAAGCGTTTGATATTCTCGGAACTTTCCAAAACGTCGCGTGACACGTTGCGGCGCAACTGGTGAAACCGTTCACGGTCATCACGCGCCGCAGCTTTGTCTTCTTCGCTGAGCTGCGAGACCTTCAGTGCCACGTCTTGCGCCAGCGCCCTATAGGCATCGCGCGCGCCCTTGTCATCCCAGACATCAATCTGTGTCATCGTTTCGCGGGCCTGATTCATCTCGCCACGTTGCTTGTATTCATAGACACCCAGAATAATGCCACCCGCGGCGGCGATTGTGGCGCTGAAACTCAAGAGGCGTTTGATCCGGTCCCGCAAACGCCCGGACGTCTTGGGTTCAACAGTCTCAGGATTGGGTTTCATGTCCGGCATTGAACAAACAGATCGAACTCTACCGTCGGGTCGATCGGGCCTTCAATTTCGGTCAGCAAATCATGCAGGCATTTCGCATAAGGCAGATCAAGAATGAACACCGATTTCAGCCGACGTGCAGGTTCGGTCAGTGATGGCATGCTTAGCAATCCACCGCGCTCGCCGTCCGTTTGAACGCCCTTGCATCCACTCAGGTCGATTTTCATTCTGCCACTGGGTGCCGAGGCAACGGCCTTTTCAATCGCAGCAAACTGGCGGACAAAACAGCTGGCCAAGGTTTGATCCATTTCAACCACTTCGTCACACACGCGGCATTGTGCATTGGCGATTCCAAATGACGACAACCAAAGTGCCACAACAGGCAATATCTTTCTAGAACAACCCATATTCCCCCACCAACTGGTTGCGCGACAACCAAGGCGTCTGTTCCGCACCGCGTTTTTCGACGACACGGGTTTTCACACCCCGATAGAATTCCACAGCTTCTAACACCCCATTGCTATTTTCGTCAAAAATCCCACGACTGTTCAACAACACGTCCTGAATGGCATCGGTGAAATATCCACCGCCGACACTTGGGCTTTCCCCCGAAAACTGCCGCCCCTTGGCCGCAGACAAGACTGTCATGCTGCCGGACAATGAAGCTGTCAGGCCCGCCACCGCCGCATCGTTGGTGGCGAATGCACCAGTGCCCGCGGCACCCGCATGACAAGCATCCAAAAGCACAGTGATACGCACCCCCTTGCCCGCAAAACGTCGCGACAGATCCAGCCAGTTCAGTGCGGTGTTCGGCAGATCATCAAGTGTGGTTTCCGAGAGGCCGAAATAGAAATTTCCATCCGCATCCTGCAACCCATGTCCCGCAAAGAACAACACCACATGATCGCCCGGCTCCGCCAGATCCAACAGCGCGTCAACGGCATCGGGAATGCCCTGCTGACTTGCACGTCGATCCGTCAGCAGCGTATTCGTCACCATGGAAATGGTACGGCCATTCAAAGCTGAAAAAGTGTCAGACATTTTGACCGCATCAAGTTTGGCGTAATTCAACGGCTCCAGCCGTGTTTCCGCATAGTAATCCACGCCAACACCCAGAAAATGCGTGCGTGGCAAGCCCGCCGGATCAGGCCCCAGATCGACGTTCAGCGGTAAGCTGACCAAACCATCGACATCTTCGGCAACCAATGTCGCCCATCGCGTACCGATGTTGCGCGCCGCATCGACCGTGATCAATTGCCCCGGATTGGTCTGAAAGCTGCTGGTCAGCACACCGTCCTGAAACAGCCGCACCGCCTTGATCGGTCGTGTCCCTTTGGCAAGCGCCAGACCAGTGATGCGATTGGCGTTTGCATCGATCCGCCCTTCCATCTTTGGCGGTACGCCAACTGTTTGGGGCGCTGGGGGTGCCCCACCCGATAGCACGGTTTGCAATAGTCCCGGCACTCTCAGAGCACCGTCAAATTGCTGAAAACTATATTGCCCCGCCTGCCCCGGAAACCGCAGTTCCACAAATGCGGCGCCTTCTTCGGTAGCGTCAAAATGGAAATCTGCCGTCCAGACCACCAGTTCATCATCCAGATAACGCCCTTCCAAAATCGCCGCCGCATCACTTAATCGGTAAACCGTAAAGCTGCCGTCCGAATTTAGCTGAAACAGGTGCCGCCCGTCCGCATCGACAAACACATCTTCCAGCAAATCCCCACGACGTCCGTATTGCAGCTTGAGCAGGAACTTGCGGGTGCTAAGGTCAAACACCATTAACGCGCCTTTGGCCGGGGCGTATGTGACGAGCAGGTTGTTATTAAAGAGTTTGGTTTCGAAATCGGTCTGGAAAACCCTACGTAAACTGCTTGTGCCGAGGGTGAATATTTCTTCGACACGGTAATCCGCAAAAGTCTTGCCCGGCATCTGGCTGTCAAAGATATTGAGCCCCGCGGCATCAACAAGCGTACCACCCGTGGCCCCACCACTACATTGTTCACGGGTTACCCAAATCAACCGTCCCCCAAGATCAAACCGATACGCGAGGTCCATCCAGTAATAGGTAAGCGCATCATCCGCGCGGGGACCATTATCGAGATACTGGGGAAAATGTTCGCAATAATGCGCGGAAAGCTCAGGGGATTCTGGGTGTTTGGACCAATACACCGCGCGCCCTAACGCGGCCATATCGGATTCAATTTGCCGCGCATTCTGGACAACACTTTGCAGTTTTGCGCGATCCTCATCGGATCGGGGCTCCCTGTAAAATTGCATATCCAGCATCTTAAGTGGTTTGACGCCTTCGCGAAGCGTGACGCCCGCTCGCGCGAAAGCGTTGAACAGCCCCGACGATCCCCCGCCGCCCGGTTGTTCCACCATCCCGCGAAGGATCGTCGGAACAGGCCCGGTTTGCGCGGTCTTGCGCGCCGTCTTACCGAAATCGGGATTTGCAGGATAAGCAATGTCTCGCGCGGCCATCGCCATGATCGTCGCGTCCTCGGGCTTGTTTGGATCGCGAATATTACCATAGCTAAAACCATCTATGAAAAGCGGCCCAAGTGGCGTATTCCACTTCTCGGTGCCATCAATGGGGGCGACCAGATCAATTCCCCGGAATGCGGCTGGTGCAAAGCTCCCACCGAGAAGGTGCGTCCTTTCGGGCGCAAGTGATCCAGCCTCGCGGTTCCCCAAAGTGGTCCCATCCAAGATGCTGAATACCTGCTCACCAAGCTGAAAAATATTATTTTCCAGATCAATGCCCATCATGCTGTTCCCGCCGTTGTAGCAGCACGATGCACCGGTCTGATATTGATCTACAAAAATCCGTGGCCGTATCGTGGCGGCCATACCTATCTGACCCCATGGGGCACCGTCAGACACCAAGAAACTATCGGCATTCCAAAATGCGAGCATCTG
>JBPOFE010000077.1:0-15816 GCA_051252035.1 Sulfitobacter sp.
GTGACCACATTAACCGATGGCAATGGCAACCCGGTCACCAGCAGCGATATCGTGGTCAGCGACACCAATGGCGATGGTACGGGCGATGCTGTGCTGACCTTTCCCACCGGGGAAAGCATCACCTTGACCGGGGTTCTTGCCTCGCAATTGGACAACACCGCCGCCCTTGAAGCCATCGGTATTCCGGCCAGCACGGGCGTTCCTTGCTTTACCGCCGGAACCCGCATTGCAACGCCGCAAGGTGATGTGATGGTCGAAAACCTTAACGTCGGCGATCTGGTCGTGACCATTGAACATGGGGCCCGCCCGGTGCGCTGGATTTCCAAAACCGAGCTGGGCGGGCAAAGCCTGTTTCTGCCGTCGCGGTCAAAACCAGTGCAGATCAATGCGGGCGCCATGGGCAACTGTGACCCCCTGCTTGTCTCGCCGCAGCATTGCATTTTGATGAAAGATGCGACCCAAAACCGACATGTGTATGTCCGGGCCAAACATCTGGCGCTGGAAACCCCGATGGCGCGCATTGTGCATACCTTGCGCAGCATTACCTATGTCCACGTTTTGCTGGACCAACACGCGTCTTTGGTGTCAAACGACATCCCCAGCGAGAGCTTTTATCCCGGTCATATCGCGCTCAACACCATGTCGACGTTTGACCGTTTGCGGTTATGCCTGTTGCTGCCAAGGCTGATGCAGGATCCTGTTGGGCAAGCATATGGCCCACGTGCGGCGCCGTTGTTGAGCAAGCCTGAACTGGGTCGGCTGATTTCGACAAAGGCGCTCGTCAGTTTGAAGCCAGTTGTCGTGGTGAAATAGCAGCTGATGCTGTCGCGTGTCTGTAATTTTGGCTTTTTGGCTGATCATAGCGCGTTGAAAATATGGAAATGCATCTTTCATAAGAATCAGTGATTTGCCCTTCTTTCTTAGTAAGAGTGTCTCACATAGCAGACATTCACAGCGCCGATGTTGAGGGTCGGTTGTGCGGACAAAGTGTGAATTCGCTGCAGCTGTGCGAATGACCGGCCTGGCTGAGAGCATTTTTGCTCAACACCGACTGAGTTTCAGCCGTGAGCGGACCCGGAAGCTGGATAATGCCTCAATAACGCAACCAACAAGGTGCCGACCATTCCCGCATTAAGGATGAGCCATAAGAAATGCGTTCCGATACCGGTGCCCTAGTCGAAGCTACGTAGAACGCATTGACGGCTTTGTCGGTAGAGCCACCCGTAAAAGCTCGTGGATTCCCCTGCAAGAAATCTCTTTGCGGCTTGGTGGGAAAAATTAGCGTTCGATTGAAGGTCATTCCTTTGGACTTGCCAAAGTCAATTACTTCGCGCCCAACACACATTTTCTGCTCAGTAGGATGCCGTTAGACGGCGGTTGCCCTTACGGTGTCGACGAACCTATTCACTGTGTCAGAGTTTCCCGTTTTGCGGAACGCGACATAGAGGTCGATTTGGTTTTTGCAGGGTTCGAACGGCACGAAGGAAACCCCAGGTGGGGCGATATTCCTGACCCAATCCGGAACCAGCGAAATTCCAAGGCCTTGGGCCACGAACTGCAACAGCGTGGACTTGTCGATGATTTCACAAACAATATTGGGTTGTGCGCCAATCTCGCGAAAACCGCTCCACAAAGCCTCGTGCAGGATTGGGCGGGCGTGCTTGGGATACCCCACAATCGGTTGGTCGGCGATATCAGATGCAGAAAGCGAAGCGGAACCAGCAAGCGGGTTGGTATCGGCAAGGACCACAACGATTGGCTGGCCATGCAAAAGGTGGCTGGTAATGAAATCATCTTCCTGAGGTGTCCGCACAAACGCCACGTCAGTGCGATGGGCGATCAATTCTTGCGAATGTTGCTCCGAGGATGAGATCTCCAACACCTGCACATGGACCTTTGGATCAGTCTCTCGAAAGGCCATAAGAACCTTGGGCAACAACATCGAGATTGCCTCGTCGACGCCACTCACCCGGACATGACGTAGGTCAGACTCAGCAGTGTGACGCACGTTTGAAACCGACTTTTCGATATCAGCTAGAATTCGTTTGGCATCCTGAACGAATTCCGATCCGGCTTGGGTCAGGCTGACTTGGCGGGTTGTTCTAAAAAACAGCCGGGCGCCAAGCTCGTGCTCCAACGCAGAGACCCGTTCAGACAAAGCGGATTGGCTGAGCCCCAAACGTTCGCCCGCGCGTCGGAAGTGGAGTTCTTCCGCGACGGCGACAAAACATTCCAGCTGTCTGATGTCCAACCTGTTCCCCTTATCTGATGACGCTGACCCGCATTGTGTCACTCAACCCGGCCTCAAATGCGCGGATCGCGTCCACATACTCTAGCGAGTCCATGGTATCATCGCGACCACGGATCAGGGCTGTTTGGGTGGCGTCGTCCATTTCGAACGGGGCTTTGACGTCACCGGCTGTGATCGTTCGCGTTTCGAGATCAATCGAAATCTCGCCACCATTTGCATCGCTGGCGAACTGCAAGAGATCGCCCCGCGTCTCAGCGGAGACGACTGGCAATGCCAGACCATTCTTGCGGGCATTGTCGTAGAATATCCCCGCAAAACTCGTGCCGATACAGGCATCAATCCCCAGCTGACGCATGCCCCAGACGGCATGTTCCCGGCTGGACCCACAGCCGAAGTTATCACCGACAACCAAGATATTGGCCGTCGTCCAAGGTTGCTTGTTCAGGATAAAATCTGGGCGCACTTCCCCTTCGTTGTCAAATCGCAGATCGGCAAACGTTCCGTCAGCCAACCCCTCTCGGGTAATCGTGATCAAAAACCGTTTGGGCATAATCACGTCGGTGTCGACATTGGCCAGTGACAACGGGGCGGCGATCCCTTTGATCGTCTTTTTCATCTGCGTGTCTTTCATGTGTAGTCTCGCACATCGGCGAGATGACCCGCGACGGCCGCCGCAGCCACCATGGCCGGTGACATCAGGTGGGTACGTGCCCCACGACCCTGACGGCCTTCAAAATTCCGGTTGGTGGAAGAGGCGACGCGCTCGCCGTCCATTGCAACGTCGTCATTCATGGCCAGACACATCGAACAGCCTGCTTCTGGTCGCCACTCGAAACCTGCGTCTTCAAAGATGGCGCGCAGGCCTTCGGCTTCGGCCTTGATGCGGGTCATGGCAGACCCGGGCACAACGATGGCTTCGACGCCGTCGGCAACTTTCCGTCCGTCCAGTATTTTGGCGGCCTCTCGCAGGTCTTCGATACGAGAATTGGTGCAGGACCCGATGAACGCTGTGTCGATTTCTATCGACTGGGCCGATTGCCCTTCTGACAAGCCCATATACTGCAACGCGCGGCCCAACGCCGCCTTGTCTTTGGGGGACACATAGTCCGATCCGCTTGGCACATGTGCGGTGATGGGCACAGATTGGTCCGGACTGGTGCCCCATGTGATCAGGGGTACGATTTCGGCACCTGCGATGGTGAATTCTTTATCAAAGACCGCAGCCTCATCGCTGGCCCAAACCTCACCTCTGAATTCGAACTTACCGCTGTGGGGGTGCCCCTGCAACGCGGCCGCGGCAACGTCATCCGCAGCGATCAAGGCCGCACGAGCGCCCAATTCCACGGCCATATTGCATACGGTCATGCGCCCCGCCATGTCGAGATTGCTAATGGCGGACCCCGCGAACTCTACAGCATATCCATTGGCCCCACCTGCGCCCACGACCTGCACGACCTTCATGATGATGTCCTTTGCGGTCCCACCAAGCGCGATGTCCCCGTCAACGGTGACGCGCATGGTTTTCATGCGTTTGTAGCGCAGGGTCTGGGTGGCGAGCACATGTTCGACCTCGGACGTCCCTATCCCAAAGCCCAGTGCGCCAAATGCCCCATAGGTGGTGGTATGGCTGTCGCCGCAAGCGATCAGCATACCCGGCGCGACAAGCCCCTGTTCGGGGACAATGACGTGCTCGATCCCCTGCCGTGGGTCGCCTAACCCGTAAAAAGCGATCCCGTGTTTGGTACAATTTGCCTCTAGATTGTCGATCAGAAGTTTTGAGGCCGCATCATGGTGTTCGCTGCTGCGGGTCGCGTTCACATGGTCGACCACGGCCAGATGCGCCTCAGGCCGCCGCACGCTCAGGCCCTTTGTGTCGAGCCCCGAAAACGCCTGCGGGCTGGTGTATTCGTTCATGATGTGGAAATCGACATAGATCAGCATGTCACCGTCCGGCAGATCGCAGACTTTGTGGGCGTCGACCAGTTTGTCATAAAGGGTCCGGCTCATCTCACGGCCTCCGCGTGAATTGGGTTGCGGGCAAAGAAATCGGACATGCGTGACGCAATGTCTTCCGGGATTTCCTCGGCCATGTAATGTGTGGTGTCGAGCGCTTCGCCCTCGACCTGTGCGGCGCGCATTTGCCAGAGGCCAAGCGCGTCAAAGCATGTCTCGATCACGCCGCGTTTCGCCCAGAGCGTGAGAAGAGGCATGTCGAGCTTTTGCCCCTGATCTGCGTCGTCATGTTCGATATCGATGGTAGCGGCGGCGCGGTAATCCTCACAGCTTGCATGGATGGCATCGGGATCAGAAAAAGCGCTCAAGTATTCCGATAGAGCCTTGGGAGAAAACGGGTTCTCACCACCTGCCTGATTGAAGCATTTCAGTTTCCAGAATCCTTTCGGATCAGCACCGATCATTTGTTCGGGCAGTGGGTGTTTCTGGATCAGGAAGAACCAATGCCAATACATCTTTGCAAATTTTGCAGACATATTGGCGAACATTTCACGCGTTGGGGCAATGTCCAACAATACCATAGCCGCCACGCGATCAGCATGATCCAGACCCATCCGATGCGCCACCCGCGCACCCCGATCATGGGCCCCAACCAGAAACCTTTCATGCCCCAAACGCTGCATGACCGCGACGATGTCACCCGCCATGGCGCGTTTTGAATAGGGTTCATGCGCCCCGTTCGACGTCGGCTTGTCAGACCGTCCATATCCGCGCAAATCCGGACAGATCACCTGATAAGAGCGTGCCAGAATGGGCGCCACGCCGTGCCACATGGCAGATGTCTGTGGATAGCCATGAAGAAGGACAATCGGTGGCGCCCCTTGCGGCCCCGCGCGACGGACGAACAATGTCGCACCATCGCCTTCGATATGGTCCTCGACGAAGTTCTCGAACATTTCCGACTCCTTGGGGAAAATACGCTTTGTTCAGTATTTCAGAATAGTTCGCGAATTTTAATCGGTAAAACTGATCAGTTATGCCGACTAATCCCCGTGTGAAACCCCGATAGTCTTTGCTGACATAAGCCGCACCAGAGACATCAGGGTGCCCGGCAAACCGGATCAGAGGAGGATACCATGAAATTTCTGCTAACCACTGCACTATCCCTGACAATGGCGATTAGCGCGACATCCGCAATGGCGGACTGCGACGAGGGCGAAATCGTCGTCAAGTTCAGCCACGTCACCAACACCGACCGCCATCCCAAAGGCATCGCGGCGACACTGCTGCAAGAGCGTATTAACGCCGAGATGGACGGCGTGATGTGCATGGAAGTGTACCCACAGTCTTCGCTCTACAACGATGACCAGGTGCTTGAGGCGATGTTGCAAGGCGATGTCCAGCTGGCGGCCCCGTCCTTGTCCAAATTCGAGGCCTTTACCCGCCAGTTCCGCATCTTTGATTTGCCGTTCATGTTTGCGAATATTGAAGCCGTGGACGCGTTCCAAGCGTCCGACACGGGTCAGGCGATGCTTGATTCCATGCAGCGCCGCGGCCTTCAAGGCTTAGGATATTGGCACAATGGTATGAAGCAGATGTCGGCCAATGTGCCTTTGATGGTGCCGACTGGTGCCGAGGGGTTGAAATTCCGTGTGATGCCGTCCGACGTGTTGATCGCGCAGATGGAAGCCATGGGCGCATCCCCGCAGCCGATGTCCTTTTCTGAGGTCTACGGTGCCCTGCAAACCGGCGTCGTTGATGGCCAGGAGAACACATGGTCCAACATCTGGGGTCAAAAGTTCTTTGAAGTTCAGGATGGGACCACACAGACCGACCATGGCATCATCGACTATCTGGTCGTGACCACTGTTGATTGGCTCGACGGGCTTGAGCCAGAGGTGCGTGACCAGTTCCTGACGATCCTCGGCGAAGTCACCGAAACGCGCAACGCTGAGAGCTTTGCGGTGAACGAGGAAGCCAAGCAATCCATCATCGATGCTGGTGGTGTGATCCGTGAATTGACACCAGAACAACGTGCAGCCTGGGTTGATGCCATGAAGCCTGTCTGGGACCAGTTCATTGACGATGTCGGCCAGGAAAACATCGACGCCGCACAAGCGATCAACGCGGCGCTGTAAGGCTCTGGCCTTTCACAAACAATCGGGTCGGCTGCTGTTGTGGCCGACCCAGCCTTGAGGAGGGATAGCAATGTCAGGTGGATTTCAACCCAAAGGGCGGATCGGTGCGATCGTTCACACCATCGAAGAATCCGTCATCGCTGTGTTGCTCGGTTTGATGACCCTCGTGACGTTTATCAACGTCGTGATGCGCTATGGATTTAACAGCCAATTGATCTGGGGGCTTGAGCTGACGCTCGTCCTGTTTGCATGGCTGGTGTTGTTTGGCATTGCCTATGGGTTCAAAGTCGTCAGCCATTTGGGTGTGGATGCAATGATCAATCTGCTTGCACCGGGGCCGAAACGTCTGATGGGGATATTGGCGGCCGTCATGTGTCTGATTTATGCACTGCTGCTTTTGAAGGGCGCGTGGGACTACTGGGCACCGTTTGCCGGGCTTGATGCAACGTCGGGGCGCTGGTTCCCGACCGGCTTTGAAAACTCCCGTGATCAGGGCTGGTACGAGACCGAGCAAATCCCGATCCCATTCGCGCAAACCTGGCTCGAGAACACCTTCAACCTGGGCGAACCCTACGAGAAACTGCCGCGCTTTGTGCCTTATGCCATGCTGCCCTTTGCATTGGCCCTAACGGTTTATCGTCTGGCGCAAAACCTGATGCGGATCCTGCGTGGTGAGCTCGAAAGTCTGATCGTCAGCCATGAGGCCGAAGACGCTGTGGAAGAGGCAGGCGAAGCGCTGTCCAAGGAGACTTAGAACAATGGATGTTGTCCTTCTTTTCGGCATGGTCGTGGCCTTGCTGGCCATCGGTGTGCCCATTGCCGTGGCCCTTGGTCTGAGTTCCACTTTGTTCCTATTGGTGCTGTCTGACAGCTCGCTTGGGTCTGTGGCACAATCGCTTTATCAGGCGATGGCAGGGCATTACACCTTGCTCGCCATTCCGTTCTTCATCCTTGCATCGTCCTTTATGTCCACAGGTGGCGTGGCGCGCCGGATCATTGATTTTGCGATTGCGATCATTGGTCATGTGCGTGGCGGACTCGCGATTGCGGGTGTACTTGCCTGTATGTTGTTTGCCGCCCTGTCGGGATCGTCGCCCGCCACCGTCGTGGCCGTGGGAACAATCGTCATCGCAGGCATGGTAAAGTCCGGCTATTCCAAGGATTTCGCGGCAGGCGTGATCTGCAATGCAGGCACTTTGGGGATCCTCATCCCGCCATCGATTGTGATGGTCGTCTATGCGTCTGCCACCGATGTGTCGGTAGGGCGTATGTTCCTTGCGGGCGTGATTCCGGGCCTTTTGGCGGGCTTTATGCTGATGGTCACCATCTATGTGATCGCGCGGGTCAAGAATCTACCAAAGGGCGAATGGCAAGGGTTTGAACAGGTCTTCTCGACTATCCTCGATGCATCTTGGGGGTTGTTCCTGATGGTGGTGATCCTGGGCGGTATCTATGGCGGGGTGTTCACCCCGACCGAAGCCGCCGCAATGGCCTCTGTATATGCCTTTATCGTGTCGATTTTCATCTATCGCGATATGGGCCCACTAAAAGGCAAAAGCTGGCTGCCAGAAGGACAGGCCGATTTGGGCTTGTTGGGCCTGCGGGTCTGGGGCTTCACCTTGGTGACATTTGTCCTTTATGGCATCGGCTGCTTCATGATGGGCGCGGCAATGTGGATTCCCTTTGCGGCATCTGCCGCATTCCTTGCCGTGGCTGTCGTGCTCGGTGGTCTCATGGCGCGCGCAGCTCAGGGCGGCGCAGCCATGACAGTCGCAAAAGGGGCGGTTCTGCTGTTTGGAGGGCTGCCAACGCTTTATGTGATCTGGCTGGTGATTGCCTCGGACGTATCGGCGCTGTTTGCGATCATCCAGATCGTTGGCGCAATCTTTGTTCTGTTGTTGCCGCCTGCAGTCTTTACATTCTCACTGCTGCGCGGGGCACAACGGTTGCAGTCGAGTGGCGGAACCTATGCCGAGTCTTTGCGGGTTGGCGGGACAAGCCTACTGCGGGCCAACGTGGAAAACATGATCTACGCAGTGCCCGCGTTCTTTCACCGCGACACGAAACACACGCTGCTTGAGGCGGGTAAGTTGACGATCATGCTGATGTTCATCATCGCCAACGCGCTGATCCTCAAGCATGTTCTGACCGACGAACAGATCCCCCAGCACATCACCGAGGCCATGCTGGCCGCAGGGCTGGGGCCGATCACCTTTTTGATCATCGTCAACATTATCTTGTTGATCGGTGGTCAATTTATGGAGCCATCAGGGCTCATCGTGATCGTCGCACCACTGGTGTTTCCGATTGCGATCCAACTGGGGATCGATCCGATCCACCTTGGCATCATCATGGTGGTGAACATGGAAATCGGGATGATTACGCCGCCCGTGGGTCTGAACCTGTTCGTGACGTCTGGCGTCGCCAACATGTCGATGATGCGGGTGGTGCGTGCGGCACTGCCGTTCCTCGCCGTGCTTTTCGTGTTCCTGATCATGGTGACCTACATCCCGTGGCTGTCGACCATGTTGCCCACCACATTCATGGGACCGGAAATCATTACGAACTAGTCGCGTTCGTCGATGAAGACTCGAAGCAAGCCCCCTGCGTTCTACACAATTTGGTCCGTCAAATCGTGACCCAATGACAGCTTCTGTTGTGGCTAGAATTAAATTGCGCAACAGCCGCGATTGCCAACTCTCAGCCCTGAGCAGCCGTTCGTGCACTCTGCAGCATCAGTAGGTTTGGGCTCAAAGCCGCCATTCGCCGCAGTTTGAGCGAATGACCGTAGTCGCACAAAGCTCTTAGGGCGTCATTTCGCTCAGTCCAGCAAACACCCCGCCTAGGACATTTCCATTGAAAACAGGCATATCTACTCAAGCCGACAACACAGTGACCTGATGGCGATCCCTTGAGGACTCGAACCCCAAACCTGCAGATTAGAAATCAGCTGCTCTATCCAGTTGAGCTAAGGGACCGCTGCGCGGGGTTGTCCAACATCAGGTTATATTTGGCAAGCCTTGTTCGCGGGTCGGACGCACCGAAATTCGTCGGTTATCCAGCCGCATTGGTCACGTGCTTTTTGTGCGACAGATACGAGAACGGCAGCGATGCCATATACATCAGATTTGCCGTGATCAGAGTGGGCCATGGATAGACCATCAGACAGACAACCAAGATCACAGCAATAATAATCGCCGGGGCAAGGTGGTTCCGTTTGATCGACGCATGTTTGATCGAAAAGGTCGGTATGGTGCTGACCGCGAGGAAACCAACACCGATAATATAGATGGTGCGCATGAACGGATAATCATCCACAGGCCAGCCGTAAAGCTGCATGAACACGGGCATCAGCGCAAGACAGGCCAGCGCCGGGGCGGGCACGCCAACAAAATAATCGTCCTTCTTCAGCGGCACGTTCGAGCCACCCGAAGACAGGTTAAACCGCGCCAACCGCAAGGCACAGCAGATCGCCAAAACCAACGTGGCAAGCCAGCCCATATTGGCATGTTCGGTCTCGAAATAAAGTGTTTGAAAAAGCAACAGACCCGGCACAATGCCAAAGTTAAAGAAGTCCGCCAGTGTATCCAGCTCCGCGCCAAACGGGCTGGCGGTGTCGAGAAACCGTGCAAGTTTACCATCCGCCGCATCCAAAAATACAGCCAGCAGGATGAAATAGAGGGCGATCTCAATCCGACCTTCAAGGCTCATCCTGACGGAAGTAAGCCCGGCGCAAATCGCAAAAACTGTGACCACACTTGGAACGATATGGCGCAGCTTGATGCGATGCGACTGTGTCATACGGCGACACCTTGGCGGGCCGGACCCTGCTGCTTCAAATCAGCGAGGATGGTTTCACCAGCAACCGCTGTTTGCCCAACCGAGACCAGGGGATGCACCCCTTTGGGCAGATAGATATCAAGACGGCTGCCAAAGCGGATCAGGCCAAAGCGGTGGCCCACGTCAATCGTGTCATTGGGGGCGACGAAACACACGATGCGGCGCGCGACCAAGCCAGCAATTTGTACAACTCCGATGCGCACCCCTGCGTCGCTTTCGATGGTCAGGCCGTTGCGTTCGTTATGTTCGCTGGCCTTGTCCAAGGATGCGTTTACAAACTTGCCTTTGTGATAGGCGATCTGTGTGACCCTGCCAGCGATCGGTGCCCGGTTCACATGGCAATTAAAGACGTTCATAAAGACCGACACACGGGTCAGGGGCGCATCGCCCAACTCCAGTTCCACTGGCGGCATCACATCAGAAATCAATGACACAACGCCGTCAGCAGGCGACAAGACCAGCCCCTCTTGTTGCGGGATCATCCGCACCGGGTCACGAAAAAAATAATAACACCAAACGGTCAAACCGCAGCCCAGCCAGAACAGCGGCTGCCAGATCAGCCCCAGAATAAGCGTGATCACCGCAAAAATTGCCACAAACTTGCGGCCTTCCTTGTGCATCGGCACCGCAACAATCTTGAGCATATTCATCTGTAATCTTTCGAAGGGCTTGAGGGGGTCGGGGCGTTCAGGGGTGTTGAGCAGTCCGGTATCGGAATCAGATGCCCTGTCACACTGTAACAGTCAATTTGTCATGTCAGGTTAGTTTACCATGCATCAGACAGGAACAACGGTCCGTTCAATGGGTCCACGCACCGCGACGACCTGTGGCAAAGTTTTCGCCATAGCCACCATTGCGGATATTCGGCTTACGTTTCTGCGGCTCTTGCACCTGTGCATCGATGCCATTTTGCTCTGCATAATCAATAGCTTCTTCGCGGGTTGCGAATTGCAGACGTATCTGGGATTGCGTATCTGACGATGATGTCCAACCCATCAGCGGGTCAACTTCGCGTGCCTCAGATGGCGCGAACTCCAACACCCAGGCCTTGGTTTTTGCGGTGCCGGATGACATTGCTGTCCGGGCCGGTTGATAGATACGTGCGCGCATGTCTGCCTCTTTGATCACATCGGTGATGACTTATCCGATATTACAGCAACAGGAGCAAGAGAATGCACGCGATTGCAAGTTTACCCTGTTAATGCTGCGCTGCAGCATGTAGGCGGAGGAGATAAAGATTGGACCCCATGATGAATCCCCTCGCCCTGCTCGCCTTACATTCACAGATGACAGCGCTGATGCTGGAAACCCAAACCGTGATGGCCCTGCGCCTGATGGGGATGAGCGGCGCAATCCCGGCCCGGCGCGGTGAAAACAACCGCATGGTCTCAGAAAAAGCGCCCGCAATGGTGGACGCCTATGCCGCCGGCGCCAAAGCCGCGCTGGCGGGAAACACCCCCGATCAGATCATCAGTGCGGCGATGGCCCCACTCAGCAAAAAAGTCCGCGCCAATCGCAAACGGCTGATGAAATAGGGCTGTCGACGTTCTACTCGCAGGTGATCAGAACAGTGAACTCTGATGCGCGCTTGGCAAGCATTACAGGACTCAGCACTGGTGACGCGTCAGCTTGAGCAGGTTCCAAGCCATTTTGGAACAGGAAAAGCTTTGCTATCTCACCCCTGATCGCAAAGTTAATGTTCTGGGGAATATCACCCGTCAGGTCCGCAACCTTAGCTGCATTCAACTTAGAAACCACGACACCAACAATCCGACCTGATCCGTCAATCACTGGCCCACCCGAATTGCCAGGTTGAACTGGCGCAGTGATCTGCATCTTGGTCACATCTCCCGCCAGCCCTTTCATGGAAGACACAGCACCCCGTGTCACATTCAGCCCACCCAAGATCCCGTTTAGAGGATATCCAACCACCGTGATGTCGGAGTTGAGATTTGCAGGCAGATTAGAAAAGGATGCAAACGCCATTTCTTTGTCGCTTGAGACATCTAAGAGCGCAAGATCAAAGGTATCCGAGGTATCCCTTACTGTCGCAGGCCGCCCATTAATTGATATGCTTTTACAGCCTTTCACCACATGCGCGTTTGTGAGCACAGAACCAGACGCGGCAACAACAAACCCTGTTCCAGAACTGGGCCCGCCGCCCTTTGGTTCTTCCGGAACCGGCTGCGATACAACATCTGGCGTAGCTTGAGTCTGCGCTTTCCGCTGATTTTCGCGTTCAACAAATGCGACAGTTTCAGTGATTTGCCGATCCAAATATCCACCACTCTGCACCCGCAGAGGTGGCGCATATCCGTCAGAAATACTTGCAGTAACCGCTTTGAATAGGGGTTCATCGCGCAGATGGGCTGACACCATAACCGTCGACCAAAGACCTTTTACATATCGAGATCTAGCATAGAGAATTGTCTGATTTTCCAAATGTGCACTGGACACCGCAAAGTTGGTTTTCCGCACCGAATAAGGCTGGTTGCCTGATCTGTCCGCTTCCAAAATATACTGGTGTAACTGTGTTGTTTTGGCGTTTGTTGACCGCGAAAAGGAAAACTTCAATGTGCTTTTGGAGTGTTCCCAATTCATGAACTCAGCCGATTCCGCCCCTTGAAACGCCGCTTCAAACGGAAACAAGTATGACATATCGAGCCACGTATTGTGGTGCATTTTCCAGCCATCCCGCTCGATCAACGAAAAGGTATCAAATGCCAAGGCTGCCAGATGCCAGTTTTCAGGTCCGCTAGAATATTCTGAAGCACTATATTTTTCCAAAGCGGTTTGGCTTTGCCTTCCCCAATCCCCATCTAAAAGGCCGTTATAATGGCCTTGGAACGCCAATCCCAACTGCACAAAACGTTTGTCCGAAGGCGTCATTGCATAGAGATTTGCAGCCGACCAAATGTCATTCTTCTGATCTCTACCAGCAGCAATCCGACTTACTCTTTGCACATAAGACCGGCCTGACGAGCAAATTGCATCCGGCGGGATAAAACCACGCTCTTTTTCGGCGTTTAGAACACTTGCGCTTACTCTACTTTCCAACAACCGCGAGGTGATCGCATACCACCCATTTTGGGATTTATAGATGGTAATATCTCTGTCAGACCAACGCGTCCGCACATCCTCGACAGTGGCGGCCATGGTCGGACGCGACGATAACACGATGAGGCAATACCCTTCGGGAACAAAGGTATTGGCATACGAAGGCAATGCCGTTAGCCAGAAAAGAACTAAACCAAGAAGAGACTTCATTATCTAATGCTCCCTTGGCTCAGACTAATCTACGATATTCATTTAGCAACCAAGAAGACCAACCTACTGACAGTTTCCGACAGCAATAGCTGTGCCTCCCCTTGATCCCAGCGCAAAACATGACACCTATGAGGTTCGCCACTTTGGGGATGCCGCCATGCCTTACGCACAAACTGATTCTTCCGAAGGGATGCCGATTTTGGCAAACCCCGCACCCGATGTGCGCAGCCGCCCCAAGTTGGAGGGCGGCAGGATATTCAAATTGCACACGGAGTTTGAGCCTGCGGGCGATCAGCCCACCGCGATTAAAGAGCTGACCGAAGGTGTGAACGGTGGCGAACGTGATCAGGTGCTGCTCGGGGCGACAGGCACGGGCAAAACCTTCACCATGGCCAAGGTGATTGAGCAGACCCAACGCCCCGCAATCATTCTTGCACCGAACAAGACGCTGGCGGCGCAGTTATACGGCGAATTCAAAGGCTTCTTTCCTGACAATGCCGTGGAATATTTCGTCAGCTATTACGACTATTACCAGCCCGAAGCCTATGTCGCACGGTCCGATACGTTCATTGAAAAAGAAAGCCAGATCAACGAACAGATCGACCGCATGCGCCATTCGGCGACGCGGGCGCTGCTGGAACGTGACGACGTGATCATCGTCGCCTCGGTGTCCTGCATTTATGGTATCGGTTCGGTTGAGACCTACGGCGCAATGACGCAGGATTTGAAGGTCGGCCAGAACTATGACCAACGCCAAGTGATCGCTGACCTTGTGGCACAAGCATACAAACGCAATGACGCGGCGTTCCAGCGCGGATCGTTCCGGGTGCGCGGCGATGCGCTTGAGATTTTCCCAGCGCACTTGGATGACCGGGCATGGCGGCTGTCGTTCTTTGGCGAGGAACTAGAGAGTGTCACGGAGTTTGACCCCCTGACGGGCGAGAAAACCGACACGATGGAACAAATTCGTATTTACGCCAATTCTCACTACGTCACCCCAAAGCCAACGATGCAGCAGGCGATTATCGGCATTAAGAAAGAGCTGAAAACACGGCTTGATCAACTGGTGAACGAAGGGAAATTGCTTGAGGCGCAACGCCTTGAGCAGCGGTGTAACTTTGATCTTGAGATGTTGGAGGCCACGGGCGTCTGCAACGGGATCGAGAACTATTCCCGCTATCTGACGGGACGCGCACCGGGGGAGCCACCGCCCACCCTGTTTGAATTTATCCCAGACCATGCCATTGTTTTTGCGGATGAATCCCATGTGTCCGTGCCGCAGATCGGCGGTATGTACAAAGGCGACTATCGCCGCAAGTTCACCTTGGCCGAACATGGCTTCCGCCTGCCCTCCTGCATGGACAACCGCCCCCTTAAGTTTGAGGAATGGGATGCCATGCGCCCGCAATCGGTTTTTGTGTCGGCCACCCCCGCGAAATGGGAGATTGAGCAAACCGGCGGCGTGTTCACTGAACAGGTGATCCGGCCCACCGGACTGATCGACCCGCAGATTGAAATCCGCCCGGTTGAGATGCAGGTCGATGATTTGCTTGATGAGGTGCGCAAAGTTGCCGCCGATGGGTATCGCACCCTTTGTACAACGCTGACCAAACGCATGGCCGAGGATCTGACCGAATACATGCACGAACAGGGCATTCGCGTACGCTATATGCACTCTGACATCGACACGATTGAACGGATCGAGATCCTGCGCGACCTGCGTTTGGGGGCGTTTGACGTGCTGATCGGGATCAACCTGCTGCGCGAAGGCTTGGACATTCCCGAATGTGGTTTGGTGGCGATTTTGGACGCCGACAAGGAAGGCTTCTTGCGCTCTGAAACCTCGCTGATCCAGACCATCGGCCGCGCCGCACGTAACGCTGACGGCCGCGTGATCATGTATGCCGACCGCATCACCGGGTCGATGGAACGCGCCATGGGCGAGACTGAGCGTCGCCGCGCCAAACAACTGGCTTATAACGAAAAACACGGGATCACGCCGCAAACGGTCAAGAAGAACGTCGAGGATATTCTCGCAGGCCTTTATAAAGGCGACGTCGACATGAACCGCGTCACCGCCAAGATCGACAACCCGCTGGCGGGCGGCAATCTGCAAACCGTGCTTGACGGGCTGCGCACCGACATGCGCAAAGCGGCCGAGAACCTTGAGTTTGAAGAGGCGGCAAGGTTGCGCGACGAGGTTAAGCGGCTCGAAGCCGTCGATTTGGTCATCGCCGATGATCCGATGGCGCGACAATATGCGGTGGACAAGGCCGTGGGCGACGCCAAAGCAAAGTCAGGGCGCAGCACGGGCGGACGCGGCGGCATGCGTGGCGGGAAAAGCAGGTATGGAGGGAAGCGGTAACC
>JBPOFE010000078.1:0-15672 GCA_051252035.1 Sulfitobacter sp.
TATTGGCGTGAGGGCGATCCGATATCTGTGAACCTCTCCCCGAACACCGACATCTTTGCCGCCCTGCGGGAACAACGACAAATCGCGGGCCGCCGCAACCTCACAACGGTGTTGGCCACGCATCTGCCCGCTCGGCTGGTGGACCATCTGAGCACACAATTCGACCTCAGCGGCAATCTGGCCGATTGGTCTGACGCGCGTTTGCAGACCCTATCCGAGACATTGCAAAACTGGACCCTGCATCCCTCAGGCACCGAAGGATACCGCACCGCCGAAGTCACCCTTGGCGGCATCGACACAAATGAGCTGTCCTCAAAATCCATGATGAGCAACGCGGTGCCGGGGCTTTATTTCATCGGTGAAGCGGTGGATGTCACCGGATGGCTCGGCGGGTACAACTTTCAATGGGCATGGTCGTCCGCGATGGCCGCCGCCCGCGCGATTGCCGATGGTTAAGCGACACCTGTAACCTTTTGAACCTGCACAATGAAATCCTCGCCGCGCCGTTCAAAACTGTCATATTGATCAAAACTCGCCGCCGCCGGGGCCAGCAGCACCACATCGCCGGGTTCTGCCTCTTCAACCGCGCGG
Source organism: Sulfitobacter sp. (assembly GCA_051252035.1). GTDB lineage: Bacteria > Pseudomonadota > Alphaproteobacteria > Rhodobacterales > Rhodobacteraceae > Sulfitobacter. The sequence goes on from JBPOFE010000078.1 coordinate 592, forward strand.
GCAACGGCTACTTCCATCGTGCCACAGACTTCTGCTTCAACGCTCAACTGCATCGCAAACTGCGCCGCCTCGCGTCCGATGACATAAGCCTTGCGAACAGAACCGGATGCGTCTGCCAGTGCTTCAAGCCCGCCTTCTTTCTCCAATCCGCCGCAAATCCAGCGGATGTTGTCAAATGCGGCTAGCGCTTTGGCGGCGCTATCCACATTTGTCGCCTTGCTATCATTCACAAACCGCACGCCGCCAGCCTCACCAATCATTTGCGAGCGATGCGGCAGACCGCCGAACGAATGAAACGCCGCCTCAATCACCTTGGGGGCCAGCCCCAGCGTACGGCACGCACCATAGGCCGCACAGGCGTTTTGGTGGTTATGCGCGCCCGGCAGCCCCGCTATCGCGCGCAGATCAATCGACGCCACCTGTTTGCCCTTGCGATATTCCGACAGGAATCCCTTTCGGGCAAACACCTGCCAGCCCGGCCCGGTCAACTTGCGCTCGACCGACACCCGGATCACCCGATCATCCGCCGCCCCTTCGCTGAGTTGCCCCGCCAGATATCGCCCTTCATCCTCGTCCACACCAATCACCGCGCGGTCTGGTCCACCTTCGGCAAACAGCCGACGCTTGGCCGCGAAATATCCGCCCAAGCCATGATGGCGATCCAGATGATCCGGGCTAAGGTTGGTGAACACCGCCACATCCGGCGTCAGACTGCGCGCCAGATCGGTTTGATAGCTCGACAGTTCCAGCACCACGACCTCACCATCCACCGCAGGTTCAATATCCAAAACCCCGCGCCCGATGTTGCCCGCCAACTGGCAAGGTCGCCCGACATGTCCCAGAATATGATGGATCAGCGCCGACGTCGTCGATTTCCCATTTGATCCCGTCACCGCGACAACGCGCGGGCTGATGTCAAAGTTATGCCATTCAGGGGTGGCAAAACTTTGAAAGAACAACCCAATGTCATTGTCCACTGACACGCCCGCGTCCCACGCGGCGGCGACGACCGGGTTTGGTGCCGGATAAAGATGCGGAATACCGGGGCTGACGATCAGCCGCGCGATATTATCGAAGGCGCCGTTTTTCTTCAGATCAACGCAAGCAAATCCTTCGCCTTCAGCTGCCGCGCGCGCGCTTGGGTTGTCGTCCCAGCAGATCGGCACAGCACCACCCGCCGCCAATGCCCGCGCCGCACTCAAGCCCGATCGCCCAAGCCCCAAGACCGCGACCCGCGCGCCTTCCAACCCTCGTACTGGAATCATCTCAAAACCCCTGCTACCTGTTGGGCGCAGAATGGTCGTAATGCGCGCCCTTCACAAGCCGGAGCCGCCCGAATGCCCAATCTTGATGTGATCCTGCCGCGCCTGAACGATCAGATGCGCGGCGATGACCACTGGGGCGAGGTCGCCAGCTATATTCCCGAGCTGGCCCGCGTTGATCCCAGGCAATTCGGCATCGCCGTGGTGATGGCCGATGGCAGCACATTTTCAGCGGGCGATGCGGACACTTTGTTTTCCGTGCAATCCATCACCAAGGTGTTCACGCTTGCCATCGCTTTGGGCCGCATCGGTGATCAGCTGTGGAGCCGCGTGGGTCGTGAACCGTCGGGGCGTGCCTTCAACTCCATCGTGCAGTTGGAACAGGAACAGGGCCGCCCACGCAATCCGTTCATCAATGCCGGCGCCATCGTCACCACAGATGCCGTTCTGGGCAACCGCGCCCCACGCGACGCTTTGGCCGAAATCGTGCAGTTTGTCCGCGCGGCGGCTGGCACCGATGACATTCACATCAACGATGCAGTTGCCGCATCCGAAACAGCTTTTGGCCACCGCAACTTTGCACTGGCGCATTTTCTTGCGTCCTGCGGCAATCTCACCAATTCGCCGGAGCTGACGCTTGGCACCTATTTCCATCACTGCGCGCTGGAAATGACCACGATGCAGCTTGCCATGGCGGGCCGTTTTCTGGTCGACGCCCCCGGCCTGCCGCGCCTGATCACCCCACGCCGCATCCGCCGTTTGAACGCGCTGATGCTGACCTGCGGGCATTATGATGGATCAGGTGACTTTGCCTACCGCGTCGGCATTCCCGGCAAATCCGGTGTCGGTGGTGGTATCCTCGCCATTGTACCCGGCGTGGCGAGTATCGCAGTATGGTCGCCGGGGTTGAACCGCTACGGGAACTCGCAAAAGGGAACCGAAGCGCTGGCAATTTTGGCACGCCAGATGGAATGGTCGATCTTCTAGCGTCAACAGAGACAGAGTTTTCGAAGAAAACGTCCTACCGCACCTTCAATGTCGCCAAGCCAATCATTGCAAGGATCAGCGAGATAATCCAAAACCGGATCACGATCTGCGGTTCTGCCCAGCCCTTTTTCTCATAATGATGATGGATCGGGGCCATCAGGAACACCCGCTTGCCAGTGCGCTTGAAATACAACACTTGGATGATCACGCTCAGCGCTTCCACCACAAACAAACCGCCGACAATGGCCAGCACCAATTCGTGCTTGGTGGCCACGGCGATAGCCCCCAAGGCACCGCCCAAGGCCAAAGATCCGGTATCCCCCATGAACACCGCTGCGGGGGGCGCGTTGTACCACAAGAACCCGAGACCGCCGCCAAAGATGCCTGCGGTAAAGATCAAAATCTCACCCGTGCCCGGCACGTAATGCACATCCAGATATTCGGTGAAGTCGACCCGACCAACGGCATAGGCAATTACGCCCAAAGTACCTGCCGCGATCATCACCGGCATAATCGCCAACCCATCAAGCCCGTCCGTAAGGTTCACCGCATTGGCCGACCCGACCACCACGATCACCGCAAATGGCACGAACAAAAAGCCAAGATTAATCAGCGTATCTTTGAAAACTGGCAGGGCAAGTTTGTATTGCAAACCCTCGGGATGATACTGCGCGGCCCAATATCCGGCAATCGCTGCAATCAATAAACCCAATATTAACCGCAACTTACTGGACACACCTTTGGTGTTTTGCTTGCTGACCTTGGCGTAGTCATCCGCAAAGCCAATCGCGGCAAAGCTCATCGTGACAAACAGCACCAGCCAGACAAAGGGGTTGTCCAGCCGGGCCCAAAGCAGTGTTGAGGTGAGCAGTGCGCCCACAATCAGCAATCCGCCCATGGTGGGTGTCCCGGCCTTGGCAAAATGTCCTTCGGGGCCATCGTCACGGATCGGCTGGCCCTTGCCCTGACGTCTGCGCAGCACCGCGATCAGCGGTTTGCCAAATAAAAACCCGAAAATGAGCGCTGTCATGAACGCGCCACCGGCACGGAATGTGATGTAGCGGAACAGGTTAAAGAAATCGCCGCCATCCGACAAAAGGGTCAACCAATAGAGCATTCTTTAATTCCTAACTCATCATCTTGTGGGTAAGCACCCAAAATCAGCTTACCGGATGGCCCATTTTGCGGATCGCGTCAACGACCAGACCCAGTTTCATCGACAGCGACCCTTTGGCCAGCACCACGTCACCAGAATCGAGCCGTCCACGCAGTCCGATCAACATTTCCTCAGCCGTGGCAAACCAATCGCCGCGCTGGTGTTCCGGCAGGATCGCGTGCAGCGACTTCATAAGCGGCCCGACGCAATGCACCACATCAAGGGTTTTGGTAGCGTCCAAATGCGCCAGACCTGCATGCAGGGCAATCGCATCCGGCCCCAGTTCTTTCATGTCACCCAGAAACGCAATCCGGCGGCCTTTGCTGACCCGGCCCGTATCATGTGTGACCTCAGATGCCGCCAACACCTCAAGTGCGGCGGCCATCGAGGTGGGGTTGGCGTTATAGCTGTCGTCAATCAAGTGCAGGGTTAGATGTGTCTCAACCGGGTCCAGCACAATCACCTCACGCACGCCACGGCCCTTGAACGGTGACCAGCGACCCAGCGATTGAGTGGCCAAAGCCAGATCAGCCCCCATCGCCTGCGCCACGGCCAACGCACCCAGACCATTCATCGCAAAATGCCGCCCCGGTGTGGCGATCTTGAACAACAGCGGCGTGCCATCGGCGTCAGCCTGCACAATGGTGGTGTCCGCCTGCACCTGCACATCCAGCAATTTGTACTGATAGCCATGCACGCCAAATTCGATCTGCCGCAGTTTACAGTCCACCGCCTTGGCCATCAGGATCGCGGCATGTTCGATATCTGCGTTGATTACGGCCATACCACCGGGCGGCAACCCTTCAAACACCGCCGCCTTTTCAACGGCAATTTCAGCCACGTTATCAAAGGCTTCAAGATGTACGGCCGCAACCGTTGTCACCAGTGCAACATCCGGTTTGGCCAGTTTAGACAGCGGTGCAATCTCGCCTGGGTGGTTCATGCCGATCTCGATCACGGCAAATTCGGTGTCCTGCGGCATCCGCGCCAGTGTCAGCGGCACGCCCCAATGGTTATTATAGCTGGCGACCGAAGCATGGGTGCGTCCCTGATCGCCCAACATCATCAAAAGCATTTCTTTGGTCGAGGTTTTGCCGACGCTGCCCGTCACGGCCACAACCTTGGCCTGCGTGCGCGCCCGCGCTGCGGCCCCCAAACGCTCTAAGGCCTGCAACACATCGTCAACGATCAACAAGGGCGCATCCGCCGCCACACCTTCCGGGACATGATCGACCAATGCCGCGCCTGCACCTTTCTCCAAAGCCTGTGCAACAAACTCGTGCCCATCACGCACATCCTTGAGCGCAACAAACATATCGCCCACTTCAATCGTGCGGGTATCAATCGACACACCGTCACAGGCCCATGTGCCCTGCACGCGTCCGCCCGTGGCCTGTGCTGCCGCATCACTTGTCCAAAGGCTCATGCCAGTCTCCCATCCAGCGCAGCCACCGCAACACTGGCTTGTTCCACATCATCAAAGGGCAATACATCATCCCCGACCGTCTGCCCGCTTTCATGGCCCTTACCCGCGATCAGCAACGCATCACCAGGACCAAGCGCATCAACACCGCGCAAAATCGCTTCGGCCCTGTCGCCCACTTCGACAGCCTCCGGTGCGCCCAGCAACACGGCGGCACGGATGGTTGCGGGGTCTTCGGTTCTGGGATTGTCATCGGTCACAAACACCATATCCGCGTGCTTTGTGGCCGCCGCCCCCATCAACGGGCGTTTGGTGTTGTCACGGTCGCCGCCCGCCCCGACAATTGCCACCAGCCGCCCCATCACATGCGGACGCATCGCTGCAAGCGCCGTCGCCACCGCATCCGGCGTATGGGCGTAATCGACAAATACCGCCGCCCCATTGTCACGCGTCGCGGCCAATTGCATGCGGCCCCGCACAGTTGTCAGATGTGGAAACGTGTCAAACACATGCACCGGGTCCGCACCACAGGCGATCACCAACCCCGCGGCCAGCAACACATTATCGGCCTGAAACCCACCAATCAGATCCAGCCGCTTTTGATAGGTCTTGCCACACCATTCAAAACGCAAGTCCTGCCCCGTCGCATCAAAACGCTGTCCGGTAAGGTGCAGATCGCCACCATCCCGACCCACGGTGATGATGTCACTGCCTCGCCCCTTGGCGATGGCGACCATGTCGATGCCTTTGGGATCATCTATATTGATCACCGCTGTGCCATCCTCGGGCAGAACCCGCGCAAAAAGCCCGGCTTTGGCGTCGAAATACGCCTCGAATGTTTCGTGATAATCCAGATGATCCTGAGTGAAATTCGTGAACCCCGCCGCCTGCAAGGTCACGCCGTCCAACCGACGCTGATCCAACCCATGGCTTGATGCCTCCATCGCCCCGTGAGTGATGTCGTTTTTCGCCGCTTCCGCCAACGTGCGGTGCAAGGTAATCGGCTCTGGCGTGGTATGCGCAAGCGGGGCCGTCCAGGCGCCTTCAACCCCCGTGGTGCCAAGATTGACAGCGTTCAGGCCCATTTCGATCCAAATCTGGCGCACAAAGGTTGAAACGGAGGTCTTACCGTTGGTGCCGGTGACCGCGATCATCGTGCTGGGCTGCGCCCCAAAATAAAGCGCGGCTGACCGGGCCAAAGCCTCGCGCGGGTCATCGGTCACAACCACCGCCACGCCCGCATCTGCCATCACATCCGCTGCAATCGTCGCACCTTTGGCGTCGGTCAACACCGCAACCGCGCCCATGCGCACCGCATATTGAATGAACTCAGCACCATGGACCTTGCTGCCCGGCATGGCAGCAAATAAAAACCCGTCTTTGACCAAGCGGCTGTCAACGGCAATGCCGGTGATCGTGGGATTAATCCCACCCCGCGCCGTCAACCCAAGTGAAGAAAGTGATAAGGGCGCGCTGCTCATGGGTGATGGTCTTTAGTTATTGCTGTTGGTCAGCGTTACCACAGCGTCCGCGACAGGTTCAATGGCTGGCCGCACACCCAATAACGGGGCGACGCGACGGATCATTTCAGCGGCCACAGGCACGGCTGTCCACCCGGCCGTGCGGCGCGGTTTATCGCCGGATGTTTCAACGGGTTCATCCAGCGTGACGATCAATACGTATTTGGGGTCATGCGCCGGAAAGATCGAAGCAAATGTCGCAATGACCTTGTTCTTATAATAACCACCCCGCGGTTTCGGTTTGTCCGCGGTCCCGGTTTTACCACCGACAAAATACCCCGGCACTTCGCCAAAACTCGCGGTGCCGTCACTGACCACTTTGCGCAACATCATCCGGCCATCCTCTGCCGCGCGGGCGGACATCACCCGTGGTCCAAGTTTCGGACCTGATTGCTTGAGCAGCGTCGGCTCAATCTTATAGCCACCATTGGCAATTGCCGCATATCCGGCGGCCAGATGCATTGGGCTGGACGACAGCCCATGACCATAGGAAATCGTGACCGTTGACAAGTCTGTCCACCGCTTGGGTAACAACGGCTTACCGCCCGACGCCTCAACAATCTCAAACGGTGTCGCCTCAAAGAAACCCAGACTTTTCAGGAATTCTTTTTGGCGCTTTGGACCAATTTGCAAGGCCATGCGCCCGGTACCGCGATTTGAGGATTTGACGATGATGTCGGCCACCGACAACGCGCCGTAGTTCTTGTTGTGAAATTCACCGATCTTGAAACCACCGACTTTCATCGGCCCCTTGGTGTCGATCACTGTATTGACGTTCACCAGCCCCAGATCAATCGCTTGGGTTGCGGCAAAGATTTTGAAGGTGGAACCAAGCTCGTACACCCCCTGAACGGATCGGTTGAACAACGGACTGTCCGACGCATCACCCTTGGTTGCAGGGCGCGGGCGGTTGTTGGGATCAAAGCTGGGCAAAGACACGACGCTGATAACTTCGCCGGTTTTCACGTCCATCAGCACCGATGTCGCACCTTTTGCGTTCATCAGCTTCATGCCACCATACAAAATCCGCTCTGACGCAGCCTGCACCGTTAAATCGAGCGAAAGCTGCAACGGCTTGGCCCCATTAGCCGGATCACGCAGATAGTCGTCGAAATATTTCTCGACACCTGCCACGCCAATCACTTCGGCGGCATGTACACCTTCTTTGCCATAGCTCGCGCCGCCCATCACATGCGCGGCCAGTGTGCCATTGGGATAAAGCCGCATATCACGCGGCGCAAACAGCAAGCCCGGATCACCGATGTCATGCACGGCCTGCATTTGTTCCGGGCTGATCTTTTTCTTGACCCACAGGAACTTACGCGCCCCGGTGAAATCCTTGACCAACCGCGCCTCGTCCAGATCAGGGAAGATCGCGACCAGCTTTTTCGCCGCCGCCTTCGGGTCGATCATATGTTTCGGTTGGGCATAAAGCGCGTGCGTGTCAAAATTGGTCGCCAGCAAATTGCCATTCCGGTCCACGATGTCCGCACGGCTGGCTGAAATCACTGCACCCGGTGCATGGGCGCGGGGTTCAACAGGTTCTGACGTTGCCAAAAGCCCCATCCGCGCGCCAACAACCGCGAAGGCGCAAAAGAAAAACACGCCCAAGACCAACAACCGCCCTTCGGCACGCATCCGCGAATGATCACGCATTTGCTCATGACGAATGCGGGTGTTTTCGCGTTCAATCGCGTCGGGGTTTTCGCCCTTTTGACGGGCATCCAGAATACGGGCCAGCGGGCGAAGCGGAGTGCGGATCATAGCGGGTCCTCGTCATCGGCATTCATCGTGGACACATCAACCGGATCTGTGATCGGCAACAATGGCGCGGGCGGGTAGGACACTTGATCGACCCGGCCAAATTGATCCGGGTTCAGTGGCAAAAGCCCAAGGCGTTCAAAATTGATCTCTGCCAGATCCCGCAGACGGTCCGGGCGGTTCTGATAGGCCCATTCAGCCCGCAACACCGCTAGTCGCGAATGTGCGGCGCGAATATTGGCGTGCAATTTATCCGCTTCACTCAATGATTGTTGGGTCGCATAGTTTTCGCGATAGGCCCAAAAGGCCAAGCCAACAACGGCCAGTGAGGTCAGAATGTAAAGCACAGCACGCATGTCTATAACCCCTTAACCATCGGCATGCCGATGGATTTTGCATCAACCGCGCCCGAAGGCGCATCGGTTCTGGTGGCAACCCGCAGCTTGGCCGAACGGCTGCGCGGATTTTCGTCTAATTCTTCTGCGTCCGGCCCAATGGCCTTGCGCGATTTGATGGCAAATTGCGGCGCATCCTGGTGCCGCTCCGGGGCAAATCGATTGGCATTGCCGCCTGAACCCGAGCGCGCTGTGAGAAACCGTTTGACCATGCGGTCCTCGACCGAATGAAATGTCACCACCGCCAATTTTCCACCGGGCTTGAGCGCGCGCTCTGCCGCCATAAGTCCCTGAAACAATTCACCATATTCATCGTTAACCGCAATGCGCAGCGCCTGAAAACTACGTGTTGCAGGGTGTGACTGACCGGGTTTTTGCCGCGGCAAGCAGCTTTCAATCAGCCCCGCCAGTTCAAGTGTCGTGGTGATCGGAGCATCGGCGCGCGCGCGACCAATCGCTTTGGCAATGCGGCGGCTGGCGCGTTCCTCTCCGTATTGAAAAAGGATGTTGGCCAGTGTCTCTTCGTCCGCTTCGTTAACAAGATCAGCGGCCGAGGGGCCATCTTGCGACATCCGCATATCGAGCGGCCCATCGCGCATGAATGAAAATCCGCGTTCCGCAAGATCCAATTGCATCGACGACACCCCAAGGTCGAGAACAATGCCGTCTAAATCCTGAGCATAGTCATCCATCTTGGAAAACACGCCGCGCTGCATGGTGATCTTATCACCGTATTCATTGGCCCAATCCGCTGCCATCTCAAATGCCAACGGGTCACGGTCCACCGCAATTACGCGGTCCGCGCCCGCCTCAAGCAATCCACGGGTATAGCCGCCCGCACCAAAGGTGCCGTCCAACCAAACGCCCGTTACCGGCGCAACTGCTGCCAATAAAGGGCGTAATAAAACAGGGGTGTGTGGGGCAGTCTCTAATTGGGGGGCCGCAGCAGCCATCACGTTACTCCCCCTGATCGCCATCCAAGAAAGACAGCGGATCAACGTCATCCGGCAGCTCGTCCTGCCACGCCTCTTCTTCAGTCTCGTAAGTTTCGGGCTTCCAAATCTGGAAGGTATCACCAGCGGCGATAAAGAATGCCTCGGCATCCAGATCAATCTTGTTGCGCAATTTCGCGGGCAGCACGAGCCGACCAGTTTCATCAACTGTGGTGGGAAAAGACTGACCGTGGATCAAACGCTGCAACGCTTTACGCTGAACCGACCCGCGCGGCATCAGGTCAATCTTGCGGTCCACCTCGTCGATGGCCTCCATCGTATAGCATTCAAGGTAATTGCGGCGCTGATCGCCGTACACAATGACAAGTTCAGGGTTTTCGCCAGACTTCCAGTTCGGATCACCGGCTTCCAACACACGACGAAAAGAGGCTGGGATAGACACCCGCCCCTTCGTATCGACTTTGTGTTGGCTTTCGCCTCTGAACCTGCGGCTCACTATGTCTGTCCCTACTTGGCGCATCTGCGCCCGTTTTGTTGCGCACATCTTAATGTGGCACGTTAAATACTTTCCCCAAGTTCATGTTTTTGAAATGGAAACGGAGAATTGATCTGCTGCCACTGATCAACTCTCCGCCCTCGTCCCGCTTTGCGGGGAAGTCCGACTGCGCGCGCCACCTGGGGGGATGTCTGCTCGCCCGCGCGCCGGATCTCTTTGTTCTGATGAAAGCGAGGTGCCTGTATGAAACCTGCTAGGTTGTTTTATTTTTGTGGGGTCGTTTGGTGCCCCGTGTCCCGTTCTCATCCGATGCACTATGGATGCCATGGGAATTCATGGGCGTCTACATTTTTTTTCGGATTTATACACAATATTTAGTTTTACACAGGTCCTAAAAACAATATCTAGCAAAAATAATTTGAAATATTTAGCCTAATTGGTGTTAAAAAGCAAAAATCACACTACATTTAGTGCTATCAGCAGATACTCACATTTATCCCACGATTTCCCAGAAAATTTCATGCACCAAGTTATCCACAGATCATGTTCCTGTCTTGTTCTGCAAACTAATAGGCTAACGCAAGTCATTTCAACCCATTTCTGAGCATTTTGATTCGGAATCGGCGAGAATTAGCCGAATCAAAGGCCGGTCACACGGCCAATCGCCCATGGTTTCCCATGGCGTGTCCCATATATTCCCACTCCGTTCACTCGCCCCCACCACAATGCCATCAGGCATCGAGCTAAGGGTGGTGATTGACCCGGCGTTAATTCTGCCTTTAATGCGCCAGACTTTGGCCGATCCCAGCGCTTGCTTCTTTCGCAATGGCGCGCGACAAGGCGACAACATTCAAGTGGAGCTTTCGATGAACAACGCTATGGCCATTCTTGCGCATGCCCTTCGCATGTTGATCCATGAACCCGGCACAACCCTGCGCGTCATCACTCCGGCATTGTTGATTGTCTTGGCCAGCGTCGTTGCAGCCGTCGTGCTGGTGCCTGATACACTTACAGCACTACAATCGACGCCAGAAACATTTGTGGCCCCGTCCCCGTCTTCTATTATGCTTATGCTGCTCATTGCGGCGGCCGGTCTGGTCGGATACGCCTTGATGGCGATCTTGTGGCACCGCCATGTGCTGTTAAACGGCACCGAGGCCCGCGATATCTTGCGGCCGGGCTCTGCGATTATACTGGGCTACCTGTGGCGCGCTATCATTCTGGCGCTGGTTCAGTTTCTGATCGCGATCCCAATTGCCATTGCAATTGCAATTATTGGCGGGATTGGCTCGGCCCTGACCGGTGCCGCCGTCGCATTCTTTGTCATCGGCATTCTGGCTGGGATATTATTTGTCTGGATCGCGCTTCGGCTCAGCGTGGTCTTGCCCGCAGCAGCCCTTGGCAACTCCATGCGCATCAAGGAAAGTTGGGAAGTCACGGCCCCAATCGCTAAAACCCTTTGGAGTTTGGCGGTGTTGCTCGCAATGCTGAACGTCGCGATCTCCTTGATCACGGTTGTCATTCTGCCCGACAGCGCGGTCATTGCGATGGGCCTGCAGACGATGGTCTATATCGTCGAAGGGCTGGTGTTCATCTCAGTGCTGACCACGCTTTACGGCCATCTGGTCGAGGGACGATCACTGGGCTAACGCACTTGCTGTTGGCCCTTAGGCCATCCCGCCCTTGATCAACCCTTCGGCAATCTTGGCATAGGCCTGCGCCATCGGCCCGTCCCCGGCGGCGATCGGCGTGCCGCCGTCCCCGGCCAGCCGGGTCTCAAGGTCAATCGGCAAGTTGCCCAACAACGGCACGCCCATCTTGTCGGCCTCTGCGGCAACACCACCATGGCCAAAGATCTGATGCTCAGATCCGCAATCAGGACATACAAACATCGACATGTTCTCGATCAACCCCAACACAGGCGTTTTGAGCGTGGCAAACATATCTAGCGCCTTGCGCGCGTCGATCAGCGCCACGTCCTGCGGCGTACTGACCACAATCGCGCCGGTCAGTTCTGACTTGGTACATAAGGTCAGCTGCACATCGCCCGTGCCCGGCGGCAGATCGACGATCAACACGTCCAATTCACCCCATTCCACCTGCCCCAACATCTGTTGCAGCGCGCCCATCAACATCGGGCCGCGCCAGACCACCGCTTTGCCCTCTTCCATCATGAATCCGATGGACATCAACGTAACACCATGCGCGTGCAGCGGGATAATCGTCTTACCATCGGGTGATGCGGGTTTCTTGTTCACCCCCATCATGCGCGGAATGCTCGGCCCATAGATATCGGCATCCAGCAGGCCAACTTTGCGCCCAGCCCGCGCCAGCGCCACGGCTAAATTCGTGCTGATCGTGGACTTGCCCACGCCGCCCTTGCCCGACCCAATTGCCAGAATACGCTGCACGCCGCTGGGTTTGCTTGGGCCCTCTTGCGGTTTGGGATGGCCACCGACCTTCAGGCTTGGCGGCGCGGCGGGCTTGGCCGCTGGCCCATGCGCCGTCAGGGCCACTGTCGCCTGTGCCACGCCAGGCATTTCCTTGACCACCTTCTCTGCAGCATCGCGGAGCGGACCCATTTGCTTGGCCACTTCTGCGCTTGGGGCTTCGATCACAAAACGCACCTTGTCACCTTCAACAGTCAACGCACGCACCAAATCATGCGCCATCAGGCTTTTGCCATCCGGCAAGGTGACCCGTGCGAGGGCGGCTTCAACATCGGCTTTGGTGACAGACATGCGCATATTCTCCTCATTCTTGCCTCTTGAAATGGCAGGTTTTGCTCAAACCACAAGAGGCGACAACCCCTTGCCCGCTGAAAAGGCGCATTGCCTATTCTTTACGCAGGGGTATCATGATTTTGCTGCATAGCAGCATTGCAAAACTGTTCGTTGTGCAAGCGCAGCAATTATTGGAATGTAGGTGCATGGATCGGTTGAACGCTAGATCCGAAAGAAAGAACAGAGGCGCCCACCTCCTCCCGGGCAAATCTGGTTTTTGGCGGCGACATCTTCCTCCTCCCTGATGTCGTCGCCCTTTTTCTTTCCCCGCTCCAAAATCCCTGACAAAACGCAACACTGCGCAGACCAACGCCACATTCTGAGAATGTTTCCCCTTGGTAAACAATAGGTTGACCTCAAGTCGCCTATGCAAATGCTGCATAGCGGCATTGCGATACTGTGAGTTGTTAGCGCCAAAAAAAGGCGTAGATACCCCTCATCAGAAACAACGATTGATATGAAAAAGAGGCGCCACGATGGCATACGTAAATACAACAACCGCACCGACAACATCTTTCTTTGCCCGCATCGGCACAGCCTTTGATGCACTGGCAACCCGCTACAAACAGCACCGCATGTACCGTGAAACATTCGACGGGTTGAGCGCTTTGTCCAACCGCGAATTGAACGATCTTGGCTTGAACCGCTGCGAATTGCGCCGGGTATCCTGGGAATCAGCAACACGCTAAGCGTTTACGATTTGGGCGTATGACACCTCCCTGTTCATACGCCTAATCCAAGGGGCCGTATCACCTTCCTCCTCCCTGATGCTGCGGTTTCCTTGAACGACCCAAAGCCGATCCTCCCTTGACGCTTTGGGCCATCAAAGAAACGGCGATACCTTCCTCCCAAGGTATCGCCGTTTTTCTGTTTTTAGGGGCTAAGATTGGCGCATGAACGCTGGGATGTGAGTGGCAGAATGCCCCACATTCGCCCTGTTAAAAGGGCACGTCGTCACAGCCGGTCAAATAACTCGACACAATTTTCTTGGTCCCTGCCTTCTCAAAATCAACTTCGAGCTTGTCGCCTTCAATGCCAATCACCGCGCCATAGCCAAACTTTTGGTGAAACACGCGCTCGCCCATCACAAAGCTACTGACCGCGTTCATGTCGATTGTCATGTTGCGGCTTTCTTTGGGTTGGCTCATGCCACGTTCGCCCGCGCGGGCCTGCAAGCGCCGCCAACCGGGGGAGTTATAGACATTCGCCTCCGCCGCAGCCTCATGCAGCGTGGATTTCGGCATCGCCGCACCAAAGCCACCGCCATAGAGACCCGGTGGCGTCAGCACCTCCACATGATCTTCGGGCAGTTCGTCGATAAACCGCGACGGCATCGCAGATTGCCATTGGCCAAACACCATACGGTTGCCAACAAAGGAGATGGTGCACAACTCCTCTGCCCGCGTGATGCCGACATAGGCCAAGCGCCGCTCTTCCTCCAAGCCTTTTTGACCGCTTTCATCCATCGACCGCTGGGAGGGGAACAATCCATCCTCCCAACCGGGCAAAAACACCGCCGGGAATTCCAAGCCCTTGGCAGCGTGCAACGTCATGATGCTGACCTTCTCGCCCTCACCGCCCTTTTCATTGTCCATGATCAGACTGACATGTTCGAGGAACCCTTGCAGATTCTCAAACTGCTCCAGCGCCTTGACCAATTCCTTGAGGTTCTCCAACCGCCCCGGTGCCTCTGGCGTTTTATCGTTCTGCCACATGCCAGTGTAACCGGATTCGTCCAGAATGATCTGCGCCAGTTCCACATGGCTGGTCTCGGGCGGCGCGTATTCAAGCCGCTCTGGCCCGTCGTCAATCACATCATCATTCGACACCGACCGCAGCGGCCCCCGCGTCATCGCATGCCAACGGTCAATCCCGTCGATCAGAAGCCGCAATTGCGCCGCGCCCTTACCGCTCAACCCGTCATGGGCCAGCAAAATCCGCGCCCCTTCGACCAGATTGACACCATGTTCGCGCGCCGTGACTTGAATCTTCTGCCGCGCCTTGTCACCAAGCCCGCGTTTCGGCGTGTTCACAATCCGCTCAAACGCCAGATCATCATCGGGGCTGGTGACAATGCGAAAATAGGCCATCGCATCACGAATTTCCAAACGCTCATAAAACCGCGGCCCACCAATGACGCGGTAGGGCAATCCGATGGTCAGGAACCGATCCTCAAAGGCCCGCATCTGGTGGCTGGCGCGCACAAGAATTGCCATCGACTCCAATGACAGCGCATCCATCCCCCGTGTGCCACGCTGCATCGCCTCGATCTCATCCCCAATCCATCGGGCCTCTTCTTCCCCATCCCAATGGCCGATCAGCCGGACCTTTTCGCCCTCTTCGCG
>JBPOFE010000079.1:0-15553 GCA_051252035.1 Sulfitobacter sp.
CCGCGGTTGCGCCGCATACGGACTTTGAGCGTGTCGGTGTCTTGGATCGTGCCGATGTTCATGCGGATACGTTGTGCGCTGCGCGGGTCGCGGAGCTGCCAGCGGCCATCGGGCAGTTGGAGCAGTCGTTGCCAGCGGTCATAGGCGTGCAAGGCATAGCCCCCCGTGGCGCAGAATTCCAGGCAGTCGTCAAAGGCGGCGCGGGTCAGCGCGCTATACGCCCCGGCTGAAGTGAATTCAGCATATAAGTCATCGGCGCGAAAAGGGCCTGCACAGGCGGTGATCAGGATATGCTGGCACAGCACATCACGCGGGCCGGGGCCGCGTGCATCGCCGTCCAATTCACCTGCCAGAACCGCATCCAGCGCGGCGACACATTCGACGACCTCGAACCGGTTAGCAGGCACCAATAACGCTTTAGACGGCGCGTTATAACGGTGGTTGGCGCGGCCGATGCGTTGCACTAAACGTTTGACGTTTTTCGGCGCGCCGATTTGGATCACCAGATCAACGTCGCCCCAGTCAATTCCGAGATCAAGCGATCCAGTACAGACAATTGCGCGCAATTCGCCACGTACCATGGCCCCCTCGACCCGTTCCCGTTGTTGTCGGTCAAGGCTGCCATGATGAATGCCAATGGGCAGGCTTTCATCATTCGCCAGCCAGAGATTATGAAAGAAAATTTCGGCCTGTGCTCGGGTATTGTGAAATATCAGCGTGGTGTTGTGCTGTTTGATCTGCTCCAAAACCGCCGGGATCGCATAGGCAGCCCCGCCACCATACCAAGGTGGGGCTTCGTCCGTGGTCAGCATCTGGATATCGGGGGCCGGACCAGGATCGGCGAGCAGGATTTCACAAGGGTCGGGATGACGGGCCATCAGATGCGCAATTGCTGCGGGATCATCCACCGTGGCTGACAATCCGACGCGTTTCAGGCCCGGACAGATGGTTTGCAACCGTGCCAACGCAAGCATCATCTGATCGCCACGCTTGGATTCGGCGAGCGCGTGAATTTCGTCGATCACAACACGTTTCAGCCCCTTAAACATATGCGGCGCGTCTTCATAGCTGACAAGCAGGGCGAGGCTTTCAGGGGTCGTCAAAAAGATATGAGGCGGCTCGGCCCGTTGCCGTTTGCGCCGGGTTTGGGATGTGTCGCCTGTGCGTTCGTCAATGGTGATGGGCAATTTCATCTCGGTGACGGGGGTGGTTAGGTTACGCTTGATATCTGCCGCCAAGGCCTTGAGCGGTGAGATGTAAAGCGTATGCATCCCCTCATGCCCACCTTGCGCAAGATCAATCAGGGTGGGCAGGAAGCCCGACAGCGTTTTACCTCCACCTGTGGGCGCAATCAGCAATAATGACAGCGCATCGGCACGGTCCAGCATCCGTTGTTGATGCGGGTGGATCGACCAACCCTTGCTGGTGAACCAATTTGTGAAAAGCGGGGGTAGGCTGCGCATATTCTTAATGTAGCACCGCATCACATAGGGGCCAGCCCCGTCGTGCTGCGTGGCGCGTCAAAGGCAAAGCCGGTTATGATGATGCGTCATACACTTGCGGCGCGCACGTCATTTAACGATGACTTCGTCCTTAACAAACATGTTGGCCCAGGCCCGATCAATCAGGTCAGGTGACATTTGATAGGGGATGCCTTCGAAATCGCAGATCGCAATCATCTGGTCGATCAGGAAAATCGGCTGATAGTTGGCATAGACATTGTCGATCGTCGGATACTTGACCTTGAGCAGATGCACCAACGTCGCCTCGTCCAGCCCCATGCCTTTTTTTCGCGCTACCATGGCAAAGATCTTGAGGAAGTTTTCCTGATTTGGGCCGTCGATTTTGATTTTAAAGAAGATACGACGCAGGGCGGCGGTATCGAAAATCTCATTTGGGTGGAAGTTGGTGGAGAAGATCACCAAGGTATCAAACGGCACTTCAAATTTTTCACCTGACTGCAGCGCCAAGATATCTTTGCTTTCTTCAAGCGGGACGATCCAGCGGTTGACGATGCTTTGCGGTGGCTCCTTTTGGCGGCCAAGGTCATCGACGATGAAAATGCCGCCGGTTGATTTTAGTTGTAAAGGGGCCTGATAGGTTTTTGCCGACGGGTTATAGACCAGATCAAGCATTTCGAGCGACAATTCACCACCGGTGATCACCGATGGCCGCTCGCAGCAGACATAGCGCGCGTCATAGCGGGTGACGCGGCGCAGGGACGTGGGGTCTTGGATTTCTTCCTCGGCTTTTGAATGCACGATCGGGTCATATACAGTGATGACCTGACTGGCATATTCGATGGCCCGTGGTACATAGACCTTGTCGCCAAGCGCATCACGTATCCCATTGGAAATACTGGATTTACCGTTGCCGGGAGGGCCGTACATCAGAATGGAGCGGCCCGCAGATACCGCCGGGCCGAGATGGTCCAACAAGCTGTCCGGCAGGACCAGATGACCCATCGCGTCAGTCAGCTGGTCGCGGGTGATTTGCAGGTTGCGCACAGACTGGCGTTTGACCTGTTCGCTGTACACATTCAGTGGCACCGGCATCGGGCCAAAATATTCAGATTGTGCCAGCGCATCCAGCGCACGCGCCTTGCCAGCATCGGTCAGTTGATAGCCCATTTCGTTGCCGTTCTGGGCGTTCAACGTGCCAGTAGCTTCAAGCAAGCGTTGTTCGCGGGCCATATCGACCAATTCCTGGGTTACAGGGATGGGCAGGCACACAGCGCGAGACAATTCGCTGACCATATCGACGTTTTTGCGAAAGATCGTTTTGAGCAGGATGTCCCGCATCATCACGATTGGTAATTTCATGTCTTCCAACCGCTTTGGTGGCGGTGGCGCCATAACACTGGTGGTTTGCATGTTCATCACGACACTCCTGAGACAGGGGGGCAGGTTTTGCAGAGCCTGCAGCAAAAGGGCTGAATATGGCGTAAATTATGCACCATATTTTGCACCCAAAATTAGGTAGACCGCCAAGGTGGCACCCAAGGCGAGGCCCATCGGAAATTTCTTGGCATGCGTCCAGCTGACCCAATCAGGAGCCAAACGACGTAGCGGTGTGTGTTTTGCGGTGCGATGCGTCACCACGGCGGCCAATAGAACCGCCATGAAAAGCGCCATCAACAGCCGCAGATCACCCAAAGCCACGTAAGGCGCACCTGCAGCAAGAAATTTGGAATCGCCCGCACCCATCACGCCAGCGGCGTTCAGCGCGACGCCAACCACCAGCACAATCACCATCCCCAGCAAGCGCCAAAGGTAGGTGTCAAAGGGTAGCACAAACACGCCCACCACAATGAAAACCAACGCCAAAAGCACAACTGCCTGATTGGTGATCCGCATCTGAGCCATGTCCGTGAACATGACATAAAGGCAGATCGGCAAAACAAAGGGCAGGAACCACAGCGCGGATATTGCGGTGATCGTCATGGCCCTAGCCGTTAGCTTCGAGGGCGCGCAGGGAGCGCACGGCGGCTTCGAAATGTTGAGGGTGTGTATCAATCGCTTCTTGAAGCAAACCTTTGCCAGTTTGCACATCACCTTGTTTGATCGCCGACAACGCCATGGTGTGCAGCAATTGTGCGCGTTCTGTTTGATCCATCGGAATCACGGGCAAGGTATAATCACGCTGCGCCGCGCGGGCGAGGACAAGGTTGTTTTTTGCCGTAAACAGGGTTGGATCTTGACGTACGGCGTCTGAAAACAACCGCTCCGCGGCTTTGTAATCGCCACGGGTCAATTTTGAATAGCCCCAGTTGTTCATCACTGATGCAGGTGTCGTGGTCAGTCCAACAGCGGTTTCATAAAAGCTGTCGGATTTTTTCCACTCTTTCTTGCTGTCCGCAATCAGTGCCGCCAGACGGTAGCGTTTGAATGTCTCATGCGTGGGTGGGACAGAGTTCAACACAGTTTCTGCCGCGGCCCAATCGCCGCTGCGGATCAGCGCGTCGGCATATTCGACGCTATCGTCGTTGGTTGCCTCAGGCATTTTAGTGACTTTGGCCCATTCGATAGCACCTTCGGTCACCCGTTTGGCGCGGATCAACGACATGGCAAGGCCACGTTGATGGTCAATCCGGGTGGGGTCTTCTTTACTTGAGCGTGCAAAATACGTCACCGCCTCGTTCGGATCGGCGACCGTCAGCATCACATCTGAAAGATTGGTGGCATCGACAACATTGACGTCCTCAAAGGCGCGTTCAACGGTAGCGTTTGCATCTTTTTGACCGCAGCCTGCAACAGCGGTAACACCTGCAATGCAGGTGGCAAATAGAATAGGGTGGCGCATTTTTGCGTCCTTTTTACTGCTCTGCCTCGAATATGGTGTCGATTAGATGCCGGAGTTGATTATGTAATCTCCTGCACCGCGCCGCACCAATTTATAATTAGCCTCGTCAATGTCATTAATAACAGGATTTTCCAATTTTGCGAGTGCTAAGCGCAAATTGTCACGAATTGCGTCACTTTCGCCATTGTCCAGCGCATAGGCCTTGCGAAATATCTGCACCGCCTCGGGGGTTTTGCCACGTTCCATCAACACAACGCCCAGATTGTTCCAATCCTCAGGCTCTGTTTCGTTCTCTTTCACGGCGCGGCGCAGCAGTTGTTCGGCCTGTCCCAGACGGCCCAATCCCAAATTGGCGCTGCCCAGACCAGATAGGATTTCTGCATCAATACCTTGATCCAATGCCGCACGATTGAATGACTTGATCGCCAGTTCATATTGCCCGGCGGCCATCAGGCGGTGGCCCACCTCAACCCCGTCTTCTGCGTCCTTGCGTTGGTTTACGCCGGGGGCAAAAGGGTTGTCGCCGCGCGCAGAAAAGCCGCCCGGTGAACAGGCGGCAATTCCAAAGCTCAAGAAAAGTGCCATGGCGCAGGTTGCCCTGCGCCAGCGTGTTGTTGTCATTGTTTAGTTTGGTCCGCCCATTTCACCCAGTCGCGTAATACCCAGTACCGACGGGCCAACCAGAATGATCAGCAGTGGCGGTACGGTCAGCATCATAGTGGCAAGGGTCATCTTAGTTGGCAACTTGTTTGCGGCTTCTTCGGCTTTCATCACGCGTTTGTCGCGCATTTCTGCCGCATAAACCCGAAGAGCGTCCGAGATTGATGTACCAAACGCGGCAGATTGCACCAGAACGGTCACAAATGATGACACATCCTGCACACCGCAGCGTTCGCCGAGATCATTGAGAACGGTCACTTTGTCTTTGCCCGCCTTCATTTCATAAGCCACGACTTCGAATTCATCTGCCAATGCCTTGTAGGAGGCACGCAATTCACGGGCAACACGGACAATACACTGGTCCAAGGATTGACCTGCTTCAACACAGACCAACATCATGTCGAGCGCATCGGGGAAGCCGCTTTCGATTTCTTCTTTGCGTTTGCCGACGCGGCGCGTGACCCAGTATTTGGGCAGGTAATATCCGATACCACCGGGGCCAACGGTATAGATCATCATCTTTTGGGTGCTCATGCCTTCGCCGCCACCCAGAAAGTTGACATAGACGATACCAGCAAGCATGCCGAGCAAGCCCAGAACCATCTGCGCAAAGTAAAAGGTGCGCACCGCATCGCGCGCCTGATAGCCCGCTTGGCGCAGCATCAATTGCTTGGCGCTGAGTTCGGCCACGTCCTCTGGTTCAAGAAACTTGGCAAACTTTTGCAGTTGTTGGTTGCCGTCCGCCTGTCGCAGTTGCTTGTTCGGGTCGACACCACCGGTGGACCCAGCCGAAGTGCGTTTGAGTTTGCTGAGCGGATCTTCTGGCTGTTTCACCATCATAATGACGGTTATCGCCACAAGCGCCAGACCCAGAACACCTGCGATGATGATCAGACCCATCGGACCCAATATCGCGCTGATTTGGTTGTTGATCTGTGTTAGGAATTCCATCTCAAATGCTCCTTACACTTTGATGTCGGTGAGAACGCGCATCACCATAAGGTTCGCAGCGAGGAAGATACCCACCACAAAACAGGCAGGGATAAAGTACGGGGTTTCCTTGACCTCATCATAATAGGTCGGATCGGCCACGTTAATCACGATCAGTGCAAGGATCGGGAAGGCAGACAAGAACTTGCCTGACCATTTCGCCTCGGCCGTGATCGCCTTTACCCGGCGGAACAGGCGGAAACGGGCACGGATCACTTTGGCCAGACCCGCCAGAATTTCGGCCAGGTTACCACCAGATTGCTGCTGGATCGTCACGGCCACCGCCAGGAAACGCAAGTCCTGCATGTCCAGACGTTCAGCCATGTCTTTCAATGCTTCACCAACATCGCGCCCATAGGCGCTCTCATCCGCGATCACACCGAACTCGGAAGCCAGTGGATCTTGGATTTCTTTCGACACAATGGTGATGGCGTTGGTGAAAGGATGACCGACCCGCAAGGACCGCACCATCAATTCGACCGCATCGGGCAGTTGTTCTTCGATCATGCCCATGCGCTTGTTGGCCTTGGCAGAAATCCAGAAATACACACCACCGACGCCGATACCCACGGCGAGCAATGCACGGACAGCCGGTTCCGTTTCGGTGCCGACGGTCAACGCCATAAACGCAAACGCGGCCAGACCTGCCATGATCATCAAAAGCTGTTGGGGCGTAAACGCAATGGCAGCCTTTTGCGCCTTGATAGACAGCAATGAATACAACGGAATAGACTTCGCATTCATATGCTGCTGCATTTCTTTACGCAGCTTATCCAACACCTCTTCGCGACGGGTGCCCTTTTCAAGCATTTCAAGACGGCGGTTAACCCGGCTATTTAGGCTGATGGATTTCCCAAAAGCCACCAGATACAAGCCTTCGACCAGCACCAGCACGCCGATGAAGATCAGGCCATAGATAATTGGTTCGGCACTCATGACATGTTTTCCTTACTGCGCTGCAATTGGTTCATAAATAGACGCCGGCAGGTCATAGCCCCACATACGGAAGCGTTCCGCATAGTGGCTGCGCACACCGGTGGCCGTGAAATGGCCGATGATCTTGTTTTCAGGCGTAAGACCCACGCGCTGATAGCGGAAAATTTCCTGCATGGAGATCACGTCGCCTTCCATCCCGGTAATTTCGGTGATTGAGGTCATGCGGCGCGAACCATCTTGCAGACGCGATGCCTGCACGATCAGATTCACAGCAGACGAAATCTGTGAACGCACGGCCTTGAGCGGCATTTCGATACCGGCCATCGCGATCATGTTTTCCAAACGTGACACACCATCGCGCGCCGAGTTGGCGTGAATTGTGGTCATAGACCCATCGTGGCCAGTGTTCATGGCCTGCAACATGTCGATAACTTCTTCGCCGCGGGTTTCACCAACAATAATTCGGTCTGGGCGCATCCGCAGGGCGTTTTTCAAACAATCGCGGGGGGAAACTTCGCCTTTGCCTTCAACGTTGGGCGGGCGACTTTCCATCCGGCCCACATGGGTCTGTTGCAGTTGAAGTTCCGCCGTATCCTCGATTGTCAGAATGCGTTCGGCGTTGTCGATGAAGGATGACAAGGCGTTCAGCGTGGTCGTTTTACCAGAACCCGTACCACCTGACACAATCACATTTAGGCGCGTGGCAACGGCGGCCTGAAGATAGGCGGCCATCTCTTCGGTGAAGGCGCCAAAATTCACCAGATCATCAATGCCCAGTTTGTCCTTTTTAAACTTACGAATGGACACGAGCGAACCATCGACCGCTACAGGCGGCACCATGGCGTTGAAGCGCGAGCCATCTTTCAGACGCGCATCGACGTAAGGGTTGCTTTCGTCCACGCGACGACCCACGGCGGACACGATCTTGTCGATGATCCGCAAAAGGTGGCGTTCGTCCTTAAAGGTGATTTGCGTCAGCTCAAGCTTACCATCTCGTTCCACAAAAATCTGCTGTGGGCCGTTGACCAGAATATCGTTGACGGTCTCATCCTTGAGCAAGGTTTCAAGCGGACCAAGGCCCGTCACCTCGTCATAAAGCTCAGAGTTCAGCGTCATCCGGTCTTCACGGTTCAGAACAATGCTTTTTTGCTCCAGAATCTCAACCGCGATTGCATTGATCTCCTGACGCAGATCTTGTTCGCTGGCATGCTCCAAAGCGGCCAGGTTCAGGTTGTCCAAAAGGGCGCGGTGTAGTTCCAGCTTGATGTCGCTCATCCGCTGTTTGCGTTTGACCTCTTTGTCCACTGGTGCCGCCGCCGCGGGAGCCAATGCTTTGCGCATTGTTGCGGGTGCGGCCTCTTTTAAGGGGGTCACATTTGTGGCTGCTTCAGGTTGGGCCGCAGGTGTAGCGGGGCCTGATTTTTTATACTTGGAAAACATACGTACGCTCTTTCTTTATGAGATTAGGCCGCTTTGGCCTGATCATCCTTGAGGTCGTGAATAGAGGCGGCCAGTTTGGCAATCTCGCGCCGCAGCGGGCTTTTTGGGGCCGACGCGGCCAGGGGCATACCGTGATCATTGGCTTGCGTGATGGGCTTGCCGCCATCTGGCAAATTCACATCAATGGAAATGCTCAGGGATTCCGCCATACGTTTGACGCGACCTTTACCGTTCAAATCGGTGAATTTCGGTGCTCGGTTCATCACATAGCGCAGCTTTTCAACTGGCAGGTCTTCGGACTGCAACGCACGTTTGAAACGCAGAGTGTTTTGCGCCGACCGCATATCGAGTTCCAGCATCGCGAAATAAACATGTGCGTTGTTCAGCACGGTTTCGGACCATTGCACCAATGTGGAGGGCATATCGACCACCACATAATCAAACTGGTTACGTGCGATATCGAGAACACGGGTAATGTCTTCGGAAGATATCAGATCCAGCGGCAACATATCAGTAGGAGCCGTCAGCACTTGCATTTTGTCTTCATAGGTCAGAAGGGCCTGGCCGAAACTTTCTTCGTCCATGGTTTCTGTGTCAGACAGCATTTCATAAACGACCTCGCGACGCGGCAGGTCGAGGAACGTCGCCACAGCACCAAACTGCAGATCGAAGTCCAGCAAACATACGGACGGGGCGTCATCCTTTTTTACGCTGGCCAATTCCCACGCGAGGTTCACGGCAAGCGTTGTGGCACCTGTGCCACCGGCCAGTCCATGCACCACAATCAACGCGCCATCTTTGTCGGCACCGGGTTTGAGCTTGGGTGCGTTTGTGGCCGGGGCAGGGGCTTCCTCCACGGCGCGCACACGGGTGATGGCTTGGGCCAATTCACCTTCGGGCAGCGGGTAGGGTACAAATTCATCGGCCCCTTGGCGCAACAAAGAATGCAGTGCGGCGGGCGTGACGTCTTCGGCGATCAGGATCACCTTGATGTCGCGTGCTTTGGCTTGGGTGATGATCTCGGTCATCAAGACAAGGTTGTCTTCGTCCGTTTCATCCATGGCGAGCGCCACAAACTCCATGCCTTCGGCCTCGGGTTGGCCAAAAAATGCCAGCGCTTCCGCAAACCCAAGATCACCCCAGCTTTCACCAAGCGCATCTTCCATGTCTTCGATCAACAGATCGAAGTTTTGTACATCGCGGCTGATGGTGCAGGCCACGATGGGCGCTGTTTCGGGTTGTGGCATACTGCTGCTCATGGCCTAATCCTTTACTATCAAGGGTTTGGCAGAGGGGCCTTTCGCGTCTTTGAGCGCAATTGATCCATCCCTGCGGTCACCCATGCCCAGGCTTTTGCCCAGACACATTTGTCCTATTGCAGGGAATATCACAGCCAACTTGGGCAGGAATGGGGCCAAAAAGGTCTGATTGTTGGGTATCTTGAAACGATCACACCAAAGACTGATGATTGATCAGCTGCGTCTGCCCAGCGCAAAACGTCATGTGCCGCCGGCCGGATTAGGGCAGGCGGCACATAAAATGGTTAATTCTTATTGAGCGACTTCGCCAAGTGCAGTGTCACTCAGTTGGGTAGGCGGAACAGCGCTTGCGATATAGTCACGGTAAATAATCTGCGCGTATTTGCCATCCAGAACTGTTGGGTGACCTTTCACAAAACCGCTAACTTCGGTCACTGTGCGACGATTGCGACGTTCGCGGCCTTGGGTCACGACCAATGGCTGGGTTTCACCAAAGGAAACAACAGCTTCAAGACGGCTGCGGCTGATGCCCAACGTCGACAGATACGAAACAACGGCATTTGCGCGTCTTAACCCAAGCGACTTGTTAAATCGATTTGAACCAACCGCATCGGTATGCCCGTAAACGCGAAAACGAATTTCCGGGAATTGTCTGATCCATCCGGCCTGCTGACGTAGCGTGGCCTGCGCCCGCCCGTCCAATCGTGAGGAATTGAATTCAAAATTCACGGTTGAGTTGACTTCAGAAGCAAAACGGTTTGCCAAGTCAAAGGTATATTGGCGTTCGCCAGTCATGACCAAACGGTTGTTCAACGTCGCATTGCCAAAGCTGCCAGTGTCGGTCAAAGCTCCTGCTTCGCGGTAAAACTGTGTATAAACAGGATCTTGGCTCGGCGCGCACCCCATTACAGTGGCGAGGGAGACCGTAAGACCGAGTATGCTAAATTTGTTGGCCATCGCGCTTTTCATGGGTTTAGTCCAATACATAGCCATATGACCCGCCAAAGTCTTGTTTGGCAACCTCACCTGCAGCACCTTTTTTCGGTGTGCGTGTCCCATCAGCTGTACGGCCAAAAAGGAAAAGGTCTTTTTCGGTAGGCGGTTTGATCCGATCCGTTGGCAGTGCCAAGGCTTCGCCGCGTGTAGGCGTCACCAGATGTGCTGTGACAATGATCACCAATTCAGTCTGGCTGCGCTGATAATCAGCAGAGCGGAACAAGGCCCCCAAGACAGGGACATCGCCGATCCATGGCAATTGGCTCGAATTGTCTTTGAAATCATCGGTCAAAAGGCCCGCGATGGCAAAGCTCTCGCCATCCCGCATTTCAACCGTCGAAGATGTCTCGCGGCGGGTAAAGGCGGCAATTTCAATACCGTTGCTCAGCGAAAGGCTGTTTGTCGGGTCAATCGCCGACACAGCAGCCTTAAGTTCGAGATTAATCAGATCTTTATCTACAACCCGCGGAATAAAGGCCAGTTCAACACCGTAAGGTTTGAATTCGATGGTAATCCGGTCACCAGTCTGTGCGACAGGGACGGGGTATTCACCACCCGCAAGGAATTTCGCCTCTTGGCCCGACAATGCAACGAGGTTTGGTTCCGCAAGGAAGCGCACAACGCCCTTTTTCTCAAGCGCTTCAAGCAAGATACCCACTTGTGTGGACCCTGCGTTGAAACCAAAAAGAATGGCACCCGCATTATCGTTTGAGGTCGGAATAGTCCCACCAAGCGATGCCGCAACGCCGCCCGCAGTGTTGACTGTGCCGGTACCGCCATTAACGCCGGTGCTGCCACCCAGAATACCGTTTAGCGCGAGTGAAGAGCTAAGAGATTTCGATACGTTGCGCTGCATTTCAGCAAAACGCACTTTAAGCATGACTTGTTGAATGCCGCCGACGCTCATCAGGTTAGAAACGCGCTCGGGGGCGTAGCGTTCTGCCAAATCAAGCGCACGCTGTAGGCGTTGCGTTGACGAAACGATCCCAGACAGAACAATACCGTCATTGGCGGTGCGCACTTCGATTTTCTCGCCGGGCAGGATCTGCCGCAGGCGCTCTTTAAATTCGGATACGTCAGCCGCGACACGCACATCCACGTTTGTGATCAACTGGCCGCTGGCATCCAGCAGGGTCAATGTGGTCAGACCGGGCGATTTGCCGAGTACATATATGGTGCGGTCCGAAAGGGATGAGATATCAGCGATGCCGGGGTTGGCGATGCTGAGTTCCGCAAAAGGAATGTCGCTTTCGACCACAACTGCCCGGTTCATCGGAACGTTCAATGTCGAATTGGTGCCCTTTTTAACCACGCGCAATGTTTCGGCGTGTGCCGAACCTGGGGCGGTCAGTGCCATCGGCACAGCGCTCAACGTCAGCCCTACGAGAGCCGCTTTGATAAATCTGTCAATTTTCATGTGACCTGCCTTTTTGATCACGCCTCAAAATAGGGTCTTAGTGCCCGTCGTTTGGATTACTCTGCGGTAGTTTCATTTTTATTGCAAGAATCAATGAGTTCGCGGGTGCACCTTATGTGGATAAATGGCAACATAACACCAAACGAAAAGACGCCGCACGAGGTGCGGCGTCTTGGTAACCAATTGGTTTTGAGCGAAATTCAGCTCAGTTTGTACAGGGGATTGGCAGTTCCACAACTTCGGCGCCACGACGAGTCCGAATTGTGCAAACCTTCTCCTGTGCCACTTCTGCTTGGACTTCTTGGGTGGCGATGCCCAGCAAAGACCGCTGATCAACCTCGATTGCATCGGCAACGGTATCGTCCCCAGCGCCGACCAATGACAAAGATAACTTGCCAGTTGATTGCGCCTGAGCCAGCGAAGCAACCTGTTGTGGGCTGATCGCGACGGTGACGGTGCCGGCGATTGTTGCTTCGTCCAAATCGCCACCAGCGCTCTGATCGATGGCGATCAGCTGAACACCAGCTTCGATCAGCTTGGTCACTTCACCCTTGTCGCTGTCGCGGCCAAGGTTCACGCGGCCCGTCCAATAGACATCGACACGGTCACCGGGGCGCAAGAAACCTGAAACGCCGCTCGACACATCAACCTTGATTGTGAAAGCACGCGTACCACGGGTCAACCGCGACGTTAAACCGGTGTCCTCACCAGGTTCAGTCACTTTCAGAGCCATAATGGCTTCGTCTTTTTCGATCTGACGCAGGACCACGCGCAATGCATCGGTATTCTCGGGGAACAGCACGGCAAGGTCATCAAACGCACCTTCAGGAATTGCGTTTTCCGGCCATGCAACCGCACGCACATCTTCTTTGGTCAGCTTTTGACCGTATTTCAGGGGACCGTCGGCCACATAAACCGTTTTGGTCGGAACAATTTGAGCCAGTGCCGCCTGTGCTTGCGCATTGGCAGCCTGATATTGCGCGATCCGATCCTTGGCCAGATATACAGCACCTCCAGCAAGCGCGATGCCCACCAAAAGAACCAATCCAAATACCATACGCATATTATTCACCTCATATAACCGTGTTTGCCGGAGTGTTTCCGGAACCTGCTCTGGTAAACAATGCCCGCCAATTATGGTTTTTGTTTGCCGTAGGTCGGGCAATACCGCGAAATTGACGGGCCATTATGACGTTTGCCAAAACCGGGTAGGGCACAAAAAAAGACCGGCCAGAGAATTGGCCGGCTTACTTTTCGTTTTTACTTGCGATCAGCCGCCAACAGGGCGATCAGTCAGGAAATCACCTGTACCTGAACTCACGGTGCCGGAGCTGCCGTTGATAGCAAGGATCACGCCACCGGCCAGCACGACAATCGCTGCGGTCAGAACAACCCAGTCAACTGTTACAGCGCCGTCTTCGGATGCGCAAAAATTCTTAAGTTTGCTCAACATGGTCTGTTCCTCAAAATTGGAATGCTTTACGTCATTCCTGTCTAAAGAGGGCTGCGCGCTGTCATCAGCACAAAGCCCCCAAATGTTCTCTAATTAGGACCTAAACTTAGTTAGGATCCTGAAGTTCGATGAACGAAGAAGTATTTGCCGTCAGGTTTGTCGAACCGGTTTCGATCGACGTGTAAGCGGCGACAGCCAAGCCAACAACAGCAGCGGTCAGAACGACCCAGTCAACTGTTACGGCGCCGTCTTCATCCTTGCGGAAGTTTGCAATAAATTTCATCATGTTGTGTCCCTCCAGGGATCAAAGTGATTGAATTTAGACCTTACCGGCCGTTTACCTATCGTCATAGAAGGGTGAACGGCCGGCCTGGTCGAATGTCGAATCTTAGGACCTAAACTTAGTTAGGATCCTGAAGTTCGATGAACGAAGATGTGTTGGTTGTCAGGTTTGTCGCGCCGGTCTCGATTGAGGTGTAGGCAGCAACAGCCAAGCCAACAACAGCAGCGGTCAGAACGACCCAGTCAACTGTTACAGCGCCGTCTTCGTCTTTGCGGAAGTTTGCAATAAATTTCATCATGGTATGTCCCTCCAAGGATCATGTAAGTTTTAAGTTTCCAACCCTGCCGTCCGTTTGGCACCGTCACTCTCAATCAAGTGCCTGTCCGACTTGGTATGCCGTTATATAGACCTTTGAATGGGGCATGAATTTGACCGCAAATGTGACAATTCACGTTTGGCGTTAGAATTTTGGTATCTTTTTCGTAAGTACATGAATATAAAGGAAAATAATTAGTAGAATAAATCTAGTTCTTTCAAAATTGAATGATAATTGGGTCAATTAAGGCAATATCGCCATGTTTCATGCCCTGATTTACTGGTCTGAGAGCGTTTTTTGTGAAATATTGCGAGATAATCGAGCCAATAAAGCAAAAAAGCAGGCAGGCATGTATCGTATTTTTGGAATTTCGCTTCTGGCGGGCATGTTGGCCGTCGTTCCGTGCCATGCCGAAGGGCCATCACCGTTTCCCGAATTCAGCGCCAAACGGGTGAAACCTCCCAAGTCCGGCAGCAAAAACCGCATCAACATTCAGATTGATCCAACTGCACAGATCAAAGCCACGCCCGATGCAGTGGCGCAGCCCTCAGGTGCGATTGCCCCTAAAGCGCCGGGGCAGTTTGATTGGTTCTGGGCAAAGGTATCGCCGGAAGCTGCGAAATCGGGGCCCGGCCGCTTGGAAACCGCGATGACCACACTGGCAGGCGCAGGCAGCAAGGTTCCTGCACCGCGTTTGCAGCAGATGCAGGACATCGCCAAGGCAAACGGCATCGACATTTTACGCTCAACCATTGGAACACAAGTGTCACCTGCGCTTGTTCTGGCCGTGATCACCGTGGAATCCGCGGGCAAACCGGACGCCGTCAGCGGGGCAGGGGCGCAAGGGTTGATGCAACTTATGCCGGACACCGCGACCCGGTTTGGTGTCACCGATAGTCTGGCCCCGACGCAGAACATCTCGGGTGGGGTGAAATACCTCAACTGGTTGATGGAAGAATTTGACCGCGACCCGATTTTAGTACTGGCTGGCTATAACGCGGGCGAGGGATCGGTGCGCAAACACGCCGGAGTGCCGCCTTTTGCCGAGACCCGAGATTATGTGCCCAAGGTACTGGCCGCGTTTCAGGTCGCTAAGGGGCTGTGTCAAACACCGCCCGAGCTGATCAGCGATGGTTGCGTGTTTGCGGCGATGAATTGAATCCGAAGGTGCGCGGTGCGTGCCTAGACGTTGAATGCATCGGCCCACTCGGGGTGTTTGCGGCGCATTGCGTTTACAAAAGGGCAAAGCGGCACAATGCGAAAGCCCTGTGCACGGGCATCCGTAACCAGACGTTCAACCAACGCCAGCCCCGCGCCCATACCACCTAATGCCTCGGGAACTTCGGTGTGATCCGCGATGACCTGTGAAGCGCCCAGTTTGGAATAGGTCAGGACGGCCTGATGCCCGTCCTGTTCCAGCACGTATTCGCCTTTGCTACCCTCAAGGGTGTGGCTGATCTTGGGCTCAGACAATTGTCGCTTCGGTTGCGGCGCGCAATTC
>JBPOFE010000008.1:0-39579 GCA_051252035.1 Sulfitobacter sp.
GGTTTCGGGAAACGGGCTGGGTTGTGCAAGAAAAAACCAGTGATAATAGGCTTGTGCCACTTGGCGGCTCAGGTCATTCAGCAACAGATGTGTGGGGACGATGTCCATCACGGTGAGGCTCAGCACCGCGTCGGGGGCGTCCAGCGCCATCCGGTGCGCCGTGCGCCCGCCACGGTCGTGGCCGACAAGGTGGAAATGCTCAAACCCAAGGTGGCGCATCAGGGCCAGAGGATCAGATGCCATCGCCCTAAAGCTATAGTTTTCAGTACCATGTGGCTTGCTGCTGGCCCCATAGCCGCGCAGATCGGGGGCGACGATGGTGAAATGTTCGGCCAGCATCGGGGCCACCGCATGCCACATCATATGGGTCTGCGGAAAGCCGTGCAGCAACAGCACCGGTGGGCCAGAACCGCCGCGCGCATAGGCGATTTGCTGGCCGTTCAGCGTGACGGTATCAAAGGTGAAACTTGGGATTGTGGTCATATGCGGCACCTGTTGATGGGGTGGGCGGTGCGCCCACCTTACTTTGCGTTGGGCCGGTAAGGTGGGCGCGTGGCCCACCCGCCGATCAGGTCAGCGCATCCAATATCCGCGCCCAGCTGCGGATGCCTTTGTGGAAACTCTCCATGTCATATTTTTCGTTAGGAGAATGGATTGCATCGTCGTCTTTGCCAAAACCGATCAGCATCGGTTCGGTCCCCAGAATCTTCTGGAAATGTCCGGCAATCGGGATTGACCCACCGCAGCCGATATAGGCCGCAGGTATGTTCCATTCGTCGGAAAGTGCCTTGCGCGCCGCC
Source organism: Sulfitobacter sp. (assembly GCA_051252035.1). Lineage (GTDB taxonomy): Bacteria > Pseudomonadota > Alphaproteobacteria > Rhodobacterales > Rhodobacteraceae > Sulfitobacter. The sequence goes on from JBPOFE010000008.1 coordinate 801, forward strand.
TCAAACATCGGGCTGCTGAAATCGGCGACAGAGGCTTGGCCAGCTCCATGTGCCGTGAATTCAACCTCACAGTCCGGGGGCAGGGCGTCTTGGACCAACGTGCGGAAACTCTCGCGGATTGCCAGCGGATCTTGGGTCCCGACAAGGCGAAAGCTGATTTTGGCATGGGCTTTTGACGGCAATACGGTTTTGAAGCCATCGCCATTATACCCGCCCCAAATGCCATTCACATCGCAGGTGGGACGTGACCAGATCATCTCAAGCGGGGTGCGGTCCTGTTCGCCCGCAGGCGTGCTCAGCCCTACGTCGCCAAGGAATGTCGCATGATCAAAGTTCAAACCTTGCCACTGTGCCTCAAGCGCATCCGACAGCTCCGGTACGCCGTCGTAAAAGCCGGGGATGGTGATGCGGCCTGTCTCGTCGTGCAGCGATGCAATGATGCCTGACAACACGCGGATCGGGTTTATCGAGATGCCGCCGTACATGCCAGAATGCAGATCGAGCGACGGCGCGGTGATGGTCAGTTCTTCGCCCAATAACCCACGCAGCATGGTGACAATCGACGGTGTTTTGCTTTGGAACATGCCCGTATCACAGATCAGTGCGATGTCGGTTTTCAACTCGTCGGCGTTTTCTTTCATGAACGGCACCAGTGAAGGTGATCCGCTTTCTTCTTCGCCCTCTAGGAAAAACGTGATGCGGCAAGGCCAGTCACCTTTAACCTCTTTCCAGGCACGCAGAGCCTCGATAAAGGTCATCAATTGGCCTTTGTCATCAGCGGCACCACGTCCGCGAATCACGCGGCCTTTGGGTGTGTCCTGCACTTCCGGGTCGAAGGGGTCGCGGTCCCAAAGGTTAAGTGGATCAACGGGTTGCACGTCGTAGTGCCCGTAGAATAGCAGATGTGGCCCGGTATCTCCGACGTGACCTACGACCATCGGATGCCCCGGTGTGGGGCGTTTGCTGGCGTCAATACCAAGCGCTGTCAGATCGTCCACCAACCAATCGGCGGCGCGGTCACAATCGGCCTTGAAAGCCGGATCTGTTGAAATCGACGGGATGCGCAGCAGGTCGAGCAAGCGGTCAGTGGCGGCAGGTAAATCGGCGTCGATACGCGCGAGGACATCATCAAGTGACATGGGGTCGTTCCTTTGAACAAGCGGAGGCGTTTGACCGCGAACGTATCAGCCAACAGCAGGTTGTCCAGAGGCGCTGCTGGCCCATTTGCCGATCAACAAGGCGGCCAGTGCAACGATACCAAATCCCGCGACCAAGGCACCGACACCGCCGTTGAAATTCTCGCTGATGGCAAAGCCGATAGGGATCGAGATGAACGTCGCCAGCGACCCGACGACAGCGGCCCCGAGCCCTGCCATTTTTCCCAGTGGTTCCATGGCCAATGCGTTGAGATTGCCAAACAACAATCCCATCGCAAAGAAAGTGGCGATGACCCAGATCATGAAAAACCCAAACGGTGGCAGGCCGTCCGACATCAAAACCACGACCATGAATATAGCGGCGACTAAGATCACCCACATCAGGGCGAGGTTTGACAAAAATTTCATCCCCCAGCGTTCGACCAAAGCAGAATTCAAGATCGACGCGGCGCCGATCGACAATGCGGCAACGCCGAACCAGATGGCAAAAGCGTCGCCCTTGTCATAGCTGAGCTGAAAGATCTGTTGCGCAAGGCTGAGGTAGGCCAGAAACGGACCAAAGATCAGGCCAGCACAGATGGTATAGCCCAACGCCGCACGATTTTGACAGATCATCTTGATACCTTGCCAAACGCCTTTGAAGGTAAACACGCGCCTATCGGCCAAGCTCAGGGTTTCAGGTTGGCGCAAGCTGAACCATATCCAGCTTAAGGCGGCCATCACCAGTAGAAAGGAAAATGTTGCGCGCCAGCCTGACAGTGCAATGATCACTTGCCCAACGGCTGGTGCGATGGCGGGCACGATGATAAATACTGCCATCACAAACGACATGATTTTTGCCATCGCGCGCCCTTCATAACCATCACGTACAATCGCGACTGACACAATGCGCGGTCCGGCCATGCCCAGCCCCTGCAACACGCGCCCCAGCAACAGCATCTCGAAACTGGCCGCAAACAACGACAGCGCGGCGCCTGCACAAAACATTGTGTAGCTGCCGTGGATCACCGCGCGGCGGCCATAACAATCAGACAATGGCCCCACAATAAGCTGGCCCAATGCAAAACCTGCAAACAGGACCGATATCACCAGATGCCCTGCATTCGGGTCACTTTGCCCCAAGTCACTGGCGATCATGCCCAGGCCCGGCAACATCAGATCTGTTGCCATCGCCACCAAGGAGATCATGAAGGCAATGAGGATGATAAATTCGGTACGTGATGTGAGGGCTTTCATATTTGGGACTTCGCCCAATCATCCGGAAGACGCAATACCAAAGGTGCAGGGTTGGCTGCTTGATCCAGATCAAAGCTGCGACATTAGGTGCCGTTATAAAGCATTGAACGCGGGGGCCGCTTTGTTATAGTTATTCTAAGAATAGAATATGAACGCGGGTGCCTTTGCCGTTTTCATGACTGCCAAATGGAGAGGCGCAATGGACTACTCAGATAAGATTGACGAGGCGATTGCGCGCCTGCATGACGAGGGCCGTTACCGGACATTCATTGATATTGAACGCCGTAATGGTCAGTTTCCGCACGCGGTCTGGACGCGGCCCGACGGGTCCGAACAAGACATAACGGTTTGGTGTGGAAACGATTATCTTGGCATGGGGCAAAACCCGGTTGTGATCGAGGCGATGCAAGAGGCGCTGATGGCGACGGGTGCGGGGTCTGGCGGGACACGCAATATTTCCGGCACCACGGTCTATCACAAACGTCTTGAGGCAGAGCTTGCCGACCTGCACGGCAAGGAAGCGGCGCTGCTGTTCACCTCTGCCTACATCGCCAATGATGCGACGCTGTCGACACTGCCAAAGCTGTTTCCCGGCCTGATCATCTATTCCGATGCATTGAACCATGCGTCGATGATCGAGGGCGTGCGCCGCAATGGCGGGGCCAAACGGATTTTCCGCCATAACGACGTTGAACATCTGCGTGAGTTACTGGCGGCAGACGATCCTGCCGCGCCAAAACTGATCGCGTTTGAATCAATCTATTCGATGGATGGTGATTTTGGCCCGATTGAGGCGATCTGTGATCTGGCCGATGAATTCAACGCGCTGACCTATATCGACGAAGTTCACGCCGTTGGCCTTTACGGTCCACGCGGGGCAGGGGTCGCTGAACGAGACCGCCTGATGCACCGTTTGGACATCATCAACGGCACATTGGCCAAAGCCTATGGCGTCATGGGGGGCTATATCGCCGCCAGCGCAAAAATGTGCGACGCGGTGCGTTCTTATGCACCGGGGTTCATCTTTACCACCTCACTGCCGCCAGCTGTTGCCGCGGGGGCCGCCGCATCGGTTGCGTTTTTGAAACGCGCGCCGGAGTTGCGTGAACAGCACCAACAACAGGCAAAAGCGCTGAAGCTGCGGCTCAAGGGATTGGGCTTGCCGATTATCGACCATGGCTCCCATATCGTACCGGTGATGGTCGGCAATCCGGTCCATACCAAGCTGCTGTCTGATATGTTGCTGCAGGATTACGGCATATACGCTCAGCCGATCAATTTCCCGACTGTGCCACGTGGCACCGAGCGTCTGCGCTTTACACCGTCGCCGGTCCACGGTCCCAAGGAAATGGATGCGCTGGTGCATGCGATGGACGGGCTTTGGGCGCATTGTGCGCTGAATCGCGCCGAAGCCGCAGGGTAAAACGGTAAAATTCGTAATTTGCGTTGCGTTATGTTACCGTTAGCGAAAGAACAGGCCAAATCCGAATCGACTGCTTGATTCAGGATTAAGGCTGCAGGCAAGTGAAGTAACGGGGCAATTGGTATGATCGGGCGTTGGTCCTCCAAGAAAGCTGTGGAAAATGATGTTGAGCCCAAGGGGTTTGACGCGTTTGAATTGCGTCTTGGTGATGTGATGCGGGGCGAGCGTGCGACGCTGGGTAAATCTCTGCTCGACGTTCAGCGCGAACTGCGGATCAAAGCCTCTTATATCGCTGCCATTGAAAATTGTGATCCCGATGCGTTTGACACGCCCGGCTTTATCGCCGGCTATGTGCGGTCTTATGCGCGCTATCTGACAATGGACCCGGACAAAGCATTTGCCGCCTTCTGTGCAGAATCCGGATTTGCCGTGGCGCATGGCATGTCTGCTGAAGCCTCGGTGATCAAAAAGCCCAGTTTTGAAGAACGCAAAAAGCGCCCCACCGAGGAAAACCTTTTTGCACGTCCAAATACACCCTTTACCCCCGTTGGTGATAGCATCCTGAGCCGTATTGAGCCCGGTGCTGTTGGATCAATGCTGGTATTGGTGACTTTGATCGGTGCAATTGGCTTTGGTGGCTGGAGTGTGCTGAAAGAAGTGCAGCGCGTGCAGGTTGCCCCGGTTGATCAAACACCGGTTGTTTTGTCTGACCTTGATCCGCTTGATGGTGCATTGGCCACAGCGCCTGAGGCCAGTGGCAATTCGTCAGCCCCGCGTGTCATGGAAGCGCCGCGCGCCGATGCGCTGGACCGTCTTTACCGCCCGCAGGCTTTGGATGTGCCTGTGCTGGTTGCGCGTGATGCACCGATTGCCACCATTGATCCGCGTTCTGTGGGTAGCTTTCCAACGCCAAATGCTGCGTCGTCAAACGTTGGGGTGGGTGGTGCCGTGATTACGGCGACAGTCGACCAATCGGCCATCACAGGCGTGCCACAGGTCCTAGAAGGCCCGGCAGATATGGTGCGCATGGTTGCGGCCTATCCTTCATGGGTGCGGGTGCGTGCCGCAGATGGCACGGTGATCTTCGAAGGTGTGATGAACAAAGGCGATATGTGGGATGTGCCCGCAACCGAGGAACCCGCAACCTTGCGCACGGGCGAATCCGGGGCGTTGTTCTTTGCCATGGCGGATGGATGTTACGGCCCGGTGGGCGACCGTGGCAGTGTCACGTCGAACTTGCCGCTGGCACGTCAGGCGTTGGCCGAACTCTATGAGCCAGTTGACCCCACAGCGGATACCTCGCTAAGCCGGATGTTTGCAGATTTGGCAAATTCGGAAATTGATCCGGCTGTTCTGGCTGCGATGCCCTGTCAGATCCGTTAAGGGCTCAGGCCCTCTGCACTTGGTGGCTTTGCCTCCAAACTTCCGAGATGTTTATAACCAAAAAGAAATAGGGGCGTTGGTTTTCCGTCAGGGTGAGCTGGTGGGCTGATCTGGCATTGTGATTTTGTCCTTCGGTGACTAGGTAAAGAATACCTTACCCCTTGCCAAAAAGGTGCGCCCATGTCCCTCAACCATATCCGCCCGTGGCGCAATATTTACCGCCGTAAATCGCGCCGGATTATGGTCGGTAATGTGCCTGTGGGCGGTGACGCACCGATCAGCGTTCAGACCATGACCAATACCTTGACCACGGATGTGGCAGGAACCATCGCGCAGGTGCATGCCGCAGCAGACGCAGGCGCAGATATTGTGCGCATTTCGGTCCCGGATGAGGCATCATCGAAAGCGCTGAAAGAGATTGTGCGCGAAGTATCCGTGCCAATCGTGGCCGATATTCATTTCCATTATAAACGCGGGATCGAAGCGGCAGAGGCGGGGGCCGCTTGCCTGCGGATCAATCCGGGCAATATTGGTGATGAGAAACGCGTGAAAGAGGTGATCAAGGCAGCGCGGGATCACAATTGTTCGATCCGTATTGGAGTGAACGCGGGATCACTGGAAAAGCATCTACTGGATAAATACGGCGAACCTTGCCCGGACGCGATGGTCGAAAGTGGATTGGACCATATCAAGATATTGCAGGACAACGATTTTCACGAATTCAAGATCAGCTGCAAAGCCTCTGATGTGTTCATGGCCGCCGCCGCCTATCAACAATTGGCCGAAGCCACGGATGCGCCCATTCACCTTGGCATTACCGAGGCGGGCGGATTGATCAGCGGGACGGTCAAGTCGGCCATTGGCATGGGTAATCTGCTCTGGATGGGGATCGGAGACACGATCCGCGTATCGCTGTCAGCGGATCCTGTTGAAGAGGTCAAAATGGGTTTTGAAATCCTCAAATCCTTAGGCTTGCGCCATCGTGGTGTGAATATCATTTCCTGCCCCTCCTGCGCGCGGCAGGGTTTTGACGTGATCAAAACGGTTGAAGTGTTGGAAAAGCGATTGGAGCATATCAAGACGCCGATGTCGCTCAGCATCATTGGCTGCGTGGTCAACGGGCCGGGCGAGGCATTGATGACCGACGTCGGCTTTACTGGTGGCGGGGCCGGCTCTGGCATGGTCTATCTGGCGGGCAAGCAAAGTCACAAACTTGGCAATGACGGGATGATCGAACATATCGTTGAACAGGTCGAAGCGCGTGCCGCTGTGATTGAGGCCGAAAAATCGAAAGAAGCTGCTGAATAAGGAGCTTAGCACGCGATCTTAACGTGGTTCTGGTGCCGTGCTTATCGGTTATCCGCGCTTTTCGGCAACAACCGCTTTCATCTGATCATAGGGCAGATAGCCGCGCAGCAATTCGTCGTGAAGGACGAAAGTTGGCGTGCCAGAGATATTGAGCTTCTGTGCCAATGCGCGGGTCTCGGCAATCTCGCGGGTGACCTCTTCACTGTCCATGCGTGCTTCGATGGCGGCGGTATCCAGACCAAAGGTCTCTGCCAAGCGACGCAGGGCAGGCAGAGAAACATCGCCATTAAATGTCATCAAGGCATCGTTGAGCGCCTGATAGCTGTCATCACCCGCGACCTGTTTGGTCGCGACGGCAAAGCGTGACGCCAGCACAGATTGTTCGCCCAGGATCGGCAGTTCTTTGACAATCAACTTGATATTGCCATCTGTTTCCAACAGCTTGGCAACTTCGCTATGGGCTTTCTTGCAATAACCACAGCGGTAATCGAGAAACTCGACCAGCACGATATCGCCCTCCGGGTTGCCGCCCACCCATGAATACCCATCGTCAAAAATCGCGGCCGCATTGTCAGACACTAGCGATAGATCGGCCTGCGCCTGTTGCTCGGCTTCGCGGGTTTGCAAAAGTTCGACCGCTTCCATGATCACTTCGGGATTTTCCATCAGGTAGGCCCGGACCTCCGCACGAAATTGAGCGCGCTCGGCATCAGTCAATTCTGTCAGGTCCATGGCGCTGGCGGGCAGGGCCAAGAGGGCGGCAAAAGTGGGGGCGATCAAGCGATGCATCATGATAAAAACCTCTGTTGATGGGCAGAACGGGTTGACGGCAATCGCCTGACACGGGTTAAACACAGGCCAACATTAGGAGCAAGCCCATGCGCATATCAACCCGGTCCGCCGTTGATCCCTTTATTGTGATGGATGTGATGCAGGCGGCATCGGCTGCTGAAGCCGCCGGGCGGCACATCATTCACATGGAGGTGGGCCAACCCGGTACAGGTGCGCCCAAGGGGGCGGCATGGGCCTTGAGCAACGCAATGGCAGAGGGACCATTGGGCTATACGGTTGCCTTGGGTTTACCAGCGTTACGTGCCCGGATCGCCCAGATGTATGGCCAATGGTACAACGTTGACCTTGATCCGGCCCGCGTGGTGATCACGCCGGGCTCGTCTGGTGGTTTTATCCTCACCTTTACCGCGCTCTTTGATACGGGTGATAAGGTCGGCATTGGCGCGCCGGGATATCCCAGCTATCGGCAAATTCTCAAGGCGCTGGCGCTTAACCCTATTGATTTGCCGTCCGCCGCTGAAAACCGCTATCAACCTGTGCCAGCAGATTTCAAAGATATGGACTTGGCGGGCCTATTGGTCGCATCACCCGCAAATCCCACGGGTACTATGCTGGACCGCTCTGCCATGAGCGCATTGATCGGCGCCTGCGCTGACAAAGGTGCGTCCTTTATCTCGGATGAGATTTACCATGGTGTTGAGTACGAAAAAAAGGCGGTGACAGCGCTGGAACTGACGGACGACTGTTATGTAATCAATTCGTTCTCCAAGTATTTTTCGATGACCGGATGGCGGGTTGGGTGGATGGTTGTGCCAGAAGATCACGTACGGGTGGTCGAAAGGATTGCGCAAAACATGTTCATCTGCGCCCCGCATGCGAGCCAGATTGCGGCCCTCGCCGCGATGGATTGTGACGATGAACTACAAGCCAATATGGACGTGTACCGCACCAACCGCGCGATGATGCTTGAGGGGCTTAAGGCTGCTGGATTTACCAATTTCGCGCCCCCGGATGGCGCGTTTTATGTCTATGCGGATGTGTCTGAACTGACAGACGACAGTCGTGCGTTTGCGGCAGAAATACTGGACAAAGCCGGTGTCGCGGTGACACCGGGCCTCGATTTTGATCCCATACGTGGCCATGAAACACTGCGGTTTTCTTATGCACGCAGCAGTGCAGATATCGCGGAAGGCCTGGCGCGGCTTGCGCGTTTTATGGCGGCCCGTTGATCTGCTGGCCCGCGTAAGGCATTGATGCTAAAACAGGCAAAACAACGCACCAAAATGGGCGGCGCAAATGCGGGCACTTCTAAATATACTGGCGCTTTGGCTGGTCTGCGTCACAGGCGCCGCGGCGCAGAATCTGAACGCATTGGCCCGCGTTGATCCGGCACGTAGTGAGATCAGCGATGGTTGGTTTGGAAAGTCGACACTCACGCTGGGGCTTAGTCAAGGCGTGCCGTTTCGTGTGTTCCTTCTTGATGATCCCGCACGGCTTGTTGTGGATTTTCGCGAGGCGGATTGGGCAGGGGTAAAAGCATCTGAATTGCTGCCAGAGCCGGGGCGTATCACCGCGGTGCGGTTTGGTGCATTTCAGCCGGGTTGGTCACGTTTAGTGGCGGATTTGTCGGAACCGATGTTGCCCGTCGAAATTGGCATGCCCGTGGATGAAAGCAGCGGTACAGCCGCGCTTGAAATCACTTTGAAAACGACTGATCCAGAAACATATGCCGCCCGTGCTGGTACCCCCGTCGATCCGGCATGGACGGCGGCACTTACCCAAGCGCCAAAGCAAAAAGCGCCCAAAGAAGATGCTTTTGTTGTGGTGATCGACCCCGGTCATGGCGGTATTGATCCCGGTGCAGAACGCGATGACGTTGCGGAAAAAGATCTGATGCTCAGCCTCGCGCGGGGATTGCAGGACGTGCTGAAACGCAGCGGGGTCGAGGCGATTTTGACCCGTGATGAGGATGTTTTTGTGGCGCTGGAAACCCGCGTTGCCATTGCCCATCAATTACGCGCCGATATTTTTATCTCGTTGCATGCTGATATTTTGACACAAGGCCGCGCGCATGGTGCCGCTGTGTACATCCTATCCGATGAAGCCAGCGATGTGGCCTCGCAACATTTGGCCGCGCGGCATGAACGATCCGATATCATCGCAGGCGCCGATCTGACGGGATCAGATGATCAGGTGGCGGGGGTCTTGCTTGATCTGGCACGCCAAGAGACTGAACCGCGATCGTCAGCATTGGCGCAGGCACTGGTCGAGGGCATGACCGCAGCGGGCGGACCAATGAACAGTCGCCCGCTTCGAGAGGCTGGGTTTTCTGTGTTGAAATCAGCAGATATCCCATCGGTCTTGATCGAAGTGGGGTTCTTGAGTTCAAAGCGTGATCTAGCAAACTTGCGTGACCCGATTTGGCGGGCGGTCATGATTAATGCAATGGCCGATGCAATCCTTGCTTGGCGTGATCAGGATGCAGCGCGCAAACCGTTGATCCGTCAATAAATCTCGCCGCAAATTACCTCGTGTAACTGCGCGGTTATCCGCCCCCAAATCCCATGTATGTGTTTTGACGCTGTGCACTTGATCCTGTATAGGCAGGACAACAACAAGTCCCAAAACGGTGGTTTCTGCGTGTTCCGATTTATCCTGTCTTTTCTGGGCGGTATCTTTACCACCCTGACCATGAGCATCGGTATGGCCGCGCTGACCATTGGTGCGATTTTCTGGATGTATGGTCGTGACCTGCCCAGCCACGAATCGCTCGCGCAATATACGCCGCCGACGATCAGCCGGATTTACTCCGGGCAGGGTCGTTTGATCGACGAATTTGCCAAGGAACGGCGGTTGTTTGCACCCGCCGATACCATTCCTGATCTGGTGAAGCAGGCTTTCATTTCGGCCGAAGACAAGAATTTTTATAAACACGAAGGCTATGATCTGCGCGGTATTGGGGCCGCGGCCTATGATGCGGTGCGCACACGGGGGCGCGATGTGCGCGGTGCGTCCACGATCACCCAGCAGGTGATGAAAAACTTTCTGTTGTCTGGCGACCGCCGGGCAGAGCGCAAGATCAAAGAGATTATTCTGGCGGCGCGGCTCGAAGAAACGCTTCCCAAAGAGAAAATTCTCGAACTCTATCTGAACGAGATTTTCCTTGGCCAAAACTCGTATGGTGTCGCCGCTGCGAGCCAGACCTATTTCAACAAGACTTTGTCCGATCTTGCCCCGCATGAGGCTGCGTTTTTGGCGTCGTTGCCGAAAGCTCCGTCAGATTACCACCCGGTGCGACGCAAAGACCGTCTTTTGTCGCGTCGCAACTTTGTGCTGCGTGAAATGAATGAGAACGGATATATCACGGACGCTGTTTACGAGACGGAAAAGGCGCAACCTCTGCGTTCTGTCCAGAATGGCGATTTTGAGAGCTTCAAGGCGGAATTGCCGCCACGGGATTACTTCACCGACCAAATTCGTCGGCAGTTGTCAGAGGATTTTGGCGAAGGTGAGTTCTTCACCGGCGGTCTGACCGTGCGCGCGACCATCGACAATGAGATGCAGCCGATTGCTGCCAACGCGCTGCGCCGTCAGCTGGAACAGTATGACCGTGGCGTCGGCATCTGGCGTGGCACCGGCAAAACCATCCCGGCTGATCAGTTGACCGACGAGGTGACGTGGCGCGAAACATTGTCTGATATCCGGGTGCCACGTGACATTGATCTTGAAAATCAATGGTATCCTGCGGTCGTGCTTGAGGTCGGTGAAAACGATGCCCGCGTCGGGATTGAAGGCGTCGAAGAAGACGAAGACGGCCATTGGATCCCTGCCAAAGACGTCCAGTGGGCGCGCAAGCGCTTGGAAGATGGCACTTTGGGCCGCAAAGCACGGACCGCTGGTGATCTGGTGTCCGTTGGCGACGTGGTGCTGGTGCGCCGCATGACCGCTGATGACAGTGGCGAATTTATCCGCTGGACCCTGCGGCAAGTGCCCGAAGTGCAGGGCGGCTTCATGGCGATGGACGTGGACACAGGCCGCGTGATTGCAATGCAGGGCGGATTTTCCTATCAGGCATCAGTTTTTAACCGCGCCACGCAGGCCAAACGGCAGCCGGGGTCGAGCTTTAAGCCTTTCGTCTATGCCGCGGCACTCGATTCCGGCTATAGCCCGGCCACGGTTGTGGTGGACGCCCCGATTGAGATCAATACACCGCAAGGCGTGTGGCGGCCGCGAAATTCGTCGAATAAATTTTACGGCCCAACGCCACTGCGCACCGGGATTGAACAGTCGCGGAACCTGATGACCATTCGATTGGCGCAGGAAATCGGCATGCAGACCGTGGGCAGCTATGCTGAACGCTTTGGTGTCTATGACGATCTATCACCCGTGCTGGCCAATGCACTGGGGTCGCAAGAAACCACGCTTTATCAAATGGTTGCGGCCTATGCGATGTTTGCTAACGGGGGCGAACGGGTGGAGCCGACGCTGGTCGACCGGGTGCAAGACCGTTATGGGCGCACGGTCTATCAACACGACAAACGCATTTGCAATGACTGTAAACTGGCTAGCCTTGACCCCGGTGTTGCACCACGGGTGATTTCAAACCGTGAAAGGGTGATGGACCCGGTCACGGCCTATCAACTGACCTCGATGATGAAGGGCGTTGTGGACCGTGGCACCGCCAAGGGGGCGGTGAGCCTGCCTGTGCCGATCGCTGGTAAAACTGGCACGACCAATGATGCCAAGGACGTTTGGTTTGTAGGGTTTTCCTCTAATATTGTGGCTGGATGTTACATTGGTTTTGACAACCCGCGCTCGCTTGGCAGACGTGCTTATGGTGCGGGGATGTGTGGCCCGGTATTTCAGCGGTTTATGTCTCAGGCGATCAAGAAGTTTGGCGGCGGTCCTTTCGAGGTGCCAGAGGGCTGTATCTTTATCAAAATCGACCGATTTTCCGGCGCACGGTTGAGCGATGGGGCGTCGGGCGGCAATGTCGTGTCTGAATGTTTCCGCGATGGTGAAGAGCCGATCTTTGGCATCACATTTGATGGTGGGTTTGCCATGGGTGCTGATCTGCCGCTGGTCGAAGAAGTGGGTCAGACATCGCGTCAGGTGACGACATCGACAGGAAAAAAGGCCGTGGTTGGTCCCAAGGCCAGCTTTGGCACATTGTCGTCGGGCGGGCTTTATTAACACCCAAGGATGGGTTTCGCGCAGCGATGGCTTGCTGCGCGGGGCGCGCTGGTTTATCTGATCTTGATCCAATCAAAGGCAGGCAAACATGCGCGCAGAGGCACAAAACACAGCAGATCAGATCGCGAAGTCGCTGGAACTGCTGGGGCAACGTCTGAATGTTGAAACGGCACCCTACCGATTGGAAGAATTCAACGCCCGCGTCGAGGATCCGACGTTGTGGGATGATCCGGAGGCCGCGCAAAAACTGATGCGGGACCGTCAGGCTTTGGTGGATTCCATCGCGACCTATGACAGCATCAAGCAAGAGCTGGCCGACAACGTCGAGCTGATTGAACTGGGCGAGATGGAAGACGACGCTGAAGTCGTAGCGGATGCCGAGGCGGCGTTGAAAAAACTGGCCTCGAAAGCCGCGCAGAAAGAACTTGAGGCCTTGCTGGACGGTGAGGCGGACGGCAACGACACTTTCCTTGAAATTAACTCAGGCGCGGGCGGCACGGAATCCTGCGATTGGGCCAGCATGCTGGCGCGGATGTATGTCCGCTGGGCCGAGAAAAAAGGCTATAAGGTCGAATTGCAATCGGAGTCTGCGGGTGAAGAGGCGGGAATCAAGTCAGCGACCTACAAGATCAGCGGGCAAAATGCCTATGGCTGGATGAAATCGGAATCCGGTGTGCATCGTTTGGTGCGGATCAGCCCGTTTGATTCAGCGGCCAAGCGGCACACGTCGTTCACCTCTGTCGGGGTTTACCCGGTGGTGGACGACAACATCGAAATTGAAGTGAATCCCGCCGACATCCGCATTGATACCTACCGATCGTCCGGTGCGGGGGGACAGCACGTCAACACCACAGATTCCGCAGTGCGCATCACCCACCATCCCACCGGGATCGTTGTCACCTCATCCGAGAAATCGCAGCACCAGAACCGCGATATTGCAATGAAGGCGCTGAAATCACGGCTCTATCAGATGGAGCTGGACCGCCGGAATGCTGCCGTAAACGAAATGCATGAAAATAAGGGCGATGCGGGTTGGGGCAACCAAATCCGTTCCTATGTGTTGCAGCCCTATCAAATGGTCAAAGACCTGCGCACAAATTACGAGACATCCGATACCAAGGGTGTCTTGGACGGTGATCTGGACGGGCTGATGGGGGCGACACTTGCACTGGCGGTCAGCGGCAAGAGCCGCGCCGAAGCGCAGGGAGATTGATCTTCTAAATATCCAGCAACAGGGCTGCCCCCATATCCCGGCGTTTACCTAGCCAAATGAACTAGAGGGCTTGCGCAAAAAGTTGAATATGGGTTTGTTTGGCTTATGAGTGTTTTGGACATAGATGCGCTGACATTGTCAGCCGCGATCAAAGCGAAAGAGCTGAGCACCGTCGAGGTGATGCAGGCCACCTTAGTGCGAATCGAGGCGGTGAACGTGGATGTGAACGCCATTGTCTCATTGCGTGACGGCGATGATATGCTGGCCGAGGCCAAGGCTGCAGATCATGCACCGCGCAAGGGCTGGCTGCATGGCATTCCCATTGCGATCAAGGACTTGGCCAATGCCGCTGGGTTACCCACATCGGAAGGGTCGCCGTTGTTTGCAGGGCAAATGGCGACACAGGACGATCTTATGGTCGCACGCCTGCGTGCGGCCGGGGCGCTGATCATCGGCAAAACCAACACGCCGGAATTTGGCCTTGGCTCGCACACGTTCAACCCGGTGCATGGTGCCACGCACAACCCCTATGACCTAAGCAAATCCGCAGGCGGTTCTTCGGGCGGGGCCGCAGCGGCACTGGCGGCACGGATGCTCTGTGTGGCTGATGGTTCTGACATGATGGGCTCGCTGCGCAACCCTGCGGGCTGGAACAACGTTTATGGCATGCGACCGACATGGGGGGCTGTGCCATCTGAGGCCACGGGCGATATGTTCCTACATCAATTGTCCACCTCTGGCCCAATGGCACGCAGCCCGGGCGATCTGGCGGCTTTGCTCGATACCATGACCGGGGCTGACCCGCGTCAGCCACATGGGTTCAGCCCCGTTGATACCTTGCCGCAACTTTCCGCAGCGCTGCCGCGACAACGGATTGGCTGGCTGGATGATTGGCACGGCGCGTTTCCATATCAAGAGGGGATCAAAGATATCAGCCAAGCGACGCTGCTTGAATTGGGCGAACTTGGTCATGACGTTGAATGGGTCTCACCCCGATTTGATGCTGACGCGCTTTGGGACAGTTGGATCACCCTGCGGTCGTTTTCTGTCGCGGCGGGGTTGGGGGAAATCTATGATGATCCGACGAAACGCGATTTTCTGAAACCAGCAGCGATTTGGGAGATTGAGCGCGGTTATGCAATGGACGCGATGACAGTACATCGTGCCAGCGTTACCCGGTCAGATTGGTTTCGGCGCACTAGTAAACTCTTTGAGCAGGTCGATGTGCTGGCTCTGCCCTCGGCGCAGCTTTGGCCGTTTGATGTGGAGATGGTGCATCCGACCGAGATTGCGGGCGTGCAGATGGATACCTATCACCGTTGGATGCAAGTGGTGATCCCGGCAGGGCTGCTGGGGTTGCCTGTTGTGAATATTCCGATTGGATTTGGTGAGAACGGTTTGCCCGCAGGTTTGCAATTGATCGGTCCACGCGGCAGTGACGCGCGGCTGTTGCAACTGGCGCAGTGCTGGCACGAGGCAACCAAATGGCCGCAAAAACGACCACCAAGACTTTGACGTAAACCTACATTTGCAGGTATTCTAACCTCATGAAACAGACCACAGAACACCCCGACCGACCACATGGCGCACCGGATTTGGCGATGCCGACGCTTGGCATGTTACGCACCGCACTTGGCGCGGGCTGGCGTGATTTTCGCGCTGCACCGACTTTTGGCTTGGCCGCGGCTGCGGCTTGTGTCCTTGCGGGCTGGGCGATGGTCGCAATCACCGCCGCATCGGGTCATACGTTTTGGTTTGTGCTGGCGGTATTTGCCTTTCCGATGGCGGCACCTTTTGCGGCCTTTGGCACTTACGAAGTGTCGCGCAGGCGCGCGCGCGGGGCATCGACGGGGTTCTCCGACATCGTCAAAGTGATGTGGGCCGAACGCAGCGGGCAACTGCCGTGGCTCAATGGGTTAATGGTCGTGATACTGCTGTTCTGGTTCTTTCTTGGGCATATGATTTTCGCACTTTTCCTTGGGCTCAAACCGATGACCAATATCATGTCGTCCGCCGAAGTATTCCTGAGCCCCAACGGCCTTGCGATGCTCGCCATGGGCAGTTTTATCGGCGGTTGTTTCGCGCTGTTGGGATATTCGGTCTGCGTGATCGGCCTGCCAATGCTGCTGGACCGCGACGTTGATTATGTCACCGCGATGATCCGGTCAGTGAGCATCGTGATCAACAACCCAGTGCCGATGCTGGCATGGGCGGCCCTAGTGGCCGTTGCGCTGTTTTTGGCAATGTTGCCGGGGTTCTTGGGGCTATTGCTGGTTTTGCCGTGGTTGGGCCACGCGTCATGGCACCTTTATGCGGGCCTGAAACTCAACTGATCACGCGGTTCGCGGCCATGTGCGGCCAGTCGGGCATGTAACGCGGGGCAGGCGGCATCACCTGCTTCCAGCGCAAACACGTAAGCGTGGGTCAGATAGAAACAGGCGGCGTCAAGATCGCGTGCCTCGACCTCGTCAGCTGCGACCGTGTAAAGCCGGATCAATGCAGAGGTGTCGCCCGCCGCATGCGCGGCAAGCAAACGCGCATTCAGATCGCTCATTCAGCCGCCTGTGCCTTGCCACGGTGGTTTTGCATTTGTGATGCCACCCAATCGTGAAACATATGCGTTGGTCCGTCCATCGCGGGCGAGAACCGCCCACCATCAAAGGTTACGGCATGGCGCCCGCGCTGCATGCCTTCAACGACAAATACATCCTCGGCAAAGACCTCTTTCCACTGCATGGTGTTGCGTGCGCGCAGATCAACATCCGTTTCACCTTGCGCATAATACAGGTGAATATGCTCAACTGTTTTTTCCGGTCCATATGGCACCAGAATGATTGCAAAGGTATGATCGCGATGCACGCCCAGCAGCACGTTTGGATAGACGGTGATGTATTCCGCCGCTGTATCCCATTTGTCTGAGATACCCTCAAAATCAGGAAAGCTCTTGCCGTCTTCGCCTTTCAGCTGGCGATAAACCAATGTGCCTTGGCCTGAATATTTGCCTGGCTCTTCAATGTGGTAATGATCTTCAAGCCGAGAGTAGCTGTTTAGGCCGGGATGGACCCATGGCAAATGGTAGCTTTCGCAGTAGTTCTCAACGGCGAGTTTCCAGTTGCAGTTGACCTCAAGCTGAAAGCGGCTGTCTGCGCCACCATGATGCAGCGGTTTGTCAAATTCCGCCCAGCGGGACAGCAGATCGTGG
The DNA here is from genome assembly GCA_051252035.1 of Sulfitobacter sp. Taxonomy (GTDB): domain Bacteria; phylum Pseudomonadota; class Alphaproteobacteria; order Rhodobacterales; family Rhodobacteraceae; genus Sulfitobacter. Next base: position 17,708 of record JBPOFE010000008.1, read on the forward strand.
TGAGCCTCTTTAAATGCGGGGGCAGTGCCAGAAACGTTGATGAAAATCACATCCATCCAGATGTGGCTGCGGATTTCGACCAAACCCAACAAGGCGCGGTCAATGCCTTCGTGAGTGTTCTGGCCCGGGCCGCCAACATGCGGCGTGCTGACCAAACGGCCATCGGTTGAATAGCACCACGAATGATAGGGACAACGGATCGCCCCTTCGATTTTGCGGGGTTCTTCAACCAAAATCATGCCCCGGTGCCGACAGGTGTTCTGAAATACCCGCACGTTGTCTTGTTTGTCGCGCACAATCAGCAGCGGCATGCCAAGGAATGTCACAGGCACCGCATCCCCAATTTCTGGCACGTCGGCAGCCACGGCCAAACCGGCCCAATTGTCAAAAAGCACAGCATTTTTTTCTTCGTCAAAGACGCGTGGATCAATGTAATGCGCATTGGGCAGGCCATTCGCCTCAGCAATTGGGCGACGGACGGTGCTTAAATCGGTGAGGGAATGATCCATGTGCAGTCTCCTGATGATAGGATCAGGATAGTCTGCTTGGGTCAGGTGATCGCTATCACCAGCGACCCGATTTTATCATCGGCGACATCTTTGCGGCTCAGGTGAAATCTTCATCCGGGCGCAACAGACGACGGTGAAATGGCAAAAGCTCATCGCTTTTCTTAAAGCCAGAGCTGCGCGCAGCTGGCAAAACATCCCCCATTGCGCTGCCTAAGTATTCATAAACCAACCGTGTTGCACGCAGCCCACCAACGCTGTCGGGGACTGTGCGGGTCACGTAGCCCACCCAAAAATTGTTCTCGAACGATGCAACGCGGCTGAGATAATTGAATGAACAGGTCATCGCGTTCTTGCGGGCAGCGATGATGGCGATGCCATCTTCTTGCTGCATGACGATGCCGCGAAACTCCCGCGCTGCGGATTCTGTTGGCAAAAACTGTGTTTTCATCGCACCTTTGGCTTCAAAGCCGCGCAAAAACGTATTGCTGCCGTCGCGTCGGATGTGGATCAGGCCAACAATATACAAGTCGTTTGTTATGAAGCTGCGGCGTGAGAAACGGTAGAACCCGGTTGGAAACAGGTCTTCGGGCACGTCCCGCGCACCGGAGCCGACATAGTCACGCAGAAACGGGTTTGAGATTGGATCTTGTTTGCTGCCAATTTCATCAACGGGCTGCAGGAGAACACGCGCATCCACGTCAAAAAATGCACAGATCCGTGACAACACGTCAGGTCGCGGGAAACTTTCGCCCGATAGGTAGCGATTGAATTGGGTGCGGTTGATACCAAGTTGTCGTGCAAGATCGGAAATTGAGGCATATTTTGCCGCAAGTTTCCGTAAGTTTGAACCAAACATGTTACGCAATTGCGCCGGTGATTGGGTGTTTTGGGCCATGATACCCCTAGAGTTGTTCGCAATGCCGATTCTGGCAATGGTGGTGGACAAAATCAACTGTCTTTCCGGAAGATTGACGCTAAATAGCGTCAGTATTGGCGCTATTTCGCAGCAGCACCCTAGGGATTACGACACAAATTGCAAGCGCACGTTGCGTAATTAAGCATGTCACTCTACCGCGCCTTGTTGGTAGCAAAGAGGGGCAGGCAATAGAGATTGGTCAAAAATGTTGGGTGTGGTTCTTTGGAGCGATCAGGAAGATCGCAAGGCGGTATTTTGGTGCGAAGATCACGGTGATCTCGCCTATTATGAGGCGTCGAACAGGGATCTGGACACAGCAGGGTTCTTTGATACCGGTGATATGGTTCAATTTGATGTGGCGGTAGAACGCCGTTTGCGTAGGGCGTTCAATCCACGGATGGTGGGAGAACGGGCATGCGCCGGACTGCCAGAAACGCTCAAGCGGGCCGCACCGCAGGCATCGCCACAGGTACCACGACAATCCGCCGAAATCATTGTGTTTCATGCAAATGACAAAGACACGCACGCGCCTTTGTCAGCCATGAAAGCCTGAAAAGCTACTCGCCGCGGGGCAGGGCGGCGACGCCGGTACGCGCCACATCAAGCAGGCCCAAGGGGCGCATGAGATCGGCAAAGGCGTCAATCTTGTCTGGCACGCCAGTTATCTCAAACACGAAACTTTCCAGCGTACTGTCCACCACATTAGCGCGAAAGATATCCGCAAGGCGCAGCGCCTCAACCCGGTGGTCGCCTTTGCCGACAACTTTGAACATCGCCAACTCGCGTTCAACACTTGGGCCCTCTACGGTCAGATCATGCACCTCATGCACTGTGACAATTCGTCCCAGCTGTGCCTTGATCTGTTCAATCACCTGAGGGGTGCCCGAAGTCACGATGGTGATACGCGACAGATGCCCGGTGTGATCCACCTCGGCCACGGTCAGGCTGTCGATGTTATAACCGCGCCCCGAAAACAGGCCGATGACTCGTGCCAGAACGCCGGGTTCGTTTTCGACCAGCACGGCCAGCGTGTGTTTTTCCACAACATCCGAATAGTTGGGCTTTAGGTTATACGCCGAATGCGAGGTGGAGCCTTTTTTGATTTTTAGGGCTGACATATTTTCGTTCCTTCTTGTCCTGCATCGGAAATTTTTGAAAATTCCGGTCCGTTTTCTTTGGAAGAAAACGATTTATACCAACACGCTGCCTTTTGCGTCGATCACACCCTGCGTATCGGCATCGCCCATCAGCATCTCATTATGCGCCTTGCCGGAAGGGATCATCGGATAGCAGTTTTCATGCTTTTCGACCAAACAATCGAACAGCACCGGCCCATCATGGTTGATCATTTCCATGATCGCATCATCCAGATCGGCAGGGTCAGAACAGATGATACCTTTGGCCCCAAAAGCCTCAGCCAGTTTTACAAAGTCGGGCAGGCTCTCTGACCAGCTTTGCGAATACCGCTCACCGTGCAGCAATTCCTGCCATTGGCGCACCATGCCAAGCCGTTCATTATTCAAAATGAACTGCTTAACGGGCAGGTTGTATTGCATCGCTGTGCCCAACTCTTGCATGTTCATCAACCACGACGCTTCACCCGCGACGTTGATCACGAGGCTTTCGGGATGCGCCATTTGCACGCCAATGGACGCCGGAAAGCCATATCCCATGGTGCCAAGCCCGCCAGACGTCATCCAACGGTTCGGGTCTTCGAATCCCAGATATTGCGCAGCCCACATCTGGTGCTGGCCCACTTCGGTGGTGATATAGCGGTCATGATCCTTGGTCAGTGCCTCAAGCCGCTGCAAAGCGTATTGCGGTTTGATCACTTTGCCGGATTGCTTGAATTTCAAACAATCAACGGCGCGCCATTCTTCGATTTTGGCCCACCACTGCGCCACTGCTGCACCATTGGTCTTGCGGCCACGGGATTTCCAGATCTTTAACAAATCCTCAAGCACATGCGCCACATCGCCGACAATCGGGATGTCACAACGGATTACCTTGTTGATCGATGACGGATCAATATCAACATGCGCCTTTTTCGACTTTGGGCTGAACTCCGGGATTGTACCGGTGATCCGGTCGTCAAAACGCGCGCCGATGTTGATCATCAAATCGCAGTCATGCATCGCCATATTGGCCTCATAAAGCCCATGCATGCCCAACATGCCCAGCCATTTGTCGCCAGACGCCGGATAGGCCCCAAGGCCCATCAGGGTTGAAGTGATTGGAAACCCCGTCGCCTCAACCAGTTCGCGCAGCAATTGCGAGGCACCGGGGCCAGAGTTGATCACACCACCGCCAGTGTAAAACACCGGGCGCTTGGCCTTTTCAATGGCTGCAACCAGTTCAGTGATTTCCTCCAGATCGCCCTTTACCCGTGGCTGGTAATGCGATGTCGATGGCTTTTTCGGGGTGTAGATGCCTGTGGCAAACTGCACGTCCTTGGGAATGTCGACCAAGACAGGGCCGGGGCGGCCAGAGGTCGCAACATGAAACGCTTCGTGTAAAACACCGGCCAGATTATCAGTCTCTTTCACCAGCCAATTGTGTTTGGTGCAGGGGCGCGTGATGCCCACGGTATCTGCTTCCTGAAACGCGTCAGACCCAATCATAAAGGTCGGCACCTGACCCGTCAGAACAATGATCGGAATGGAATCGAGCAAGGCATCCGTCAACCCGGTTACAGCGTTCGTCGCACCGGGGCCGGATGTCACCAAGGCCACACCGGGTTTGCCGGTGGACCGCGCGTAACCTTCGGCGGCATGAACTGCGCCTTGTTCATGGCGCACCAGAATGTGCTTGATGCTGTTTTGCTGAAAAACTTCATCATAAATCGGTAGGACAGCACCGCCGGGGTATCCAAATACTGTATCAACACCTTGATCAATCAAGGCTTGAACGATCATTTTGGCTCCGGTCATTTGGCGTGACATCTGCTGTCTCCGTAAAGGTGGTTTCAATCTTAGCGCATAAAAAAACCCCCGGTTTTGACGGGGGCGCATGGGGTCGAATATGGTGTTCCGTTACCGGCCCATGCGCGTATTTCCTAGAATGACGACGACGTCGGTCATGACGTGAGGCTCCTTTAAGCGTGGCGCGACATTATGAGCGGCTTGCGGGCGGGTCAACAGGCAATTGATATAAATTTGTGTCTCTGAGTGTAAAAAATCGGACATATTGTTTCGTAATGGTGCGGTAACGCGCAATTAAGCAAAATTCAGAGCCTTGTATGTGCTATTAGGGAGCTCAAAACCTGCCGTCAGCCATCAAAATGCAGTTCCTGTGCCCTGCAACACACCATGTTCCAATGCATAACGTGTCAGACCCGCTGTGCTTGAAATGCCCAGCTTGCGTTTGATGTTCTTGCGGTGGGTTTCGACGGTGCGCACGGAAATATCGAGACCATGCGCCACCTCTTTATTGGATTTACCTTGGGCAAGTTCCAAGAGGATCGTCTGCTCGCGCTCAGTTAATGCTTCACGTGCGCCACCCTGTTTTGGGGCTATCGACCCCTTTGCCCCGGTACATAGGTAATTCTGACCCGCCATGACCGTGTCGATGGCGAGCTTAATCTCGTCGGTCGGGACGTCTTTCAACAAATAACCCATGGCGCCGTGACTGAGGGCGGATGCAATATATTCGGCGTTGTCATGCATGGTCAGGATCACGACGCGGGTATCGGGGCTGCGTTCCAACACGATTTCGGTGGCGGATAACCCGCCAAGCTCAGGCATGTTGAGGTCCATCAGGATTACATCGGGTGCCAAATCCACCAGTTGTTCAATCAATTCACGCCCGTTGGACAGAGTGCCAACAACGTCGATATCGTCATAGCTTTCCAAGATGGATTGGATACCTTCCGCAACCATCGGGTGATCATCAACAATGGCAACTTTCGTAACAGATTTGATCGGATCATTCATTCAGCAGCCGCTTTCCGTTGTTTGGCAGGCGTTTTTTCAGGTGGCAGCAGGTGGGTCAATGGTACGGTCGCCTCGATTGCTGTGCCGCCGCCCAGTACATCGGACATGCGTAACCTGCCGCCTAGCTGTTCCATACGTTCTTGCATGTTGCGTAGCCCTAAGCCGGGATTGGTCGCGGGCTTGCGCGTGCTCAAGCCCTTGCCATTGTCACTGATCTTGAGTGTGGCGCCTTGAGTATGACCACGCAAATCAATCTGTACTTTGGTGGCGCCTGAATGCCGCTCAATGTTGGTTAATGCCTCTTGTGCGATGCGGTAAAGCGCGATCTTGGCGTCATTGTCCAAGCGATTGCGAAACACCACTGTGGCGAAGTGACAGGTTATCCCTGTGCGGTTCTGAAATTCCTCTGATAACGTCTTGATCGCGGGGCCAAGGCCAAGATCATCCAGCACGGCAGGGCGCAGATCCCGGCTGATCCGGCGCACTTCGGTGATGGCTTCACCCAGTGACGCAATGCCTTTGCCAAGCGGTTCGGCAGCGTTGCTGTCACCTCGGTCCAAACGGCGCCGCGCGTTATCAAGCGCATAGCGAACGCCCACCAAAATTTGACTGATGCCGTCATGAAGTTCGCGCGCCACGCGTCCGCGTTCTTCTTCTTGCGCGTCAAACACGCGTTGGGTCAGCTTTTTCAACTTTGCATCAGCCAGACGGCGCTCGCGTAGGTTAATGATCATCCCGGTGCCAAATACCGCGAGCAGCGCGGTCAGCGTAATCGCACCGATATAAACGAAGGTGCGGCGCACGCGGGCCTCGACATCGGCGCGGGCCGTGGCCACCGAGGCAAGCACATCATCAATGAACACACCCGTGCCTACCGCCCAGCGCCATGATGGAAAGGATGTCACATAAGTAATCATTTGAGCCTCTTCCCCAGTCGTTGGTTTGGGCCAAAGATAGGAATGATACCCCGCACCATCGCGCGCGATCTGGATCAGCTTATCCACGACTGGCGTGCCAATGCTGTCGGTTTGACCTGTCCAGTTTTTATTGATCCGCGCGGTCTGGCGCGGGCTGACCAATGCGTTGCCATCATAGTCATAGACAAAGAACTGGCCATCATCGCCGTAAATCATCGCTGATAAAATCTGTGCCACCAGCGCCTTGGCCTCCGCGTCATCGGGGGCCGCAGAACCATAGACAAAATAAAAGCCATTGCGGGCTTGGGTGACATAGTTACGCAGCTCTGCTTTTTTGGCTTCAATCAATTGAGTTTCCAGCGTGGCGATCTCACGCTCCGCCAGCGCGCGTGATTGCAAGGCAACAAGTATCGCAATCGCCGCCACCGCCAGAACGAGCGGCACAGCGGCTAGTAAGGTCAACTTTTGACCGTAGCTGAGACTGAAGCGGGGCCATTGAAACATACCGCGATCAGATACGCGCATTCGGCGGCGAATCAAAGGTCCATGGTGGGCCCAACCCCAAAACAAACAGCGATGTTAGCGCTGTCTACGTGGTATTGGGTACGTAAATTTCGTCGAAAATGGCCACGAAACCCGCGCGCTACGTAGTACTAGGTATTCCCTATTCCGAAACGGTCGCTAGAGTGTGATCACTTGAAACGACCCGCGCGCCATGGTGCGACGTGGGCATCCTATCTGGGAGGAGACCTTATGGACCGTCGTTCATTTCTGAAGACGTCTGCACTGGGCGGTACAGCCGCTGCTGCAACAACCTTGGCCGCACCTGCTTATGCCCAAGGCAAACGCACACTGACAATGGTGACATCTTGGCCACGCGGTTTTGCCGTGCTGGACGATGCGGCCACATATCTTAACAACATGGTTGATGAGATGTCCGATGGCACCTTGACCATCGACAAAAAAGCCCCCGGTGAACTGGTTGGCGCGTTCGAAGTGTTCGACGCCGTATCATCCGGTCAGGCCGACATGTATCACTCAGCCGATTACTATTTCATCGGCCAGCACCCTGCATATGCGTATTACACTGCCGTACCCTTCGGCGGTACAGCGCAAGAGCTGACAAACTGGTATCACCACGGTGGCGGCCATGAGTTGCACAACGAGTTGGGCGAGATATTTAACCTCAAGTCGTTCCTTGCGGGTAACTCAGGCTCACAGTCCGGTGGTTGGTTCCGCAACGAAATCAACTCCGCTGCGGACTTTAACGGTCTGAAATTCCGTATGCCGGGCCTTGGCGGTAAAGTTCTCGGTGAACTGGGTGCTTCTGTTCAGAACATCCCCGGTGGTGAACTGTACCAAGCACTGTCATCCGGCGCGCTGGACGGTCTTGAGTGGGTTGGCCCATTTGCGGACGAACGCGCGGGCTTCCAGGAAGTTGCCAAAGTCTACTACACTGCGGGCTTCCACGAGCCGGGTTCCGGTCTTGCGGCTGCTGTTAACCTTGATGTCTTCAATGAGCTGTCTCCAGCGCACCAGAAGATCATCGAATACGCAGCGATGGCGACAACCCACACGCAGTTGGCCGAAACTCTCGCCAACAACGGTGCGGCGCTTGGTCGTTTGCAGGCACAGGGTGTGAAAACCCTGCAGTTCCCTGACGATGTCTGGGATGCGTTTGGTGCGGCTTCAGCCAAAGTCATGGACGAAAACATGGGTGATGAGCTGTTTGCACGTACACGTGAGAGCTTTGAAGCGTCACTGACATCTTCCGCGGAATGGCTGTCCAAGTCTGACGCATATTATGTTGAGCAGCGTGAGCGCGTGCGCAACGCGGGCTAAAGCCCAGATTTGATAACTTCAGGGGCCGCGCAGCGCGCGGCCCCTGAACCACAACGACAGGTTGGTAGCACGCCAGCCATCTGCGAAAGCGGGCAAAAGCCCGGCACGCAACCGGAGGGGGACAATAATGGCCGATGATATCGTATGTTCGGGATTTTTCCGTGCAGCTGAAGGCGCAAAGCTCAGCTGTCTTGATAAATTCCAAGATAGTGGCCTGATACAGTTCTTTTTTGGCAACATACTGGAAGCTTTCTATAACTTCTTTGCCGCGATCCTAAATCCCGGCATGTGGCTGAATTGGTCCAATGGTGAATCTCTAATGCGGTTCATCTACTACGGTGGGTCGGTTGAACTGTTCTTTGTCGTGCTGGTGAGCTTCATCATCATCACGGCATTTGGTGTCTGGAAACGTGAATTCATGTGGGGCTGCGTGCGCGCGCTCGAATGGTTTAACAACGGCGTCGGCCGGTTGTTTGCCTGGGCAGGCTTGCTGATGGTGCTGCAACAGATCATCATCGTGTTCATGCAAAGGATTTTTACCCGGCCTGACATCTCGGTGGGGTTTGGTATTCCGTTGCAATTTGATATTTCATGGTTTGCCGAAGAATTGAAACTATTCAACGCCTTAGTGGTTTGTCTTTGCGTGTCTTACACATTCATTCAAGGCGGTCACGTGCGCGTTGACCTGTTCTATGCTGGTGCGAAGTTTCGTACCAAGAAGATCGTGGATATGCTTGGGGCCATGTGCTTTATGATCCCTTTTGCTGTGGTTACATGGCTTTATGGCTGGTTCTTCATGTGGCGGCATCTGGTAACACCAAACCCGTCAGCTTCTGACAGGCTGGAACTGCTGTTGCGCAAATCCAAGCTGCTGAAATGGAACGTGGAAACCATCGGCTTCTCGCCCAACGGGTTTAACGGCTATTTCCTGTTCAAACTTCTACTGATTGCCTTCTGCCTGATGGTGATGTTGCAAGCGGTCGCTGTGTTCTATCGCAGTTGGTGTGAACTCCGCGAAGGACCGGAAAGCGAAAATAAATATCTCGACAAGGACACACTTGGCGAGGGTGAAGAAGCCTATGAGGGAACACACTGATGCTGTTTGGTCTGGACGGGGTCGAAGTCGGCCTGATCATCGTTTTTGTCTGTCTTTTTGGCGGCATCCTTTCCGGTTTTCCAGTGGCCTTTGCCATTGGCGGCGCAGGCATCATCTCATTTGGCATCATCGCCGCGATGGACAGTGCCGGGTTGCTGATTCACCAAGCGATCGACCAATCCAGCCAAGCCTACCGCGATCTGGTGAATTCAGGCGTCAAGGCCGACACGATATCACTGTTTAGATATCCTGAACTGCCACGCATGGCGGAATCCGTATTTCCGCAGGGCTGGGAAGTGGCGCTGGACCGCAACGTCAGCTTTATCGTGAACCGCATGAACGAACGCGTGCTGGCCGGGCAGTCGATTGAGACGCTGCTGGCGGTGCTGATGTTCGTTCTGATGGGCATCACGCTGGAACGCTCCAAAATCGCCAACGACCTTTTGACCACAATGGCGCGGGTGTTTGGCCCGTTGCCCGGCGGTTTGGCCGTATCCATCGTGGTTGTGGGCGCGTTTCTTGCTGCCTCGACAGGCATCGTTGGCGCCACTGTTGTGACCATGGGCCTTTTGGCGCTGCCCACCATGCTGCGCAATGGGTATTCGCCGGAACTTTCAACCGGGGTGATTGCGGCCTCTGGTACCTTGGGGCAGATTATCCCGCCCTCGATTGTGATCGTCCTGCTTGGCACGCTTGCGGGTGACTTGTACTCCGCCGCGCAAGAGGCGCGTGCGACGGCTGCGGGCTGTACCGATGCGTTGACCTTCCTAGGGGAGCCTGCGGTTGTGTCCGTTGGCACGCTGTTCCAAGCGGCGCTGCTGCCCGGTATCTTGCTGGCGCTGCTCTATGCGCTTTACGCTTTTGGCTATGCGTTGCTGAACCCTGACAAAGCGCCTGCTGTGCCAATGGGCTCAACCAATGCGGAACCCGTGACACGCGGCGAAGCCTTCACATGGTTCCTTGGCGCGCCTGTCCTGTTGATTGTCGGCACAATTGTGTTGGGCAACATGGGCATCGTCGGCAGCCAATCCACAACCGTATCAAGCTATTCCGATATCGGTGATGCGGCCAGCCTGCGTACCAATGTCGGACCTGAGTGTCAGGCGGCGATGATTGATCTGCATGGACAGGAAAAGTGGGACCAAGCGCTTGCAGAACAGGCCACGATTGATGATGCAGGTGGCATCGTCCAAAGCGAAAAGTTGAGCGAAGAGGCTCTGGCCGAAAAGCAAGCGCTCAAGATTTCGGGCGCCGCACCTATTGGCACAGGTGTGGCGATCATCTTGATCCTACTATCGCTGTTTTTGACAACGGCGCGAGGTGTGTCACCATCTTCGGACGTGCGGCCCTTGATCATCGGTGGGATCGGCGTTGTGCTGACCTTGTTGGTGGATATCTTGCTGGTTGGACCGACAACAACCTCCGGCACGATGGTTGTGCTGATGGCGATCCCCTTTGCTCTGGTGATGTATGGCGTGGTCTATGCCACGAAGCTGTGCGTGCAAAACGAACTGATCCGCGTGGTGTTTCCGCCATTGGTTCTGATTGTCGCGGTGTTGGGGTCGATCCTTGGCGGGATCACCAACCCGACGCCTGCTGCGGCGTTGGGGGCAGGCGGGGCGTTGATGCTGGCGGCCTACCGCAAGCTCAAGGATCAGGATCGGTCACCCAAGGTGATCATCTGGTCAACGCTCGCGATTGTCATCTGTATTCTGGTCGGCGTGAACTTTGACCTGCGCATCAATCAAGAGGGCGTGACATTCGAAAGCTGGATTGCCTTCTTTGTCGCCTATGGTGCTTACCTCTATGCGGTGTTTGGCCTGCTGTTCTCGTGCTGGATACTCTACACCTCTGGCGTTCTCAGCCCGGTTGTGCGGGAAACCGCCAAGGTCACCTCGATGGTGTTCACCATTTTGATCGGCTCACAACTGCTGAATCTTGTCGTGATCAGCTTTGGCGGCGAACACTATATCCAACAATTCCTCAAGTCCTTCGACAATGAAATCACGGTGTTTCTGATCGTGATGCTAGTGTTGTTTGTCTTGGGTTTCGTGCTCGACTTCCTTGAGATCATCTACATCGTTGTCCCGATTGTGGGCCCGGTGATTTATGGCGGCACGTTTGACCCCAAATGGGTGACAATCATGATCGCGGTGAACCTGCAAACCTCGTTCCTGACGCCCCCCTTCGGTTTTGCATTGTTCTATCTGCGTGGGGTCGCCCCGGCGAGTGTGACGACTGCTCATATCTACCGCGGCATCATCCCGTTTGTGTTGATCCAGGTGGCTGGGCTGGCCATTCTATGGCTGTTCCCGGCAATTGTGACCATCGTCCCGGATCTGATCCCGAACTGATCAGCTAAATCTTATTGAGATAGCGTAAGAAATGTGAGGGTGCCTTAATGGGCACCCTCATTTTTTAACAAAAGAATGGGGGCTGATTGCCCCCAAACCCCGATGCATATTTTTGGAACAATGAAGTGTGATCTGCGCGTCTAGCGCCGCCGGTGCGCCATGTCTGGAAGGGCGATATTGGCCACCTGTTCGGCAATTGGATCATTGCTCAACGGGTGCAGGTCCGGCACAAAGCCCTTCGGGTCTTTAAGCTTTTGCCACGCGCCGCCCATGTAAATCTCAAGACCCGAAAACTTGGCCTTGTATCCCATCTTTTGACTGCCCGGCACCCAATAGCCAAGATAGACATACGGCAGGCCTGCCGCACGGGCGATTTCAATGTGATCCAGAATGATGTAATTGCCCAAGCCATCGCGGGGCCGATCCGGCGTGTAGAATGAATAAACCATACTGACGCCATCGCCCAACACATCCGTCAAACACACACCAATCAAATCATCGGTTTCGGGATCGATATATTCAATGACCCTACTGCGAATGGGGGTTTCTTCGACCATCGCGGCAAATTCAAACACATCCATGTCCGCCATCCCACCATCCGCATGGCGGCTGTCTAGGTAACGGCGAAACAAAGCATATTGATCTTCGGTCGCCCAGGGCGACGTGGCGCGGCGGGTCAAATGTCCAGAGCGTTTTATCGTACGTTTCTGGCTCTTGCTGGGCCTAAACGCTGCCACATCAATGCGGGCTGACAGGCACGCGGCGCAATCGGCACAGGACGGTCGATAAAGCACATTTTGCGACCGACGGAACCCTTGCCCGGACAGGCTGTCGTTTAGCTCTGCTGCGTTCTCGCCCTGCAATGCAGTGAACAGCTTGCGCTCCATCCGTCCCTCAAGATAGGGGCAGGGTTGGGGCGCAGTCACATAAAACTGCGGTGTGAGGGGTAACGTATGACGCATGGGATTCCGTGTGTTGCTGACGGAATGATATCAACCCACCCCGCAGCCGCCAAGTGTCGTTTTGTCAATTGGTTACGTGGACCGACGTCGGTTCACCGCAACGCTGCCCAGCACCATGTCTGACAAACCTTGCTTGCGGTCGGTGACACACATTAGCACGACAGAAATCAACTGTAGCGGTGCCATTGCCCACGAGAATGAATAGCCCAGCGTGTGAAACAACGCGGTGCCAAAGTCAAACGGGCGGTCGCGCAGGTCGCGCAACTCCATACCCATCAGCCGCATGCCCCATGTCGCTGACCCGGTGGTCAGGGTGATCACCCGGTAGATAAATCCAACCACCAGCAGCAGGAACGGGAAAAAGAAGATGGCAGTGAAGGCGGTAAACGGCAGGATCAGCAAGCACATGCCAGTGATCACAATCATGTCTACGACCCATGCCAACAGGCGTTTGGTGGGGACACCTTCGTAAAAGTCCGGGTGCATATCGGGGTCGGGCGTCTGGGTCATCTTGGCTTTCTCTTGCATAAAGATGCTCCCCAACCAAAGGTCAGGGAGCAGGGGAGGTTCGTCTTGGTCTTACGCTTCGCTGGTGTCGTCGCTGCGCTTGGCGCGTTCATCCATGAACTGATCGAACTCAGCCTTGTCTTTGGCTTCGCGCAGACGCTCAAGGAATGCTTCGAAGTTTGTTTGCTCTTCTTCCAACCGGCGCAACGTATCGGCCTTGTAGGCGTCAAAAGCGGCGTTACCGGTGCTGCGGGTTGGCATTGAAAAGCTACGGCTGCGTTTTGCGCAGGATTTACCAGAAAACATGCGTTTGCTCCAGATCATGTACATCAAAAGGGCGAGGCCAACGGGCCAGAAGAAGATAAAGCCGAGGACCATTGCGGCGATCCATGCGCCTTTGCCTTTTTCATCAAGCCAGCCCTCTGTGCGGGCAAACCAGCTTGGGCGCGGGGTATAACCTTGCTCGGAGGTGATCGTTGTCATTTGTTTGGTGCCTTTCGGGTCAAGAGGGGTGGACCGGTGCGGCCCTGAGAGAACGTGTATGTGAATGCCTTTCACATTACCAAGATTGGCATTTGCTGGTACAGTTGCAAGAGGTAATGTGAAAGGTTTTTACATTTATTTGGAAAACACAATTAATTCAATGCTTTACGTGTCGATCTTAGATAAAAATTTATTCCGCAGACCACCCCAAAATCACCTTTTCGACACGCTTTTTGTGCTTTTGAACCTGTTGTTCCGTTAATTTCTCGGCCTCGTATAGAGACAATATGCGGAATTTGGCCTGTGGTGCGCAGGGTCGGATCACTGCCCATTTCAGCACCCGCGCGACAGGTTGCCATAGTATCAGACGGTCCACCCACCACGGCGATCCCAGCGTGGTCAGTACCAAAACATGTTTCAATCCGGTCAGGCGCGGGATCATTGCACTTAGGTCCGGTGCATGATCATAGGCAACGCCGGGTAGAAAACTGCGGTCGATCCATCCCTTAAGAATTGCAGGCAGGCCAAACCACCATGTCGGAAACACCAGAACCATCGCGTCAGCCCAAATCAGATCATTTTGCGGATCAACCGGGGCAGGCGGGCCGTAGTACCCGCGCCGCTCCTGTGCGGTGAGGGCCGGGGCAAATTCTATCTGATAGAGGTCGCGCAGGCGCAAATCATGCCCCTGCATGCGCAGCTTGTTTGCGGTATCAGCCGCCAGATGCGCACAAAGACTATCGGTGATGGGATGGGCGATGACGAGCAACACATTCATGTCAGCAAGTGTGGCCCGCGATATGATGCCGTGCAAGCCCATTGACGCCGCGCATCGACACCCGCAAAGCTAAGCCCATGAATACACGATCTCTCGCTGCTCAAATCACCGCTACGCCACGCATCTACCATAAGGATCGCGCGGCTGAGGCTACGATGCTGGTTGCGGAGGCCTGCCCAGAGGTGCGCGCACTGGTAAGTGCTGCGGCCTCCTGTGCGCCCTATCTGCTGGGGCTGCTGGCCAAGGAAGCGGATTGGTTCATGCAGGCTGTTGATGATCCTCAAGCGGCCGTCGCAGGGGTGATCGCGGATGCTGCGGATTATGACGCGGGGGCGCTGGCGGACGGCTTACGTCAGGGCAAACGCCGTGTCGCACTCATGGCGGCGATTGCAGATTTGGGGGGCGCGTGGCCATTGGAACAGGTCACAAGTGCATTGACGGATTATGCGGATGCGGCCTGTGGGGCGGCCCTGCGCGCCGGGCTGGCCGCACAGATCAAGCGTGGTAAACTGCCCGGCATGACCGAGGATGATTTGCATGATGCGGGCGGCATGGTGGTGCTGGCCATGGGCAAGATGGGCGCACATGAGCTGAATTATTCGTCTGACATCGACCTGATTTGTCTGTTTGATGAAACCCGGTTTGACGTGGATGATTTTCACGACGCACGCACTGCCTTTGTCCGTGCCACCCGCGCGATGAGCGGGACGTTGAATGATCTCACCGGTGAGGGCTATGTGTTTCGCACCGATCTGCGGTTGCGGCCCGATCCCGCGGTCACGCCCGTCTGCATCGCGATGGAGGCGGCAGAGCGCTATTATGAATCGCTGGGTCGGACATGGGAACGCGCCGCCTATATTAAGGCGCGGCCATGCGCGGGTGATCTCAAGGCGGGGGAAGGGTTCCTCAAAACCCTGCGCCCGTTTGTCTGGCGCCGGCATCTGGATTTTGCTGCGATCCAAGATGCCCATGACATGCGCCTCGCGATCCGCGAGCACAAAGGTTTGGGCGGGCCGATCACCTTGCCTGATCACAATATGAAGCTGGGTCGAGGTGGTATCCGTGAGATTGAGTTCTTTACCCAGACGCGGCAGTTGATTGCCGGAGGACGTGATCCTGATCTGCGGGTACGCGGCACCTGTGAAGGTTTGGCGGTGCTGACGGACAAGGGTTGGGTGCCGGGCGATGTGGCTGAGACGCTGACCGATCACTACCGCCACCATCGCACGATTGAGCATCGTTTGCAGATGGTGCAAGACGCTCAGACCCATACCTTACCAAAATCCGACGCTGGCTTTGATCGTCTGGCCTGCATGATGGACATGGATACTGCGGCGATGCAGGGCGACATTCACGCCCGCCTCTCTGCGGTGCATGAGCTGACTGAGGGCTTCTTTGCCGCGTCGCGCGCGCCCGGGCCTGCTCCTCAAACAGCTCCACACCAGTTTGATACACAAATACTGGACCGATGGCTCAGCTATCCGGCCCTGCGCAGTGACCGCGCTGCCGAGATATTTGAGCGCCTCAAACCCGACTTGCTGGCCCGGCTTTCAACGGCGGCAAAGCCAGACGAGGCATTACAGGCGTTTGATGGCTTCCTTGCCGGGTTGCCCGCCGGGGTGCAGTTGTTCTCATTGCTCAAAGCCAACCCGCAACTGGCCGACCTGTTGATTGATATCGTCAGCACGTCGCCCGCATTGGCGCGGCATCTGTCGCGTAATGCGGGGGTGTTTGACGCGGTCATCGGTGGTGATTTCTTTGCCGACTGGCCGGGGCAGGCGACGCTGATCGCATCCTTGACTGAGGAACTGGCAGCAGAGGTCGATTATGAGACCCGGCTTGACGCCACGCGGCGTTGGGCGCGGGAATGGCATTTTCGCATCGGTGTGCATTTGCTGCGCGGGCTGACCGATGCGAACCGGGCAGGACAGCAGTATGCTGATCTCGCGCGTACGGTTCTGACCGTGCTTTGGCCCGTGGTGATTGATCAATTCGCCACACGTCACGGCCCACCACCGGGGCGCGGTGCGGTCATCCTTGGCATGGGGTCCTTGGGTGCAGGACTGCTGACAGCGACATCTGATCTTGACATGCTGGTAATTTATGATGCGGGTGGCGTTGAAAATTCCGATGGCAAACGCCCGCTGGCATCGCGACTCTACTATGCGCGTCTGACGCAAGCGATGATCACCGCGATGACAGCACCTATGTCACAGGGCAAGTTGTATGAAGTTGATATGCGGTTGCGACCCTCGGGCAATAAAGGCCCCGTGGCAACAAGCCTTGCCAGTTTTGAAAGCTATCAAAAAACAGAAGCCTGGGTGTGGGAACATCTGGCGCTGACCCGAGGCCAGGTGATTGCCGGCCCGGACGCCTTGGCCACGGATGTCGAGGCCATGCGGCAAGAGGTATTGGCGATTGATCAGGACAAAGCCAAAATACTGGGTGACGTTGCCGAAATGCGCGACCGCATCGCGGCTGCCAAAACCCCACATGGGGTCTGGGATGCCAAGATCGGGGCCGGACGGTTGCAAGACATTGAACTGCTGGCGCAAGCGGGCGCTTTGATTGCGGGACAAGCGGCACGGGATATCCCAAACGGCCTCGTCGCCGCACAAGACGCAGGCGTGATTTCCGGTGCCGATCAAGAGATACTCGTCGACGCCTATGGCAAATGCTGGGCGCTGCAATGCGTCACACGGTTGCTATCGGCCCAACCAATTGACAGCGCTACCTTGGGGCAGGCGGGTGCAGCATTTCTGTGCCGATCACTTGGCAGCGACACTATTGAGGCGCTTGAGGCGCAGATGAACCAGACCTATGGCACTGCGGGCAAGATTATTGCGGCTGCGTTCCCGACAACAACCGGCCCCGAGACAAAGGACACAGCATGATCAAAGGCGATGCGGATGACCCCAAAGGGCTGATCTATGAATCCTTTCGGATCGACGGCATCACCAAATCAGAATGCCGCACGATTTTCCTCGACTGGGCATTGAGTCTGCCGATTGAAAATGACACCGGTGCAACGATTGAACGGCTGTTGCAGCAATATGGCACTGATAATTCCGATCACCCAATGACCGAAGTGTTGAACGAAGGACGCGTCGCCATGACTGCCCCGCGCAGGCGCGGTGGCTGGCGGAGTAGGGAGCGGAATTAGGGTTTAGATTAGATATGTAGGCGAATTACGGTGGCTCAGTCCGTATTGTGGACCAACACGGTCCTCCGTAATACCGCCAACCAAATCGTCTCGGCATTCATAGCTGATCTACCCTGTGGCCAAATCACTCCCTTTACACCCCCGCCGCCGCACGCCACCACACAACAATGATTGCTTACATCAGCCTGTTCACCTCTGCCCTGATCGCCGCCACCATTCTGCCGATGCAGTCGGAGGCTGTACTGGTTGGCCTGCTGCTGGGCGGTGATCATTCTGTGATTATCCTGCTTATCGTTGCCACGACGGGAAATGTGCTTGGGTCGATCATCAATTGGGCATTGGGGCGGCGCGCTCTGCAGTTCAAAGACAGGCCGTGGTTCCCAGCCTCGACCGCCCAACTGGCCCGCGCCGAGCATTGGTATCACCGCTATGGGCGTTGGTCGCTTCTGGGCAGTTGGCTGCCGATTGTCGGTGATCCGCTGACCGTGGTGGCCGGGATTTTGCGGGAACCGCTTGGCTCATTCGTATTCCTTGTGACGTTGGCAAAAGCGACGCGATATCTGGTGCTGGCTGCAGTAACGC
Organism: Sulfitobacter sp.; assembly: GCA_051252035.1. Taxonomy (GTDB): domain Bacteria; phylum Pseudomonadota; class Alphaproteobacteria; order Rhodobacterales; family Rhodobacteraceae; genus Sulfitobacter. Next base: position 35,749 of record JBPOFE010000008.1, read on the forward strand.
TGGCGTGGATGCAGTAGAGCCAAGTGTTCAATTTCGGCAGGGCATAGATGAATATGTCAGTGATCAAAGGCTGTAACTGCCTTTTGTGACAATATCGCCACGCCCGTTGCCAGTCACAGCATAGTCCCGTTAAAGCACCTATTTTGTCTCAAACCTGCCTTATTTCCCGTCCAGATTGGTTTCAACGAAAAAATATAATCAAAATCATGGGCAAAACCGAAAGCCTGGATCGAGGACAAGATGAACACGTTGAAAATGATTGCAGTATTAGGACTTGGCGCTTTGGTGTCGGCCTGTGGCAATATGCCGGACATTGCCAGCCGAAATGCCCCGTTTGAAACGACCGAACCTGTTTTGGCGGCGCCTGCAACGCAGTCACAGCTGCCTCAGTCGATGCATGTAACCGAGATTAACGTCCTGGTTCCGCGTAGTCTTAAGGTGTCTGAGGCAAACGTCTTTTATCCACGCGCTGACATCGTCTGGCGCGGCGATCCGATTGGCAACCGCCATGCACAGATCCAGTCGATCTTTGAAACATCCTTTGCAACTGGCACCAAGGATATGAAGGGCGCGACAGCGGTGATTTTGGACGTTGAAATCGTGCGCTTTCATTCGGTCACGGAAAAGACCCGCTTTACCGTTGGTGGTGTACACAACATGGAGTTCCTTTTGACGGTCCGCTCTGCATCAACCGGTCTTGCGCTTGCCCCGGCACGCCAAATCGAAGCCAACCTGCCAGCCTTTGGCGGCCGTCAGGCGATGGAAGCAGAACGTCGCGGCCAAACCCAAAAGGTCCGAGTGACCGGATATCTGGCACAGGTGATCCGTCAGGAATTGCAAAAATCAACCGTTCCGGATGGGACAGGCACACTGGCCTTTCGCGCCAAATAACAATTCGGTGCTTTCGCACGCGACATGAAACGACTAAAGGGGCGCTATGACAGCGCCCCTTAACACATCCCGCCCAACCCCAACTGACATGCCAGTGGTCCGCTTGCTGCCCAAAGCAAATGCGCGTGCCATTCGCCATGGTTTCCCTTGGGTCTATGCAAACGAGTTGGTGACAGATCGCCGCACAAAAGCACTGGCACCCGGCACCATCGCCCGGCTTGAGGACAGCGACCGCAAGCCGATGGGCGTGGTGGCGATGAATTCAAATTCCAAAATCATCGCCCGCATGCTGGATCAAAATGCCGAAACGGTGATTGATCAGGCATGGTTTGAGACGCATATCGCGCGAGCGTTAGCGCTGCGCAATTTGATGTATCAAGATCCGTTTTATCGGTTGATCCATGCTGAAGCCGATGGCCTTCCCGGTGTGATTATTGACCGCTTTGGTGATACCTGCGTGGTGCAGGCCAACGCGGCATGGGCGGATGTGCTGATTGAGCCGCTCTGCGCCGCCCTGATCGCGGTGACGGGTGTTAAGAATGTGCTGAAAAATGCGGCAGGTCGGACACGGACGCTTGAGGGGCTTGATGATGTTTCTGCCGTTCTGGCAGGTGTCGCACCTGACGCGCCGATCCCCGTACCGATGAATGGTGCCATCTATATGGCCGACCTTATTGGCGGTCAGAAAACCGGGCTGTTCTATGACCAACGGCCAAACCATGCATTTGCCGCCAGCGTCGCGCGCGGCGCACGGGTACTGGATGTGTTTGCCCATGTCGGTGGGTTTGGTTTGGCGGCTTTGGCGGCTGGTGCCGAAAGCGCTGTGGCCGTTGATGGGTCCGCCCCTGCATTGGAACTTGCCAGCCAAGGCGCTGCCGCGATGGAGATGAGCGATAAGTTCACTACCCGTCAGGGCGATGCCTTTGACGTGCTGACGGCATTGCGGGCTGAGGGTGCAGAATTTGATCTGGTGATCTGTGATCCACCGGCGTTCGCGCCGAACCGGCAGGCGATGGAAGCCGGATTGCGCGCCTATGAACGTATTGCAAGGCTCGCGGCACCTTTGGTGGCCGAAAACGGTATTTTGGGTCTGTGTTCCTGTTCACATGCCGCTGATCTGAACCAGTTCCGCACCGTTTCAGTGCGTGGCATTGGACGGGCAGGGCGGCGTGCCACCTTGCTGCACACCGGGTTTGCTGGTGCCGATCATCCGCAGCTGCCGCAACTGGCCGAAAGCGGGTATCTCAAATCACTGTTCTTCCGCCTTTAGGCCGTGCGCGTTCTGCTGGATGCCTGCGTGCTGTTCCCCACTGTCATGCGCGAGATGCTGTTGGGGGTTGCAGCGGCAGGCGCGTTTGAGCCGCGCTGGTCTGCGCGTATCTTAGAGGAATGGGCACTGGCGGCGCGCAAGATTGGGCCAACGGGCGAAGTGCAGGCGCGCGGTGAAATCGCAATGATCAGCGCCAAGTTTCCAGAATCTTGCGTAAAACCTGCACCGGGCTTGGAATCGCGGTTGTGGCTGCCTGATGATAACGACATTCATGTCTTGGCCTCTGCCATTGCAAGTCATTCGGATGTGATCGTGACGGCCAATGCCAAAGATTTCCCATCCGGTGTCCTCGCCGAGGAATGCGTCAGTCGCGCGGACCCGGATGGGTTCTTACTTGGCCATTATAAAGTGCAACCCGACCTGGTTGCCCATGTCGGCGCAAAGGTGTTGGCAGAAGCACAGCGTCTGTCTGGCGAAGATTGGCAGATGCGCGCCTTAATGAAGAAAGCCCGGCTGCCGCGATTGGGTAAGGCGCTGACCGCTTAGGTACTCCAGCGCTGCTGAAGCTGGGTCAGGGCAGCGATGCGTTCGTCGGTCTTGGGGTGGCTCAACAGCCACGCAGGCGCTGTGCCATGGTTGGTCTGGGTCAATGCCTCAAGTTTTTTGAACAAGGAAATCTGCGGTTCGACCCCGATGCCCGCTTTGGTCAATAGAGCGGCGGCATAAGCATCCGCCTCGTATTCATCACTACGCGACAGACGCGCGGCCAGAAGTGTGGTCAGCATATTGGCGATCCAAACCCCAAAGAACGGAATAAACCGCCCCAGCACCATCGCCAGCACCGTGCGCATTGCGTTTTGGCCGGAGAAATCAATCATCCGGCGCCGTGAATGGCCCAGTGCCACATGTCCCAATTCGTGCGCTATCACGCTGGCGAGTTCTTCGGCACTGACGTCGCCCGCTTTGAATTTGTTGTAGAACCCACGGGTGATGAAAATCCGGCCATCAGGCGCGGCCAGACCGTTCACCGGGTCAATCTCATAGATATTCACCTTGATGCGCGGCAGATCGAGGGCGGTGGCCATCTTGTCGCTCATGTCTTTCAGCGCAGGGTCCATCAGCGGGGTGGATTTTGCATCCAACTCCTTGGCGGTGCGCCATGCGGAAAACCGATACATGGCAAGGCCATAGAGCACAGCTAAAAGAATAGGGAGGACGCGGATCATGGTGTTAATATGGGGGCGATCGCGCGGGGGGCAAGCGCCGTGCAGCGGTATTTAAGAAAGGGTGAATGGAAAGAAGGGGTCACCATGCCACAGGCACCGATGTGGGTCCACGAAAGGCCCAGCCGTGGAAGGGTGCGGGGCCAGTCAGGTGAAGGTTTGGGAAGCGTCTGAGTATCATCGGCACCGCGTATCCCGCCACCAGCGCGCGGGCGGCGGCGGCCCCGGCGCAGAAATGTGGGCCCGCGCCAAAGGGAATGGCAGGGGATGTGTTGCGGGATAGATCGAATTGATCGGCGTTTTCAAAATGATCCTCATCTCGGCAGGCAGATCCAAACATCAGGAATACACGGTCGCCCACTTCAAACGCCACATCCCGCACCCTATCGCGGCGCGCCACCATGCGTGGTGCCATTTGAATAGGTGCGATAAGCCGGGTGTATTCGG
>JBPOFE010000080.1:0-15438 GCA_051252035.1 Sulfitobacter sp.
CCTTGGGTCAGACCCAAACCCAAAAGCGCCCCAGCCATCACCACATCAAAGGCAATCGGCACCGGCAGGAACACCCCAACCAGCGCGATCAGAAGCAACGCCCATATCGAAAACGGCAGCCCAAGGATCAGGTCCTGAGGAAGAAACGTCGCAACAAGCGCGCCCAAGAAGCCGGCCAATAACATCAGCGGGACGGTGAGCTTGATAATGTACCACAGGTTCTTCAGGTAGGTGACAAACACACCCCAAATCGCCTGAAATATGTTTTCCGGTTTCGCGGTTTGACCAAACTCAATGTCACAGGTCGCCGCCGTGTCAGGCGTCTGTGGTGCAATTTCGCGCACGGGCAGCCGGGCGCAGATCAATGGTACCACGACAAGAATAATCAGCAACGACAACCCAATCTTGGTCGCGGCCATGTAAAACGGCAGCAGTGAAAAGCTCATGGTCAGCACCACGATATTGAGCGTCGGCGAGGCGATCATTGCCGACAGCGTGGTTTCTGCGCGCAACCCAGCGGAATACATGCCCTTGGCAATCGGTGCGGCACAATTGACGCAGACTCCAAGCGGTGTGCCGATCGCCATACCCAGCATGGAATTGGCAAAGCCTCCCGTGAAACTGCGGATGCGTAAATAGCTCGCTGCGGTCAGGAACGCAGCGGCGAAAAGCACACCAAATGTCATACCTTTCTTGTTGGTGTTGATCCAGTTGAGCGTCGACCAGAACACCCGTTCAGCAATGTTCATATCATCGGTAAGCGGATACTTGGCCTCAAAGCTGAGTGAATCCTCAAGCTGGATGGCGCCTGACATCATCGCCTTTTCATCAAGCGCAGGATAGCGCGACCCGGTCCAGAAGAGGAAAGCGAGCACGAGCACAATCAAGGCGGACAACAAAAACCGCTTTTCAAATGGGGGGACGACAATAGAAGACATTTAAGTATTTCCGACTGTTAGATGCTTCGGTGCAATAACTCCAAAACCTGAGCCACTTCGCTTTCAGTATAGTTGTTCATTTTACTCACCGCGCGATCTTGGTTCACCGCGTCAACGATCGCATGGTGCTTAGGTGTCAGCTTCGCAAACTCTGCAAATTTTGCCAAAACTTCTTTTGGTTCAGCGAGCGTTTGTTCAAAGCTCAAGGTTACATGGTCCTCAGGGGGCAAGGTGGAAAGATGCGCGGCGATCAAGTCATTCTGATGGCGTGTGGTTGCAGCCATGTGAAGCAAAGTATTGTCTTTGAGTATCTGCGCGCGCGGTATACCCAAATGGTCATAAGCTGCCGGGATTGCCGCGCGGCCAATTTCGTTGTCAAAGCGGGCGGTCATATGACTGCGCCGAAAGACGGTACTTTCTGGCTTGCGATGGAAATGAACATAGCGAGCGTTCGGAAATGCTGCACGGATGTGCTCAAGGATCAGCACGCTTTCGGGTGATTTGAAACCCCAGTTTTTGGGCCAACCCGCCGCCTCAAGCATTTGAACGGCGGCGCTGCGAATATCGGCAACGATCACTGACTTAGACCACACATCAACGCAGTGCAGATGCCGCAGCACTGACCTGTAAAGCGTCGGGATCATATCCATGCAATCGCCACTTTTGTTCACGTCGTTACCCAGAAAAAGCTCACAATCTTGGGCAAGCAAAGACACCAGCCGTGTCCCGCCGCCACCTCGACCAAGCATCAGCAAAGGCGCATCAAGAATGGCCTGCTGTTCCAGTGTCAGTGTGGCGTAAGGGTCGTGTGGCAACTCAACACGGCTCAGGCCATGCTTATGATCAACATACGTTTGAGCCACATTATATTCTGCTTTGAAACTGATTGAACTGCGCGCCTTGATCTTGGTGCTGTCATCCTTGGTTTGGATAAGCCGCCCTTGGGCGTCCGCGTATTTATGGATGGTTGGGGCGTTGATCGCAAAGGTGCTAGGTTGCTTTGCTTTTTGCTGATGCACGAGGTCGATGCCAAGTTGGTGTATGGTTGGCAATTCCGGATCTGGGCGTATATCGCCCTCACGCCGTAGTACGAGGATCTGCTCATCAAGCCGCGCAACTGCGCAAAAGTGCTTTTCGCAAAACGTATCGACCGGATGCGGCCTGTGCGGATCGCTCCAATGACCCTGAATCTTTTCATCTGCAGTCCATCCAACTGATCCAACCAAACCCCAATCCGGATGCTCGGCTTCAAGTTTTCCCAATGACGCCTCAAATTGGGACTGCCAGTTGTCGACCAAAAACACATCCTCGTGAACCAAAGCGATGAGATCATGTTCCGCGCGCGCGATCCCAGCAAGCAACGCCGCGCTTAGGTTGGGAAAGAACAGGTTCTGGGTGTTGTCGACAACTATAAGTTGGTTCATCGGATCGTGGACGCAGCTTGACTTGAGAAGGTTATGATCAATCTCGGCGCTAAAGCGCACGCAGACAAAGCTAATGGGCCGTACTGGCACTGGATTCTCTGGACTGCACGTTGGGTATTCACGCATTGGTCGAAGTTTCTTTCTCGGATGGCATCTTCAAACAAATCATATTACGGACACTCGATTGACGCTATAGCTGTACCGGGGTCAGTGAGGTCTCATAAAGTTCGAAATCATTGGGATAAAGCGATGTAATGCGATCCCGCTGCGATGAAGTCGGCGTATAATTGAACGTTGCATTGCGTTGGTTTTTTACAGGTAACGCATCAAGGGGCAGGGCGGGCAAACCGTGTTGCAAACGGACCCAGCCAATTGCAGCGCGAAAATCTTCCAGCCTAAAAAGATGACTGAGAAGAATGTTGCCCTCTTCATCCGTGACGTCACCCCAAATTGGCGCAACATGCGTGGAAAAATGCAGATTCAGCGGCCCATCAAACGTTGCGGAGGCCAATGATTGTTCCACCATATCTAGAAAGATATCAAAGCGTTTATCTGTCGCATCCGGCATGGTTTTGCCCTGTGCGGCAAGTACCTGTGGAAAGCCAAGGTTGTAGTTGCGAGTTTCGCTAAGGTAAAAAAACGCACTTACGGCGCGTTCTATAGGACTCCGGGTAAAAGCAAAGCGCAGCATGCCATCCCATTCACCGGGTCCTATATAAAGATACCGTTTCGCAAACAGAGCGCGGCGAAATTGATAGGGGCCAAGCGGCATTCGGAAGTTATTTAAGATGTCGTTCCAAACTGACGGGGCCGACTGGATGAAATTAACAGGTTGTTTGACACGTTCAGCCTGTTGGTAGGCAGGGGCCAACGCCTGACGAACAGAGCCACCTCCACATTTCTTGATGTGGAGCCAGAAAAAATCTGATCTCTGCATTGGGTTTTCCAGCATGAAACTATGGGTATCTCAATAAAAAACGCCCAGCAACACGTGCCGGGCGTCTCCAATATCTTAGCCGCTTAACGATCTGCAAGCTGGCTTTCGAGCTGCGAAATACGGCCATTCAACTCAGCGATGAAAATGTGTGCATGCTCAAGCTCGTTAAGGATGCCGCCCATCTTTTCAGCAAGGTTCACAGGTACGCCTGGCAATGTTGGACCCACATTTGGCAGGTACCCAAGTTCGGTAGTTTTCGCAAAATGATCCCCGATTGTGGGAAGCTCGTAATCCGCACCAAACACCGCATCACAACCCGCAGCACAGGTCGGGCCGGTGGTCGTTACGGTGCCGTCGATTATGAGGTTACCATTAATATCAACTTCGTTGTTTGCGGTAATGCCAACCCGGAACAGGTTCTCAACGGCCGTTGGGCCCATTTTGAACGGTGTTGTTGCGCCGTTGGTCCACGTCATGCGGCCCGTGGCCTCATTGTTCCGCAGGGTCCACGTTGTACCGCTAACTTCTTCCATCACGATATCAACGTTCGTGCCGCTGGAACGCTTAATGTGCAATGCGCCGTCTGGACTGCTTTCACCAATACCTACATCACCATCGGCCGCAATATCAATGGAACTCGTCGGCGCACCTGGTCTGATCCGCAAAGGTAGCCTGCTGCCGTTGGTAACGTCACGGACAAAGAAGTTGGTTTCGTTACCGGCCAAATCCCACGTCTGAGCCTGAAAGCCGCTTGATCCATCTTGTTCCAAACGCAAGGTAGGCGAATCGCCTTCTACTGCATGCAATGTCACGGCAGGGGCGCCGGTGCCAAATCCGACATCTCCTTGGCTATCGACAAAAACAGCATTGGTCCTCGCACCTGCGATAATGGTAAGAGGCGTGCGCCCGCCGTCGATATCATCAATAGCGAATTTGTTGGCACCACCATTACTACTGTCGTTAAAGGTGATCTGCCAGTCTCTGCTTGGGAAAGACGCAGCAATGGATGTATCCTGTGCCTTAATACGTAGGTTGTTTTCTTTCAGGCGGATCGTGTCAAAGCCAAAGCTTTCACCAGCCACACAATCGAAGCCCACACAGAGCGACCCATCAACGATGAGGTCTTGTGCCGATGCCGACCCGGCCATGATGCTTAGAGCGCTGACCCCAGCGGCAAAAATTTTGTGTTTGATATTCATTTTTCACTCTCCTTAAGATTAATAAATACGCTCTTTTGGTTCAGCCTAAAAATATGGCGTGCTGGCAATAAATCTGAAATACCAACAGCCCGATATGTGCCGGGCTGTTGTCGCAATTTTAAAAACAGGGTCAGACCTTTAAGGGCAGGCCGCCACTGCGCAGGCCACACCACCGACTGAGAAGGTGCAGGCCAGGTTATCGATTTCCATACAGGTATTGGACACCTTCAACGTGCCGTTAATATCAACTTCGTTGTTGGCGGTAATGCCAACGCGGAACAGGTTCTCAACAGCTGTCGGAGACATTTTGAAAGGTGTTGTCGTCCCGTTGGTCCACGTCATGCGGCCCGTGGCCTCATTGTTCCGCAGGGTCCAGGTTGACCCACCCGTCTCTTCCATCACGATATCGACGTTTGTGCCGCTGGACCGCAAAATGTGCAGCGAGCCGTCTGGCGTGGTTGTGCCCAAACCAATATCGTTGTCGTTTGCGATATACAGTGAGTTGGTGTCTGCACCGGGCTGAATGCGGAATGGCAGTTGGCTACCATTGGTCACATCACGAATGAAAAAGTTTGCCTCGTTGCTCGCCACATCAAAGGTCTGTGCAGTGAAACCACTTGAACCATCCTGTTCGAGACGCAGTGTCGGGGTGTTGCCGGTTACGACATGAAGATTAACAACCGGAGCTGCCGTGCCAACACCGATGCGCCCACCATCATCAACATAAAGCGCGTTCGTACGTGCACCTGCTTCGATCGTGAAAGGGGTCCGACCGCCGTCGATATCATCAATCGCGAACTTGTTAGCGCCACCGTTTGAGCTGTCGTTAAAGGTAATCTGCCAGTCTCTGCTCGGGAAAGACGCCGAATTGGATGTATCCTGTGCCTTGATACGCAGGTTGTTCTCTTTGAGGCGCAGGGTGTCAAAACCAAAGCTTTCGCCGTTTACACAGTCTTGACCCGCGCAAATGGAGCCCTGAACAATGAGGTCATCCGCGATGACTTGGTCAGCCCAAGCTGATCCGGCCATCAAACCAAGGGCACTGGCGCCTGAAATAAGAAATTTGTTTGTGATATTCATTTTGTATTCTCCGTGTCGTTCGAGATCAGAAGCGATCCTCTTTATGTTTATGTTTTGAAAGCGGGGCGTTACCCGTCGCTTCCTTCTTCTTTTTCTTCGGCTGGTTTGATGATGACGCCCCGTGATACGAAGAAGACACCATTGAGATTGTAGGGTTTGGCGATCGTTTCTGATTGGTCATCACCACGACCGTTGTCGACTTGGTTAATAATCTTCACCTTTTCTTCGGTCGCAGCCGTGAGTTCATATCGGTAAGCACCGTCCAATACTTCACGTCCCTCCAGTTCGAAAACCGGTGTGCCACTTGCCGCAAATACTTCGGTCAACTGGCCATTGGGCGCAGAAACTTTGAGTGTCGCATTTGAAAGACCAATCCAATTTTCGAACCAGAACGCGTTTGAATTATGCTGTTCCATCGGATCTGCGGCATAAGCTGGTGAAGCCGCAGTGATCGCAACAAATGCGAGAAAACGAAGGTTTGTAAAAATCGACATTGCTTCAAAACTCTTTTTCTGGGGCGTGATGAAATGGTTAATGTACCAAGCACAAAGGCCACCACGAACCCGCAGATTCTATTAATAATTAGGTTAATATAGAGCATTTGTGCTAATTTCGGAAGGTAAAACTTCCCCACCAACCAGTGGTAGAAAACCGATGCGCAGCGCATTACTGCTGCATTTGAGTTCTCCGGGCCAGCTCCTGAGCTTGGTTAATCTGTGCCGGAGTCGGCAAATCCGCATGATAGTTCAGCGCGTTTCGTGCCTCGGGCAGCCCTGAACCAGCCGCGCGTGTCAGCCACATCTGACCCAGCACATAGTCCTGTGCAACGCCGCGCCCCTGAAAATACATCACCCCCAGATTGACCATCGCCGGTGCATGACCGGCCCGTGCGGCTGCCGCGAACAGGGTGGCAGCACGCGCCATGTCTTCGTGGCTGGGCGCGGGGCTGTTCATCAGGCCCCAACCCAGTTGAAACTGTGCAACCGGATCACCGCTCGCGGCCTGTTGCTCCAATTCGACCATGTCTTCAGGCAGGGGTTGCAGGCGCGCGTCATAGATCAGGTCCGCTCCGGCATTGTTCTGCGCAGAGGCACCTTCGGTTTCAGATGAGCCACCTGCCGCGCGGTAAAGGTCTGCCGCCCGTGCTTCATCAAGGGGAACACCAAAAGCATTCGCATACATCACGCCAAGATTTCGCATTGCCGGTTTGAGCCCTTGTTCCGCCGCAGCAGTGAAAAGGGATGCTGCGCGCTCGTAATCTTGTTCGACCCCGCTACCACGGACATAAAGCAGACCCAGATTATTCTGCGCACGGGCATGGCCCTGATTGGCCGCCTGTTCAAAAAGCGTGCGGGCGCGGTCATAATCCTGCGCCATGCCGCTCCCGGTTTGTGCCATGGTTCCAAGCGACACAAGCGCATCCAGATGGCCAAGCGCCGCAGCAGCCTCATATGCACGCGCAGCGGCCTCCGGATCACTGCTGCCATCGGCGCCTTGCTCAAGCGCAACACCAAGATCATAGATATGTTGCGGATCACCTTGATCAGCGGCAGCGCGCAACCATGCAACGGCGGCTTGCTGATTACGTTCCGCACCCAATCCTTCGTAAGCGTAGCGGCCAAGCAGGTTTTGTGCAGTTGCATCACCTTGGTTAGCGGCTTGTTCGGCCCAAAGTGCAGCCTGCGCATAGTTCTGCGTGACACCAGCCCCTTCATGAAAGGCTTGGGCCAAGGCCAAAAGCGCTTCTACATCGCCGGTCTCAGCGCGGGCGCGCAAATCATTAAGGTCAGTAGTTTGCGCAGCTAACGGGGCCGCGAACGCCAGCAGCAATGATAGGATTAGCCAAGTGACCCGCATCAGTTGCGATCCTCCGCTGTGGTCGCGGTCTCTGGCACCTCCGTCGCCGTTTGCACCGTCGCAGGCGGCTGTGGTTGATCATGAGCAAACCAATCTCGGGCCAATGCCTGCGCTTCGGCAATCTGATCAGGGGTCATCAGCGCCGTAACAGTTTCACGTAGTTCGATCGCTTCGGGCTGGCCCAGTGTGGCGGCAATGTTGAACCATTGGTGGGCCGCAATATAATCCAACGGCACATGTTCACCGGTCATATACAAATGGCCCAAGCGTTGCCCGGCCGCGGCATCGCCAGCTTTGGCAGCTTTTTGCAACAACTCAGCACCTTTGGCTGCGGTGTCCGGGTTCGCCAGATAAAGGGCGGCCAGACCGGACTGCGCATCGCGTAACCCAGCATCAGCTTGCCCCAAAAGCCATGTTTCCGCATCCGTTGATCCAACCTGAAATGCGGCCAGCGCCCAAGGCACCATGCGTTGCGGGGCAAAGCGCCCGTCCAACGCACCGTCTGCAGCAAGCTGGCCCAGACGCGCGGCGGCACCGTTGCCATCGGGAATAGTAAGTGCTTGTTGATAAAGCCTTATGGCCTCATCAAAATCTGTCTCAACCCCGCGCCCGACCTCGTACATTGCGGCCAATGATGTCTTTGCCAACCCATGATCATATTGCGCCGCCCGCTGAAACCAAACGGCCGCCTCTGTATCAGATTGTTCCACGCCCGTGCCCGTAACATAGGCACGCGCCAACCTGTTCATTGCCTCTGGGTCGCGCCCTTTGGCTGCGGCAAGCAGCCATTGCAATCCTTCATTCACATCCTGCGTGACACCGTCAGCGCCCGACAACAATCGCGACCCAAGAACACGCTGTGCTGCCACCATCCCGCCTTCGGCGGCGCGGCGATATAGGTCCATGGCTTGTGGCATGGACTTCTCTACACCGTTCCCGGTTTCATGCGCCCGCGCCAAAGAAATCAGCGCCATTGCGTGTCCGTTGTCTGCCGCAGCCGTCAGCCAGCTGATTGCCTGCTCCAAATCCTGTTCTGTTCCTCGGCCCTTAGAATAGGCCCCCGCCAATGCAAATTGGGCCTTAACATGCTGTTGTTGTCCTGCCGCCAGCAACCAACGAAACGCAGATTTGCCATCGCGTGGCACCCCCAACCCGGCATCATAAAGCCGTGCCAATTGGTATTGCCCCTCGGCAAACCCAAGGGTCGCTGACAGGTTCAGCAAATCAGCGGCACGTTCCGGATCGCGTTGAGTCTTGAGTTTTTTGTCCTGATCAAATTCGCTCAGATAGATTTTCGCCAATAACGCCGCAGCCTCGGCATGGTTCTGATCAACGGCCTTTTGCAGCCATTCAACAGCTGCATCTATATCCTGATCACCACCACGCCCTTCCAATAATACCCGGCCATATCGGTATTGCACCAATGCGGAATTGGTTGTCGTCGCCAAGTGTTCCAGCCCGGCGCGAACCAGTTCAAAATCACCTTGCTGCCACGCCTCTTCAATCTGCGCCATATCAGGTGGGTTATCCGCCACACCGACCTCTTGGGCTATGGCGGTGGCTGGGATCAAAAGGAGGGCAAAAAAAGCAGCGATAAAAGAACTTGGGCGCATGTGAGGCTCTGAAATAAGGGACGGAAAGACTAAGGTCGTCAAATTACAGATCGAACTATGGCTGAGGTTTGCAGCTTTGTCACCGGGGACATTGGGATTCAATCCGCGATGCTGGAGGCGCTGCTCTATCGTCGTATGGCTTTGCCACTTTGCTCCAAATCTCTTTACGTGCTTAACAAAGATATTTGCAAACGCATATAATCTTGTCTAGCATCACCCCATCAATTTCCGCGCGAGGCCCATCGCGCCGTTTTAGGGAGTGAACGATATGAGCGCTGCAAACATAGTTAAAAACCTAGGTGCGATGCTGGCTTCAGGTGGCGTGGAAGTAGTCGATTGTTCCGGGGTACTTGGTCCCAACACACCAATTTTACAACTGCCGCCAGACTTTGCCAAAAACACGCCAAAAGTCGAGATTCACAAGATTTCTGAATACGATAATGACGGCCCATTTTTCGCATGGAACTGGCTAAAACTTGGCGAGCATTCCGGCACCCATTTCGACGCGCCGCATCACTGGATCACGGGCAAGGATTACGAGGACGGCTATACCGATAAGCTCGACGTGCAACGTCTGATCGCACCCGTAAATGTGATTGATTGTTCTGAACAAACGCAAGAAGACCCAGATTATCTTTTGACCGCCAAGGGCATCAAGGAATGGGAAGAAGTCTATGGCGAGATAGGTGAAGGCGAATGGGTGGTCATGCGCACTGATTGGGACAGTCGCGTGGATGATGAAGACAAGTTCCTGAACGCTGACGACACCGGGCCGCATTCACCGGGGCCGACCCCCGATGCGATTGAATATCTGCTGTCGAAAAAGATCGTCGGCTGGGGCACCCAATGCATTGGCACCGATGCGGGTCAGGCAGGCGGGATGGACCCACCATACCCCGCGCACAACCTTTTGCACCGCGACAATTGTTTTGGGCTGGCAAGCCTTGCCAATCTCGACAAATTGCCTGCCAAGGGCGCGATTCTAATTGCCGCACCACTCAAGATTGAGAACGGCACTGGCAGCCCGATCCGCGCACTCGCGTTGGTGCCAAAAGACTGAACTCAGGTCAGGGCGCGCATATGACCGATCAAGCAGATATTCCAACGGCCTCCGACATTCGGTTGGCTGAAATGGGGCTTGAAAACTTTGCGCCCTATCTGATGAACCGGATCATCGGGCGTTATAATGCCGCGTTGCAAACCGAAATGGCCGCACTGGGGCTGACGACGCCGCAGATGCGGTCGTTGGCGGTTTTGTCCACGATTGACGGCATCCTGATCCGGGAACTTGCCGTCTATGCCGTGGTGCAACAATCAACCCTAAGCAGGGCATTAGACGCGCTTAGCCACGATGGTTTGATCCGCCGGGAAACCGATGAGTTGGACAGCCGCGCCACGCGGGTTTTCCTGACACCGCTTGGCCGCGAGGCTTATGACCGCCTATGGCCGCACATGAGCCAAGCCTATGAGGCGATGTTCAAAGGCATCAACGACGACCAGAAACATGCCTTTGTCGAGACCCTTAAAACCATGCTGCGCAACATTCGCAAGCACGACTTTTAAGAGGGGCAGGGATGGCCGAACGTTCCTTCAAAGCCGAGGTAGAGCACCTGCGCAAAGGCAAAGGTGAGGTGTTCACGGGCGAGGGCATTCTGGCAATCACCAAGGCGCTGTTGGAAAACGGCGTCGGGTATGTCGGTGGCTATCAGGGTGCGCCCATTTCGCATTTGATGGATGTGCTGGCCGATGCTCAGGATTTAATGGGCGAACTCGGCGTACGGTTCGAGGCCAACGCGTCAGAGGCCGCCGCTGCAGCAATGTTGGCGGCTTCCGTGCATTACCCGATCCGTGGCGCAGTGACGTTCAAAGGCCCGGTAGGTGTCAATGTGGCCTCCGACGCGCTGGCTAATCTATCGTCATCCGGCGTGAATGGTGGCGCGCTGGTGATCGTGGGTGAGGATTACGGCGAAGGCTCCAGCATCATGCAGGAGCGTAGCCACGCCTTTGCGATGAAGTCACAGTTCTGGATGCTTGACCCCCGGCCCAACCTGCCCAGCATCACCAAGGCGGTTAAGGATGGTTTTGAGTTGAGCGAGGCCAGCAACACGCCGGTGATGCTAATGGTACGGATCAGATCATGCCATGTAACTGGCTCGTTTACCTGCCGCGATAATGTACCGCCGCCACTGACCGTGCGCGATGCGGTAGCGAATCCGCAAAGCGATTTCAATCGCGTTGTACTGCCCCCGATGAGCTATCTGCACGAACAGGACAAAGTCAAAAACCGTTGGCCAGCCGCTGAAAAGTTCATTGTTGAGAACAAGCTGAACGAGGTGTTTGGACCTGAAAAGGCCAAGCTGGGTATTGTGGTGCAAGGTGGCATGTACAACGGTCTGATCCGCGCATTGCAGCGGCTGGGCCTGGCGGATCTATATGGCAATACCGATGTGCCGCTTTATGTGCTGAATGTCACATATCCGCTGATTAGAGACGAATTTGACGCGTTCTGCGAAGGCAAAGATCATATTTTGGTCGTGGAAGAGGGGCAGCCGGACCACATTGAACAGCACCTTGGATCGTTCTTATACAAAGCGGGTCGTCGGTTAAAACTCTATGGCAAAGACGTGTTGCCGATGGCGGGCGAATACACGGGCCAAGTCATGTTGGACGGCGTCACTGGATTTCTAAAAGCCGCCGCACCTGACATGTTGCCCGACAAGGTGCGCGCGCCAAATGATGAACCGCCAGCAATCCCTGACCTATCTAAGACCGTGCCGATCCGCCCGCCGGGGTTTTGCACCGGCTGCCCGGAACGACCTATCTTTGCCGCGATGAAACTGACGGAACAAGAGCTGGGTAAACACCAGATCACCGGGGATATCGGGTGTCACCTGTTTGCTTCACTCCCCCCGTTTGAGATTGGCGGCGCAACAATGGGCTACGGCCTTGGCCCCGCGTCAAATGCAGCTTTCGATGGCGGGGGCGAACGCCGCGCGATTTCAATCCTTGGCGATGGCGGGTTTTGGCACAACGGTCTCAGCTCCTCGATCGGGAACATGGTGTTCAACAAATCCGATTCCGTCGCGGTCATTGTCGATAATTACTATTCTGCCGCGACAGGCGGGCAGGATGTTCTGTCGTCCCGTAGTAAAAACGCGACCAAGAACACGGGTAACCCGATCTCTGCAGCGCTCAAGGGGGTCGGAGTCGAATGGATTCGCCAGATTGATCATACCTATGATGTCGGCAAGGTTCGCGCGGTGCTGCACGAGGCGCTGACAACAGATTTCAAGGGTCCAAAGGTGATCGTCGCCTCGTCCGAATGTATGCTGAACAAACAGCGGCGGGAAAAACCGATCCGCAACAAGGCAATCAAGGAAGGACGGCGCGTGGACATTCCGCGCTTTGGCGTCGATGCCGATATTTGCACTGGCGATCACGCCTGTATCCGGTTGTCGGGGTGCCCGTCGTTGTCGTTGAAACGGTTGGATGATCCGCTGCGCGATGATCCGGTGGCGCATATTGATCAGACCTGTGTGGGCTGTGGCAATTGTGGCGAGGTCGCGGATGCGGCGGTGCTGTGTCCGTCATTTTATCGCTCCGATGTGGTGCATAATCCGGGAGGGTTTGAGACATGGCGTGCGGGAATGCGAACAAAGATAATCAACTGGCTGCAAGCCCGCCGTGACGCCAGACGTCTGCGCGTTGATGGGGTCGCGCCGTGAACCTGACCTTGCCGCAAAACACCTCGGACGCACGCGTTGACGAGATCATTAAAGTCGCCGTCATGGCCGTGGGCGGGCAGGGCGGTGGGGTGCTCACAGGTTGGATCGAAGCGATGGCGCGCGCTCAAGGATACGCGGTGCAAGCAACATCAGTCGCCGGTGTCGCGCAGCGTACCGGGGCGACGATATACTATGTTGAGATGACGGCGGGCAGTGACCAACAACCCGTTTTTGCGCTGGCCCCATCGGCGGGTGACGTCGATATCCTGATTGCTGCGGAAATGATGGAAGTGGGTCGCGCGGTGATGCGGGGATTTGTGACGCCAGACCGCACGACCTTGATCGGGTCAACCCATCGGGCATTAGCTGTGTCAGAAAAGAGCGCGCCGGGCGATGGGATTGCCGATGCGGATGAGGTCCGCGCTGCTGCGGAAATCGCTGCGCAGAAACTGATATTGGCGGATATGGACAGGCTGGCGATTGACCAAGGATCGGTGATTTCGGCGTCGCTGTTCGGGGCCTTGGCAGGGTCGGGGGCCTTGCCGTTCAAGCGTGCTGCATATGAGGATGCGATCCGCGCAAGCGGCAAAGGTGTTGAGGCTTCGTTGCGGGCGTTTGCGGCGGGATTTGAGGCGGCTGTTGTAGGTGTGACAGCCGATGAGGTGGCGCCACCTCAAAATTCCCGCATCACAGGTCCCGCCGATAAACTGGACAAATGGCAGGTATTGCTAAGGCGTGTTGAACGCTTGCCGGAACCGGTGCGTGCGATGACAAATGCGGGTTTGCGTAAGGTCGTGGATTTTCAGGATTGCAGCTATGGCAGTGACTATCTGAATCGATTGGAAGATATCATTGCGCAGGACACCGCGGCGCATAATTGGCAGCTTAGCCAGACGGCTGCAAAATATATCGCCAATGCGATGGCCTATGATGACATCATTCGGGTGGCGGATTTGAAAACGCGCCGTCCGCGGTTTGCGCGCATCAGACAGGAAATGGCAGCGCTGGGTGGTCAATTGATCCAGCTAACCGAATTCTTCCACCCTCGCGCTGAAGAGATCGCCGGGATGTTGCCTGCAAAACTGGGCGCGCGGATTGAGGCGAACCCAAAACGTATGGCACAGTTGGGACGCTGGTTTGGTAAGGGCAGGCGGCTGCGCACCGACACACTGCCTGCATTTTTGCTGCTGCATATCTTGGGCGGCTTAAAAAGTTATCGGCTGCGCACCCGGCGGCATACGGTTGAAATGGCCCATTTGGACGCATGGCTGGACCGCAGTTTACAACCGCTGCAAGATGATTATGCGTTGTCGGTCGCGCTGTTGAAATGCCGTCGTTTGGTCAAAGGGTATTCAGACACCCATGCCCGCGGTTTATCGAAATTTGATACGGTCACAAATGCGGCTGAATTGGTAAAAGGCCGCAAGGACGCCGCCGATTGGGTGGAGCGGTTGATAGAAGCCGCCTTGCAAGACCCGGACGGCAAAACCTTAGCTGGCGCAATCGAGACCATCCGCAGCTTTGCCTGAGGCGATTCAAGCGTCCTGTTTCACCGCTTGCCGTTGCTGGCCAAGCCCTTCAATCGTAAGCTCCATCACATCGCCAACCTTGAGGTAAACCGGGTCAGGTTTCATCCCCATCCCAACGCCCGGCGGCGTACCCGTGGTGATCACATCACCGGGGTGCAGGGTCATTAGACTGCTCAGATGTTCGATGATTTCGGCCACCCCAAAGATCATCGTCGAGGTGTTCCCGGTCTGCATCCGTTTGCCGTTTACATCCAACGACATGGCAAGGTTCTGCGGGTCTGGCACTTCATCACGGGTCACCAGCCACGGCCCTGTCGGCCCAAATGTGTCGCAGGATTTGCCCTTGGTCCATTGCCCGGTCAATTGGGTCTGAAAGTGCCGTTCACTGACATCATTGACCACGCAATATCCTGCGACATGATCCAGCGCATTTTCGCGGGCCACGTATTTTGCGGCTTTACCGATCACCACGCCCAACTCGACCTCCCAATCGGTCTGGGTGGATCCACGTGGCATGACCACATCATCATTAGCACCGACAACAGCAGAGGTGGCTTTGAAGAACAAAATAGGATGTTCGGGGATCGCCATGCCCGCCTCAGCGGCGTGATCGGAGTAGTTCAAACCGATGCACAGAAACTTGCCGATGTTGCCGACACAAGGCCCGAAACGGGGATTGCCGGTGACTGCTGGCAAGGTGGCGGGATCAATCGCGCGCAGACGGTTCAGGGTTGCATCGTCTAGGGTGGCCCCGTTGAAGTCATCCACATGTGCCGACAGGTCGCGCAGGATATCACCATCCATCAGACCGGGTTTTTCTGCGCTCATCTCTCCATAACGTACAAGTTTCACGTGCCTGTCCTCTCCTGAATCTAATGACTGTCGCGCGGCATGCTTTTGCGGGCGATGTCTTGATATTTATCGCTGCCGTCCAAAATCATACCCTCATCGAACCGCCCAACCTTTTCGCGAAACAATTCCTGCCAAGGGGTCTGGCTTTCTGGAACGCCATAGCCACCAGCTGCCAGCAGATCGCGGGCACGTTTGGCCAATTCATCCAGCGGCACCAACATATCGGCGCTGCATGTATTCAAATCAATGCGCACCATGTCGCCAGATTGGAGCAGCGCCAACCC